>DWXS01000050.1 GCA_019119045.1 Candidatus Mailhella merdavium | reverse complement strand
CTCCCGATGTCCAGGGTCCTCTCATTGCCACATCACGAAATTTCACGACTCCATTAGTGTAAACAAATTCTTTATTATTAACTTTGTCTATGGCTCCCCAAATTTTCCCTCCGATTTCTGGAGTTACAGTTAGTTTCACATAATCATTTTCCAAAACAACCATTTTCCACTGCTTCTCCTGCGCTTGCATAGAAAAACCATCAAAGCGGAAATAAGGATAATAAGAATTATTAGGTGTCGCAACTGGAGATGGGTCTGAAAAAGGATAAGTCTTTGCATCACAAGTCCTTTCATAAATTTGTGCATCACTTTGTGCACAAAGACTACCATTAAAACAACACGCAAGAAACATAACAGATAAAAAAGTATTTCTATACATAGCGATCAGTTTTTAAGATATAACTATTTTTTCATACAAGGAAATAAGATATTGGGGTTATGAAAATCTGGTTTAGGCTCATTTATACTCACAGATGAATACCAAATAACCGTATTAGGCGTTGTAAAATCTGCTCTGAAAACTCCCATATAAAACTCTTCTAAATCAATTCCCAATTCCAAAAGTTCCGGCGTTATGGTCTAGCATATCTATCCATCCAAACATACGCCACGCTTACACCCCTGTTTTTATATGAAAAAGATTGCCCCTCATATCCGGGGAGCAATCTTCTGCCTTAAATCTGAAGCAGATTCCCTGAAAAGGTTCTCTGAGTTAAACGGAGAGAGAGAGAGAGAGAGAGAGAGAGAGAGAGACTCTCCACGACGTCGAAGCAGCCTCAATGTATTTTCGGCGCAGCTTCCACAGGGCGACACGCAGGGCATTCGGACGTGTACAGCAGAGCAGCGGGGCAGAGTCATAAAGCCCGCGAGACAGGAACCGGGAAGTCCTGAAAAGCAAATTTTTTCAGGAGCAAAACGTTTTAGCAGGTGTGAAAAGCTCAGTGACCGCTTATATTGTACTTTTTCAATTTATATTGCATGAGGCTTCGGGAGATCCCAAGCAAATCCGCCGCATGGGCCTGAACAAAGTCCGCACGCACCAAAGCTCGCCGAATCAGGGCCGCTTCAATCTTATCCAGAGTATCTGCGAGATTGAGTTCTACAGGAAGCAAGTCCACCGCGCTTTTGAATTGAGATTCTTCATCGCGTATTTCCGGAGGAAGATCATCCACGTCAATGACATCTCGCGGAATCATCACCATACAGCGTTCAATAACATTCTGAAGCTGGCGAATATTTCCCGGCCATTCATAGCCGGACAGATAATTTTGTGCTTCCTGAGTAAAACTTTTGGGAGGAATACCGTTTTCGGAAGCGACCTGCGCAATAAAATGAGACACCAGCAGAGGAATATCTTCGCGCCTCTCCCGCAGAGGAGGAATATGAATCTGTACAACGTTCAACCTGTAATACAGATCTTCCCGAAACGTTCCTTCCTCCACCATTTTTGCCAGATCTTTGTTCGTTGCAGCAACAATACGGATATCAACCTTGACAGGTTCCGTTCCCCCTACCCGTTCAAACACGCGCTCCTGAAGTACGCGCAGCAGCTTAACCTGAAGATCAGGAGGAAGCTCTCCTATTTCATCAAGAAAAAGAGTTCCGCGATCCGCCTGTTCAAAACGGCCCCGTCTCATGGCAACAGCTCCGGTAAAGGAGCCTTTTTCATGGCCGAACAGCTCGCTTTCAAGTACCCCGGCATTAAAAGCCATGCAGTTCACGGCAACAAAGGGTTCATCCTTGCGCGGGGAAGAAAAATGAATGGCACGGGCGACAAGTTCCTTTCCCGTACCGGATTCCCCGGTAATCAGCACTGTAGAACGACTGGCGGAAACACGATCCACAATGCTCAGCGTCTCGCGCATGGCCGGCGATTTTCCAATAATCTGATGCGTATTGTAACGTTCTTCCAGACTTTCCTGCAAAATACGGTATTGCTGATGGGCCTTGGATAATTCGACGGCATTATGCACGGAAAGCAGCAGCTCATCATTGGCAAACGGCTTTGTAATATAGTCAAAGGCTCCATATTTCATGACTTCCACGGCACTTTCTATGGAACCGAAGGCCGTCATAATCAACACGGGAATACCGGGAGAGCTGCGCTTGATCTGCTGGAGAACTTCCATCCCGGATATTTTCGGCATCTTCATATCGGTAATGACGACATCGACTTCAGCCTCTTCGAGGTAAGAAAGAGCCATTTCCGGATCATTTATGGATGTGACGGCGTACCCGGCATCACTGAGCAGAGCTTCCAGCACCAGCAGATAGTTTTTTTCATCGTCCAGTATTAAGATGCGGGGTTTTTCACTCATGGCCCATACTCCTGAAAGTCTTGTCAGGCTGTCCTCACGACATTGTTTCCGATTTTCTGTACGTCCGGGAAGATACCTTACATCTGAGAGGATGACGCAGAGGGCAAAATAAAGCGGATCACGGCTCCCCCCTCCTTTCCGTTTTCAAGCTCAAGTTTACCGCCATGGGAAGTGATGATACTCTGGACTATGGGCAGACCGAGACCTGTTCCGTTATCCTTTGTCGTATAGAAAGGATCCAGGGCTTTTTGGCAATCATCGGCGAAACCGGGCCCGCTGTCCATGACTTCCAGCATTGTTTGTCCGTTTTCCCGCACCTGACCGCGCATGATCACCCGGCCATCCCTGTCCGTAGCCTGAAGCGCATTAATCAGCACATTATAAACTGCCCGATACAGAAGATCTCCGTCCCCGAGTACAGGAAGTTCCTGCGGAAGCTCATCCACAAGTTCAATATTGCGCTTCTGAAATTCTCCTGTGAGAAAGCTGACCGCCTTATGAGCCACATCGGTCATATTGACCATATCCCTGCGCGGCTGACGGGGGCGCGCATAATCCAGAAAATCATTCACCGTGGAGCCAAGACGACAGGATTCGTCATAAATGGCTTCCAGAATCGGTCTGCTGGAATCTTGCACAGCATTTTCCCGGCGCAGTAAAAATTCGGAACTGGAACGGATAATTCCCAGAGGATTGCGTATTTCATGGGCGATAGAAGCCACCATGCGCCCCATACTTGCCAGCTTTTCGCTCTGATGAAGCTCCGCTTCAAGCTGGAGATTGCGTTCCATGCGTTCGGCAATAACTTTTTCCGCCTTACGCGCCACCATGTGAAGCAGGGTAAACAGCACAAGACTGGAAATAAGAAAACCGCCCATGATCAGCCACTGATTGCGTATGGAAATCTGATAGTGATTACTCACGTCCTGAATGACTTCCAGGGCTCCAAGAACGGTGGCAGCGTCTTCCTCGCTGATATTCGGATAAAGTTCTCTGTTTATTTTAAGGGGATAGACAGTCCTTAGCTGAAAGCTCCCCTCCGGCAGACGCGGACGCAGCATGGCCTGAAAGTAGGACATGGTTGAAAGAACATCAAAATGATGATGCGCGCCCTGGAATATTTCCGGCACCCCCTGCGTATAGAGATCTGTACGCCGTACTTCATCCTTATTTGTAGAATAAGTTACCGCATATTCATTGTTATAAATGCGGATCGTCTGTACACGCAAACCGTGAAGCAGCGAGTGTACGACATCATCAAGAAGCTGATACTGCTCCGGATCTCCAAGCCGTACGCGACCGGAAGCGACAGTAACCGGCAGCGTAAAACGGTTGAATATCTGTTTATTCAGATTTTCCGCGAGCAAAAGCGCATAATCCTCCTGACTGTCCAGCAGGGTGGACGTCGTGGCCCTTGCCACAAACAGGGCAAGAAACACGCTGCTGGCAAGAATGAGCAGCAGAAAAAACCAGGAGAAAAAACGGGCGAATCCGAACGGGAGATAGCGTGAACCAAAGCCTGATTCCTCCCGTCTGTTTTTGCGCTTGAACACGCCTGCTCCATGAACGCCGGCCCTTTTCAGGGCCGGCAAGGTCAAAATTCCAGAGTTTCCCGGGGATGCGCATCAAAGGCTTTCAGCGCATCGCGTTCCCTGTCCGCTGTTCCCGGCGCGTCAAGTCTGGCGCGAGCCAGTCTTTTCCCCTCTTCAACAGCAGGCTGATCCAGCGGATTTATGTCCAGAAGCCAGCCTGTAAGCAACGTAACCGCCTCAAGAAGAACAATCATACGTCCTGCCTGCCAGGGAGAAGGCTCCGGCAGTTCGAGGGACATCAGCGGCATTCCAGCCCGGGCAAGTGACATACGCGTTGCCAGAGCTTCGGCGCCGAGTATCTCGCCGAGAGAACGTCCGGACAACCAGTTCCACGGCTCTGGCTGTCCTTCGGCAAGGCGGACAGCCCCGCTTCCTTCCGTGCGGTTTCCGAGGAAGAGACAGGCCTTGTCCGCAGGGCCCTGCAAAAACATCTGAAGCAGGGAATGCTGATCCGTCGCTCCAACGGCAGAAAGGGGCATGGTTCCTCTGCCATTTTTTCCGAGACTTTCCGCCCAGAGCTGACAGAACCAGGGGCCGAAAGAAGCCAATTGGGGTTCGTAACAGAAATTGATGAGCTGACTCTTGCCCTTTTCCGCCCAGAAAGCGGCCCATGTGGCCATTTTCCAGGCAGGATGCGCCGCCAGACCTTCCCCGGAAAGTCGAGAGGCCGCTTCCAGCAGACCGCGTCCGAGATCGCATCCGCCGTCCAGCAGCGCAGCCCAGTTGATACCGAGAAAAAGAGCCGGCACAAGGCCCACTGCGGACAACACGGAATAGCGTCCGCCAAGATACTCGGGAACGGGCAGAGAGCGCAGGAAGTGAGTGTCCGTCTCATCCCGCAGAAATCCTTTCTGGGCATCGGTCACCATGAACAGATGCTCCTGCCATGTTGCCGGAAGATGCTTTTTCAGCCAGGGAAGTACGGCAAGATACTGTGCAGCCGTTTCCAGCGTCCCGCCGGACTTGCTGACCACAAGCACGAGCGTCTCTTCAGGGGGAAGTCTGTCCAGCATGGCGGCAAAGACATCTTCATCCAGATTATCGGCAATCCACAACCACGGACCTTCGTGTCCGGGTCTGTCCTGTCCGGGTGCAAAGGCCTTCTGCAAGGCGCGCGCTCCCAGTGCAGATCCCCCTATTCCAAGAAGAAGCATATGCCGGAAACTGCGGAGAAATTCCGCATGCCCTTTTAATTTCAGACTCAAATCCCAGGCATAGGGCATTGTCAGAAAGGGCAGAGTCCCGGCTTCCTTTGCCAGACGGGAGGCCATCTCGGCCGCTCTTTGTGCGTACGGCCCTCCATTCCGCACCTGCTCCTGAGCAAGAGGAAAGGCATATGTGCAGTCAAGAAGGGCGCGAGTCTCTTCAGACATGAATATTCTCCATCAGGCGTACAGAGCCTTTTTCACACGGTGAAGGGCGGATTCGAGTACGTCGTCCGCCACAGAATAGGAAAAACGCACGCAGCGCGGATCGCCGAAGGCGGAACCCGGAGTCAGAGCAACCCGGGCTTCATCCAGCATATAACGGCAGAATGCGGCGTCATCGGGCATTTTTTCATTATACAGAGCGCTTACATCCGGGAAGAGATAGAAAGCCCCTTCCGGACGGGGACACACCACGCCGTCCCAGGAAGAAATCTCCGCCCAGGCCATATCTCTGCGGCGCATGAAGGCCTCGCGCATGGCGGCCATCTCGCTGAAATCCCCCTTCAGAGCCGCGCTGGCGGCAGCCTGAGTAATGGAGCAGGGGTTGGAAGTCACCTGACTCTGAACCTTCATGCATTGCCGGATCAGATCCGCATGTCCCAGCGTGTACCCCATACGCCATCCGGTCATGGCAAAACTCTTGGAAAGCGCATTGACAATCGCCACATGTTCCTGATTTTCTTTCCACCAGGTGCAGGCACTGGCCCGGACAGCCGGAGGATATACCAGCTGATCGTACACTTCATCAGCGATGACGAATACTTCGTGACGCTTTGCCCAGTCAAGAAGGGCCGTCATTTCATCGGAGTCATAGGTTACGCCGGTGGGATTGGAAGGAGAGTTGAGAATCAGAGCGCGTGTTCTGGAGGTTCTTGCCTTTTCAAGATCTTCCGGAGTGATACGGAATCCCCGTGATGCGGGCGAAGGAGCAAAAACCGGAACGGCCCCGGCCAGCGCAACCATATCGGGGTAACTCGTCCAGTAAGGAACGGGAATGATGACTTCATCTCCTGCATCGACAATGCTCATCAATACATTGAACAGAGCCTGTTTGCCTCCCGTGCTGACGGCGACGTTCTCCGTTCCGGCTTTCACCCCATACTCACGGAAAAGATAGGCTGTCAGGGCCTCGCGCAGTTCCTTACTGCCCGGAACAGGCGTATAATGCGTAAAATTCTCGTCCAGCGCCTTTTTCGCGGCGTTCTTAATGAACTCCGGCGTATTGAAATCCGGGTCGCCGACCACGAGATTTGCAATTTCCACTCCGCTGGAACGCAACTCCAGAACTCTGTCGTTCAGAGCCAGTGTTGCGGAGGGCTTGAACAGATTCATGCGCTGTGAAAATTTCATAACATCCTCATTTTATTTATAAACGTTTTCTGTCGAACGCCTGTCCATTCTTATCCGGCAAGGATTCCCGAGCCTGAGATCATACCACAAAGTCGCCTTGTGACATCTGCGGACACAAGCGAAAAGCACACAGGACTTGTTTCCTTTTTCAGATTGTCCCATGCTTGCGCCGCACCGGCCACAGTTCCGACGGTAGCAGTTTCCAAAAGGAGTGTAAATTGACGGTATCCGCTCTTCTTCCCTATCCTCCGGGCTGTCGTGTCGCCCGCCTTCTCCGCCGGGAAAAAAGATTCTTCGTTCTGGCAGAGCTGGACGGTGTGACCGTGACTGCCCATACCAATAATACGGGCTCCATGCTGGGGCTGCTGCGCCCAGGCTCCCCGGTGCTGCTTTCTCCGGCCGCAAATCCCGGACGTAAACTGGCATGGACGGTAGAAGCTCTAGGACAGGCAGAAAACGCATGGGGAAATTTCTTCTGGGTCGGAGTCAATACCTCCGTACCCAACCGCTTTCTGGAAGCCGCCTTTAACACGGGACTTCTGCCCTGGACGAGGGGCTATGACGCGCTGAAGCGCGAAGCCGTGTGCGGGGAAAGTCGTCTGGACGGACTTTTTACCGGAAAAGATACTTCGCTTCCCCCTCTCTGGGTGGAGTGCAAAAACGTCACTCTTGTTGAAGACGGTGTCGCGGCCTTTCCCGATGCCGTCAGCTCGCGGGGAGCAAAGCATCTCGGAACCCTGATCCGGCTGGTAGAGGAAGGTTGTCGGGCCGCCATGTTCTATCTGACGCAGAGGCCGGACGGACGATGTTTCGCGCCGGCAGACTATATTGACCCCGCCTATGCGGAGGCCTTCCTCAATGCAGTTAAACGAGGTGTGGAAGTCTATGTCGTCAGGGCAAAAGTGACGGAAGAGGGAATATATTATGACGGAATACTGCCATATGAGGGCAGAAAAAATTTTCAGTAAAAAAGAAACGGCGTTCAGTTTCCGGAGAAACGCGGCCTTCCCTTCTCTGTCGGAAGGCCGCGTTCTGAAGACAATCAGTGCGTATGATCGAAAAAGGTCACAGCTTCTCCCGCTTCCTTGCGGACAAGTTCTTCCAGCTTTTCCGCAAAAGGACAGGGATAACCGACAGGCGTTCCCTTTCGGATACAGGAAGCGAAGGCAATGGTATCGACGCCGCGCTTGACCAGATCGCGCGCCCGCATCGCCACTTTCTTGCCCGGGCAGCCGCCGCAGTTGGTAAAACCGATAATCTCAATATCTCCCTCAACATCTGCAAAAACGCCTTTTTTCGCCCTGATGAAGGCAAAATCCGTCGTTCCGGGGCAATAATCTTCCGTCTGCATACATCTGATGATGCCAAGTTTCATGTTTTCCGCACTCCATATGTCATTTGCCCTGAATCACGGGCGTAACCTTTTCCCTGTCCCTCAACAGCTCCTCGCGCTTGCGCGTGACTTCGGGATTGGGATACCAGTTTTCCGCCTGTCTGAAGCAGGCCAGAGCTTCATCCTTTTTTTCCCTGGTTTCCAGCATATCCCCCTTGAGCAGCAGAGCCCGACCGAGCAGTTCATCTTCCCGTGAAAGAGAACCGTCTCTTCTGCCCTTTTTCAAGCGTTCCGAATATTCCGGCAGAGCAAGTATCTCTTCAATCAGAGCCAGAGCCTCATCAAATCTGTCTTCCAGATAATAGGTATAGGCTATCTGATACCGACACAGTGCGCTGAAGTATGTATCCTCCGCATATTCCAGAGCCATGGAAAACATGTCTTCAGCCAGATCGAACTTGCGTTCGCGCTGGTAATACATTCCCATATGTTCATACAGGCGTGCCGCATCGCTGTCGGAAAGTTCCGCAACATCCAAAAGCTGAAGCCAGGTATCGGAAGCCCTGTCCCACGCCCGGACAGACTCATACGCCGTGCCCAGTTCCCGCAGTATCCACTTGAGACGCTCCGGATCTTTTTCATACTCATGAAGCATGCTTTCCAGTGTTTCCACCAGCCACTGACGTTCTCCCATGCGTTCATGAGACTGAGCCAGCAGTTTCCATGCCTCCCAGCGTTTTGTTTCGTCCATTTCATCGCGCAGATAACGCTGAAGCAGACGGGCGCTCTGCGCCCAGTCCAGCTCGGCCGCAGCCTCTCCGGCTGCCTCAAGATCGTCTGTCGGATAGGGCTCGCAGCCCGCAAGACAGCACAGAAAAAGAGGCACGGTCAACAGGCGAAACAGAGCGCGCAGAACGGCGTTGTCGCTCATGACTGCACGTCCGCTCCGGAGTCTTCCTGCGTCGGCGTCACCGCGGGGGCATTTTCATCCTTTTCATCCGCATCCATGCCGGAATTGTCGGCAACGGTATCGAATCCGACCACACAGGCGCCGTCGTCAAGCCGTACCAGACGCACGCCCATGGTGGCACGCCCCACAGATCTTACTTCGTCCACACTCAAGCGAATGATCTTGTTGGTAGACGTCAGCAGAATAAGGGAGTCGGAATCCGTAACGGGCATGGCTCCGATAACGTCCCCTGTTTTGGACGAGACTTTGAAGTTGATGAGTCCGATGCCGCCCCGGCTCTGAAGCCGGTACAGATCCACACGGGTGCGTTTGCCGTAGCCGAAAGCGGAAACCGCCATGATCTCCGTGGACTGATCCTCCGGACGCAGTGTCAGGCTGGCCACTACGGTATCCCCGCGGCGCAGGCCCACACCCTTGACGCCTGCCGCACTGCGTCCCATGGGACGCACATCCGTAGCGGAAAAGCGTATGGCCATACCGTTGGCCGTGGCCAGCACGATGTGATCGTCCTCGCCTATTTCCCGAACGGCAATCAGTTCGTCATCCTCGCGCATTCCAAGCGCAATAAGCCCGCTCCTGCGACAACGGGCATACAGTGACGCGCTTGAACGCTTCACCATGCCGCGCTTGGTAGTGAACAGGAAATAGCGATCTTCCGCAAATTCACGCACCGTCAGTACATTGGCTACCCATTCATCCTTTTCCAGAGGCAGAAGATTGGCGATATGCACGCCTTTTGCCGTGCGACTGCCTTCCGGAACCTGATGCACCTTGAGCTGATGCATACGTCCCTTGTTGGTGAACAGCAGCAGATACTGATGATTCGTCGTCGTCAGAAAATCCTGGACAAAATCGTCATCCGCCGTGTGCAGACCTGCAATGCCCTTGCCGCCGCGCTTCTGCTGCTGGTAATTGGCAAGCGTGGTACGCTTGATATAGCCGCGCCGCGACAGGGTAATGACTACATCCTCATCGGGAATAAGATCCTCGATATCTATGCCCCCCAGCTCGTCCATGAGAACTTCCGTGCGTCGGGGTGAAGCATAGGTTGCCTTGATTTCGTTGGTTTCGTCGCGCAGCACGCCGCGCAGCACGGAGGGATCCTCAAGAATGGACGTATAGTAGGCAATAAGACGCTGAAGCTCGGCAAATTCGTCCTGCAACTTATCGCGTTCCAGACCGGTAAGGCGTTGCAGACGCATATCCAGAATGCTCTGAGCCTGTATATCCGAAAAGCCGAAACGTTCCATCAGGCCGTTGCGGGCATCCAGAGGCGTGGGAGAAGCCTTGATCAGCGCCACAATGTCATCAATAACATCCAGAGCCTTGAGCAGGCCTTCCACTATATGCGCGCGCAGCTTGGCCTTGTCGAGATCGAAGCGCGTACGGCGGATGACCACCTCGCGCCGATGCTCCAGAAAACAGGTCAGCGCGCTTTTCAGATTCAGCAGCTGAGGTTTATTGTCCACCACGGCCAGCATGTTGATGCCGTAAGAACTTTCCAGAGGCGTGTACTTATACAGGGAATTGACGACTACATCCGGAATGGTTCCGCGTTTGAGATCCAGCACTACGCGGATACCGTTGCGGTTGGATTCGTTGCGCAGATCAGATACGCCGTCGATTTTATGATCGTTGACAAGCTCTGCGATTTTGGTCACCAGCACGGCCAGGTTCACGCCGTAGGGTATCTCTCTGATCACCACGGACTGCTGCCCTTTTTTGCGTTCTTCCACCTCCACGCGGCCGCGCATCTTCACAATGCCGCGCCCGGTACGGTAGGCGTCCAACAGTCCCTGCCCGGCATAGACAAAACCGGCAGTGGGAAAGTCCGGGCCATGCACCAGATCGATGAGATCCTCCACCGTGCATTCCGGCTCGTCGATGAGCCGGACGAGCGCGTCGCACAGCTCCCCGAGATTGTGCGGCGGAATATTGGTGGCCATACCCACGGCGATGCCCGACGAGCCGTTGAGCAGCAGATTGGGCACCTTGGTGGGCAGAACCACCGGCTCCTGCTCCGAACCGTCGTAATTCGGGCGGAAGTCCACGGTTTTTTTGTCGATATCATTCAGAAATTCGGAGGCAAGCCGGGACATGCGCACTTCCGTGTAACGCATGGCCGCCGCACTGTCTCCTTCAATGGAGCCGAAGTTTCCCTGACCGTCTTCCAGCGGATCGCGCATGGAAAAATCCTGCGCCATACGCACAAGAGCATCATACACCGCAATGTCGCCGTGCGGATGATACTTACCGATGACATCACCGACGACGCGCGCACATTTCTTGTGCGGACGGGTATAGGTATTCGCCATCTGCGACTGGGCATACAGGATGCGGCGATGCACGGGCTTAAGCCCGTCGCGCGCGTCCGGAATGGCGCGCCCGATGATGACGCTGAGCGAATAGGCCAGATAGGACTGACGTAAATCCTTTTCAATATCTATGGGAGTATATTGTTCCAGTTCTTCCACTGTGTTGTTCCTTTACGGTTCCCGGCGTCCGGGTCGGAGAAGAGGGAAAGGGACGTATGCCTTTGAGATGCGGATCAGATATCCAGATCGTCCATATCCAGCGCGTTGCGGATAATATATTCCCGCCGGGCTTCCACACGATCCCCCATCAGTTCCTCAATGGCCTCGGAGGCAGACTGCGCGTCCTCAATGGAAACCTGAAGCAGCGTACGCTTGCCGGGTTCCATGGTGGTCTGGGCAAGGTCGTCGGCGTTCATTTCACCAAGCCCCTTGTAACGCTGGATATCATAGCCTCTGCGGGCAAGATCGTAGGCTTTTTCCTGCAAACTGAAGAAGTCGCCTACCTGCACGCTGCTTTCCCCGCCGTTGAGCGTGAAGGGGAAGGGGCCGCACTGAGAATGCAACCTGTCCAGAGCCTGTCTGCCTCCCCGATAAATGCGTCCGGCAAAGAACTCCAGCGGCAGACGGGTACGATGCCCGCCGGCATTTTCAAACAGAAGAAAATATCTTTCGCCGTCGTCATTGGTCTCACGTTCCAGACGGACACTGTATTCCCTGTCCGCCATCCACCTGCTGAAGCCCTCCGGCTCCACGGGATGTTCCACATTCGGCAGCGGGCCGTCAAATTCGAGCAGCGCAAGAAAAAGCGCGCGGGAAACAGAGGCGTTTTCCGCATCCTGAATACGGCTCTGAAGTTCGTCCACCGTATTGAGAATGGCAATAAATTCCTCCCCGCTGAACTCGCGGCCGGAGGCGTTGACCGCCTTGACGCCTGTGGTCAGACGCTGCTGAAGGAATTCTTCCAACGCCTTCTCATCCTTGAGAAAACGCAGTATCTTGCTCCCCTTTTTAATCCCGAAAAGCGGCGGCTGAGCGATGAACAGATGCCCGCGCTGGATGAGGTCGGGATAGTGACGGAAGAAGAAGGTCAGCATCAGCGTCCTGATATGCGCACCGTCCACATCGGCATCGGTCATGATGATGATCTTGTGATAGCGAAGCTTCTCATAATCGACATCTTCGCCCACGCCCATACCCATGGCCGTGATCATGTTCTTGATTTCCTGACTGGCCAGCATACGGTCGAAACGTGTGCGCTCCACGTTCAGAATCTTGCCGCGCAGCGGCAGAATGGCCTGAGTCTTGGGATTGCGCCCCTGCTTGGCAGATCCGCCTGCGGAGTCGCCTTCCACAATGAACACCTCGCACTCTTCAGGGTTCTTGCTGCTGCAATCGGCCAGCTTCCCGGGCAGGGCGTTGTCTGCCAGCGCACCCTTGCGCCGTACAAGTTCCTTGGCACGACGGGCCGCATCCCTCGCCCGGGCCGCATCCACAGCCTTGCTGATAATGGCTCTGGCGTCCTTGGGATTTTCCTGAAAATGCGTATCCAGCGCAGAATACACAACACCAGCCACAATACCCGCTATTTCGCTGTTCCCTAGCTTGGTCTTGGTCTGACCTTCAAATTGAGGCTGCGGCAGCTTGACGCTGACCACCGCTGTCAGCCCTTCGCGCACATCGTCTCCGGAAAGCGTTTCTCCCTTGAGCTTTTTCGCAAGATCCGGCTGCGTTTTGATATAGGCGTTTATGGCGCGGGTCAGTGCGGTCTTGAAACCGGCAAGATGCGTTCCGCCTTCAATGGTGCGGATATTGTTGGCAAAGGTATGAACATTTTCCTTGTATTTGTCATTATACTGAAGGGCAAACTCCACGGTCACGTTATCCGTGATCCCGCTCCCCTCTATGATCCCGTGTATGGGCTGATCTCCACTGTTGAGATCTTCCACAAACTGACGTATGCCGCCTTCGGCATAGTATTCGTGCGTCTCGTTGGCGCGTTCGTCCACACAGACGATTTTCAGCCCTCTGTTCAGATAGGCCAGTTCTTCAAAACGCTTCTGAAGTACAGGGAAAGAAAATTCTGTTGTCTCAAATATCTGGTCGTCAGGCAGGAAACGCACCGTTGTGCCATGTCCTTCCGCCTCGCCGAGGCTGATCAGCTCCGTCACAGGATTGCCTCGCTCATAGCGCTGCCGCCAGCGTCTGCCGTCCCGACGCACAGTGACTTCCAACCATTCGGAAAGCGCATTCACACAGGAAACGCCGACACCGTGCAGACCGCCGGATACCTTGTAGGCATCATTATCGAACTTGCCGCCGGCATGCAGCTTGGTCATGACTACCTGTACGGCAGGAATACCGAGTTTGGGGTGTATATCCACCGGAATACCACGCCCGTCGTCGCGTACGGTGATACTGTTGTCCATGTGCAGAATCACTTCCACATGGGTACAGTACCCGGCCATGGCCTCGTCGATGGCGTTGTCCACTACTTCATACACAAGATGATGCAGCCCGCGTGAATCCGTACTGCCGATATACATGGCGGGACGCTTGCGCACCGCCGCAAGCCCTTCCAGAATGGTAATGGAAGAGGCGTTATAAGATGAGCCGTTCGGAATGTTATCCAGATGTTCCTGCGTCATGTTGTTCCCACGGCGGCATATGCCGAGAAGGTTGAAAGTCAGAAGTTCCGCATAAAGTCATGGCTGAACAGCCGTAAAGAATCTCCTGCCGAAAGGCTTCCGATCCTTTATGTCCTGTCGATTCTGCCGGGGAAGAGGCAGAACATTTTTCCACCAGAGGAAAATCCCGGAAACAGAACAGGTTACGCCAAATTTGCGCAAATGTCATAAAACACGCGGAGTATAGCCCGGATTCACGAAAATGACAAACACACTTTTTTTGAGCTTGCTAGAAGCCCTTTTGAGACATTTAATGCTCTTTCCGATACGGGGTACGTCCAGAAAAAAAAGAGCCCTTATCGGGGCATATATGCCTTTCGATCCAGAGCCGTTCGGAAGAAGCAACAACGTGTTCACCCTATGTCTGAGCGCAGGATCCGGTCTGTCATGTACCGGCATATATGCCGCATATGCCTTATCGGCGCAGCCGTCTTATCAAGTAAGAACAAAGCCGAAAACGTTAACGAATACCATTCAGAGAATATCCCTTCTCCTCATTATGGAGAAGGGCTCAACTTGCGCGCGAGATACAGCGTTTCACAGCGGGAAGGCTTGTTATGCTGCCGACAGGCGGTCACTCTGGCTTTTTTCCAGTCAAGCCCCTTCATCCATGCGTCCACGGCTGCGGCCTCTTCCGCAGCTCCTTCATGACCGACGTAGGCATGCACACTCAGCAGTCCTCCGTCCCGAAGATACGACCATACCGCATTCAGAGCCGTTATTGTGGATGCGGCTGAAGTCCGTATCCTCTTATCGCTTCCGGGCAGGAAACCGAGATTGAAGACCGCCGCGCTCAACTCTCTGTCTGCCGGCATTTCCCGCTTCAGAAGAGCGGACATTTCCGCATGATCCCCGTGCAACAGACGGACAATTCCATCCATTCCCGTTTCGCGCAGGAGCATCCTTGCGGCCTGCAACGCTTCTTCCTGTATATCCACAGCAACAACAAGCCCTTCCCTTCCGACAAGGGAAGCAAGAAACAGCGCATCGTGACCATTTCCTGCCGTGGCATCAAGAACAATATCCCCCTCTTTGCAGCTTGAAGAAAGGACAAGATGGCAGAGTGTGATCAGTTCGGAAACAGGAGGAATCATGCCTGACGCTCCTCCTTCGGCTTGTCGGCATAAGGCGTGATGGTGGTCACGCGGCCGATGGCCTGGCGGGCGGCCCAGGCTCGAAAGGCTCTTTCCCATTCGGAAAACAGCGGTATTCCTGAAGGATGAACGGCCGCAACCTGTTCCTCGCCGTCCGCCAGTTCCTGCACCCAGCCATGAAAAAGATCCAGACCCCGCCGGAAATCAGGATCAGACACGAGTTCGAACATTTCCGCCTCAAAATCGGAATCCGCAGCATGTTTCCCAAGACAGCCCGCAACATGACGGAACACAGCGTCACGGGATCTTTCCATGGACAGGACGTTGCCCTGCAACTCTTCAAGGATGGGGAAAAGCTCCGGTTCTTCCTGCCGTTCCAGCTCCAGCCACTCATCCGGCACATGCAGAACGGCTTCCATCCCTTCTTCCGTTTCCGGGGATTCAGGATCGTCCATGAAATGAAAACGAAGCCAGTGTTCATAGCGCAGAGCATGCAGAAGAAGAGAACAAAGATCGGCATGTTGCATGGAAGACTCCTGATATATGAAAATATAGAGTATGTTCGTTTTGAAAAGGCTCCCGGAGTCAAGCGAAGCGAGACTCTGACGCGACGCCGGAGCAGCCGAAATTTACGTGCGGCGTATGGCTCCGGCAGAGGCGTAAAAGCTGCGAGCCAGAACACGGGGCTCTGCCCGCAGATATTTTCAGGAGCAAAACTCTCTGGAGAATGCGCTCAAACTGCTCCATAATACGGAGCAAACGCAATATGGGCAAGAAAAGGAACGAAGACAAAACGCGGCGTTCCCGAAGAAGAGAACGCCGCGTCGTGCGGGCAAAGCGTATGTTCAGCGCGTTTTCCCTCATATATGAAGGGGGGCCTGACCGGTCTGTACGGAGGCGGAAGACATTCCTCCAGCCCCGTGCATATTCCTCGCCCGGCAGCATATTTCGTTGCCGACCTGCGCTGACGGTCTGCAACGTCGACGTTCTTACATGACGCCCTGTTCGATCATGGCGTCGGCAACTTTACGGAAACCTGCAATGTTCCCGCCGAGTACATAGTTGCCGGGTACGCCGAATTCCTCTGCCGTGCTATGGGCGGCGTTGAAGATATTGGCCATGATATTCCGCAGCTTGGCGTCAACTTCTTCAAAGGTCCAGGCCTGCATACTGGCGTTCTGGGCCATTTCCAGCTGGCTGGTGGACACGCCGCCGGCATTGGCGCATTTGCCGGGCCCGAAGGCGATTCCGGCCTTGAGGAAGGCGTCGACAGCTTCAGGAGTGGAAGGCATGTTGGCGCCTTCGCATACCAGATGGCAACCGTTCTTGATCAGGGCTGCCGCATCTTCTCCCGTCACTTCGTTCTGTGTGGCGCTGGGGAAGGCAAGCTGACAGGGGACAGCCCAGACAGGATGCGTGTTCTTCTCGTAGTCCTTTACCGGGATATACTTGGCGTCGGGACAAAGTTCGGCATAGCGGGAAAGGGAGGCGCGCTCCTCTTCCTTGACCTGCTTGAGAACTTCAAGATTGATTCCGGAAGGATGGTAGATGCTTCCTTTGGAATCGCTGCAAGTGACGGGTTTCGCGCCGAGCTGATACAGCTTTTCGATGGTGTAGATGGCCACGTTACCGGAACCGGAAACGGTTGCCGTGCAGCCTTCGATTCCCTTACCCCGTGTTTTAAGCATGTTTTCGGCAAAATAAACGCTGCCGTATCCCGTGGCTTCCTTACGGGCAAGAGAGCCGCCCCACTTGAGGCCCTTACCGGTAAGCACGCCTTCAAAACTCGTGGTCAGCCGCTTGTACTGACCGAACATATAACCTATTTCACGCGCACCGACGCCGATATCTCCGGCGGGTACGTCGATGGTGGCCCCGATGTGACGGCTAAGTTCCGTCATGAAAGCCTGGCAGAAACGCATGACTTCCGCCTCGGATTTCCCCTTGGGATCAAAATCCGATCCGCCCTTCGCACCGCCGATGGCAAGTCCGCTCAGGCTGTTCTTGAAAATCTGCTCGAAGCCGAGGAACTTGAGAATACTCAGATTCACGCTGGGATGAAAACGCAAGCCGCCCTTGTAGGGTCCGATGGCCGAGTTGAACTGAATACGATAGCCGCGATTGACCTGCACACGCCCTCTGTCGTCAGTCCAGGCGACACGGAACATGATCTGGCGTTCAGGTTCGACGATACGTTCGAGAATCCCGTTCTGCTGATACTTCTGATCTTTTTCGAACAACGGTTCAAGAGATTCAAGAACCTCGCAGAGAGCCTGAATGAATTCAGGCTGATGGGGATTGCTCTTCTTCACATTGCGGATGACTTTCTGCACATAGGACGAGGGCATGGAAACGCTCCTTCGGCAAGCACACGGACAGGTGTTACAATTTTGAAAAAAAGAGAACCGTCTGATATGACGGCCTGTTCCAGCAACTCACGATATGTACCTTTGTATCCCTTTTTTGGCAAGAGTCCATCAGAGCATCATAAAAAAAGTGATTTTATGCCCAAAGTTTTTATTTTTCAAAATTGTAAAAAAATATTGACCATGAATTAAATTCCGGCGTATACTCATATCAAAATCATAGGACAGGAGGATATCTGCATGAAAGGTTTTGCCATGTTGAGCATCGGGAATGTCGGCTGGATCGAAAAGGAACGCCCTGCCTGCGGCCCTATGGACGCCATTGTCCGGCCTCTGGCGCTTGCTCCCTGTACCTCTGATATCCACACCGTATGGGAAGGAGCCATCGGCGAACGCCACAACATGATTCTCGGCCATGAAGGCGTGGGCGAAGTGGTGGAAGTCGGCTCTCTGGTAAAGGACTTCAAGCCCGGAGACAAAGTCATCATCCCGGCGATAACTCCGGACTGGAATTCTCGCGAGGCACAGCGCGGCTATTCCATGCACTCCGGCGGAATGTTGGCCGGATGGAAATTCTCGAACTTCAAAGACGGCGTTTTCGGCGAATTTTTCCATGTCAACGACGCGGACGGCAACCTCGCCCTGCTGCCGGAAGGCGTTTCCCCGGCGGAAGCCACCATGCTTTCGGATATGGTTCCCACAGGATTCCACGGCGTGGAACTGGCGGATGTTCAGTTCGGAGATGACGTAGTGGTCATCGGCATAGGTCCCGTCGGTCTTATGGCCGTTGCCGGAGCAGCTCTGCGCGGAGCGGCAAATCTGTTTGCCGTCGGTTCCCGTCCGAACTGTGTGGAAGCGGCAAAGAAATACGGCGCAACAGATATCATCAACTATCGTGACGGAAGCATCGTCGAGCAGGTGATGGAAAAAACCGGCGGGCGCGGCGTGGATCGCGTGATTATCGCAGGCGGCGACGTCAATACCATGAGTCAGGCCATTAGCATGCTCAAGCCGGGCGGCTGCATCGGAAACGTCAACTACCTCGGCAGTGGCGACAGCATCGGCGTCCCCCGCATCGAATGGGGTTGCGGCATGAGCCATAAGACCATCAGATGCGGTCTCATGCCGGGCGGAAGAGTACGTATGGAAAAGCTGGCAGAACTTGTACGTCTCGGGAGACTGGATCTTTCCCTGCTGCTGACGCATAGATTTAGCGGCTTTGAAAAGATTGAAGAGGCACTCATGCTTATGCGTGAAAAGCCCAGAGACCTGATCAAGCCCGTGGTCGTCATATAGTTTTCCGCAATTTCAGTAAGAGGCAAGCCTGATAAAACGTGGAGTTATTCTTATGGGATAACTCCACGCTTTATCACAGCGCTATAGTAGCTGATACTATCATATAAACATGCACATAGCGCGGCAGCCATATCATACACGAAGAAAAAGCGGAATTGGATTGGCCCTGTTTCGAATATTCGCAACGCTTAAAAAGAATATATGCCAAAAAAAGTTTAAGCGTTTTGTGCTTGAAAATATTCGTCGGCAAGACGCCATATTCTGGCCCGCAGCTCTTACAACACAGCAGGAGCTTGCAGTCATAAGTAAAGTACGGCTGCTCCAGCATCGCTAAAAAACTTTGCCCTGATCGACTCCGTAAAGCATTTCAGAGGCGGAATACTTTAGTTAAAACATAGCCTGCGGGAAAATCCTTATTCTTTTCTGTTCCGCCGTCCGTTGAGCAGAAATAAAAAAGGGGGGAAAATCCCCCCTTGTCATGGACCTGAAAAAGTTTAGCAGGCTACTTGTTCGCGGCGGCAGTAGCTTCGCGCAGCAGCGTGGAATTCACACGGCTGAAGAAGTGCGCCGTGGAACGGCACTGATCGCCGACAACGGCATCTATGTGCTGACCCTGACTGCGGCCGGCAAGGTTGCCGGTCTTGTTGCCGTCCTTGTCTTCAAGATGCCAGGCCTTAATGGTCTTGCCGTCGTATTCGTCAATAACAACCTTGTAGTAGTCTTGCGGTCCAGCAAACACGTTGCTGGTCTTACCCAGTTCGATTTCGTCCTTGTTTTCAAGAACAATCTCGTGGATAAAGGTGCAGGTCGCTCAAGTTTCAGGACGCGCCAAGAAGCGCGTATCCAGCGGCCATTCTGTGCCGTCCTGCACGTCAATGACATCCTTGTATGCCACGAGCGAAGCCTTGCCGTCCGCAAAGGGTCCGGCAGGGTTGTTCACGTTGAGGAACACTATTTCCTTACCGCTGGGAGACAGCAGCCAGAACAGATCCCTCGTCTTTTCAGACATGAACAACTTTGCTTTGTTTTCCGCATTGAAGGGGCCAAAGGTCTTGTCGACGCTCTTGCCGTCTTCGGTCAGGCGGATGCTCACGCTGTCGGCGTTCACAGCGGTGACTTCCACTGTGGCGTTGCCGATGGTGAACTTATCTCCCTTGGCATAGGAAGCGATGAGCGGTTCCGCAGGAGAAATCCAGGCGTCCGTGCAACTGTCGGTGCCCATTTCGCGCACCTTGACGCTTTCCGGAGTAATCTCATCAACGATGACATAGGTGCGACCGCCGGCGGCTACGCTGGTAGCCATGATATTGGTGTCGGCAAAATCGCTTTCCGTCATGGAATAGAAGCCGGGCTTGTTATAGGTTTTAGCAGCAAGTGCCTTGCCGTTGGCGCCGTCGTTCGTATCCGGCCCCATGGTTGCCTTGAAGGAAGAACCGTAATAGTTACCCGTGGTTTTGACCAGTTTGAATTCTGCGTCCAGAACTCCGGGCATCATATACGTGTCGGTATTAATGGCTGAAAGTTCCCACCCGCGCGTTTTGTTCGGGTTCATGGGCTTTACTTCGCCAAGCTGAAACACCTGATTCTGAAGCACCGTGCGGGCGGAACGCTGATTGATGTAATAGAACGGCGTAGGCCCGACATAGATTTTTTCATTGTCAAAGGGCTTCCAGTTGCCGCAACGCACCGTGGTGTATATGCCGGCAGGAGGAATAACGATCGTTCCGTCCATCTTGATGCGGCTTTTACGGATGACAATACCATCATAAATGGTTTTTTCCTTCCCGCTTATGGTGACGTGTTTTTCCCCATTCACCAAACCGGGCAATTCAAGCACATATGCGCCGTCCTTGGCAGGCGACTGCATATAAACCGGCCTCGACTGGCGAACCGGAGGCGTATCTGCGCCCCAGGCTTCGACGCCACACGCCATAAGCAGGCATATGGCAAGAGCGGGCACTTTTTTGAACATACATAGACTCCTTGAGTGAAAAAGGCCGTAAGGCCCATGACACAACAAAAATAATACAGCTCTCTAAAATGTGCAATCATTCACAATACACATTATGAAATAAATTTCTTCTAAAGCGGATAATGACAACGCACTATATGGCCTCCCTCTTCCTTTGCTTCCGGAGCCTGTTCCCGACACAAATCACGAACAAAAGGACAACGAGGATGAAAGGCGCAACCTTGGGGGGGATCAAAGGGACTGGGCATTTCGCCGCTGAGAGGTGTTCCGCCTCTGCCCGGCGCTGCGGCAAGAAGGGCCTGGGAATAAGGATGCGCCGGATGCCTGAACAATTCGTCGCGGGCGGCAAGTTCTACAAGACGGCCAAGATACATGACCGCAATACGATGACTCATGAAACCGACTACGCCGAGATCATGAGAAATAAACAGATAGCCAAGCCCCCGTTCATCCTGCATGTCCCGGAGCAGATTCAGCACCTGAGCCTGTACGGAGGCGTCAAGGGCGGATACTGGCTCATCGCATACCACCAGCGCAGGATCCGCCACCAGCGCTCTTGCCACGGCAATTCTCTGCCTCTGCCCGCCGGAAAACTCATGGGGAAAAAGCCGGGCCTGCTCCGGTCGCAATTCCACCTGCTCAAGTATGGCGCATACTTTTTCCTCTATCTGTCCAGAGGAAAGCTCCGGTCTGGTCATACGCAGCGGCTCGGCAACGGAGGCTCCTACTCTGAGCCTCGGGTTCAAGGAGGAAAAGGGATCCTGAAAAACCATCTGGATACGGCGGGCACGCTCTTCAGCAGCATATGACGATAGAGATTGCCCGTCGAGCAGCACTTCCCCGGAACTCGGAGCAATAAGCCCCACGGCCATACGCGCCAGCGTAGATTTTCCGCAGCCGGATTCTCCCACAAGACCGAGAGTTTCCCCCCGTTCCACATGCAGAGAAACCGTATCGACGGCCCGCAGGCTCATGTCGCGCATACCCAGCACGCCGCGCCGTACCTTAAAGTCACGGCTTGCCCGCTTCATTTCCAAGGGATACGTCATATCGTCATGCAACAGGCTGAGTCACTGTTCCTGTGACATTTGCGCCGCTGAACGTGGCCATTTCATTGTAAATTGCGGCGGAAGCCCGCAGCAGAGGAAACGCCGCGGCACACCCCGTTCCCTCACCGAGGCGGAACTCAAGCTGAAGCAGCGGCTTCTGTTTCATACATTCCATCACCAGAACATAGCCCGGTTCGGCAGAGGCGTGAGCAAGGAAGGAATACTCCGCAACGGCAGGACAAAAAGCGTGAGCAACGGCGTATGCAGAGGTGGAAATAAAACCGTCTACCAGAACGGGAATATGACTTTCTGCCGCGCCGAGTACAACGCCTGCAAGAACCATAATCTCATATCCGCCGAGGGCAGAGGCTATGCCGAGAATATCACGCGCCTCAATCACATCATGATGCAGTTGCAGGGCGCGACGGATGACCTCCGCCTTGTGCCGGACTCCTGCCGCGTTCAATCCCGCCCCGGGCCCGGCCACATGTTCCGGTTCCAATCCATACAGCGCACAGAACAGCGCAGTTGCCGACGTTGTATTTCCTATTCCCATTTCCCCCGTAGCAACAAGGCGCACGCCCTGTTCGACGGCATAACGCACAGTATCCATGCCATACAGCAGAGCCTTGACGCAATGCTCGGGACTCATGGCACAGGAGCGGGCCATATTGGCCGTTCCTCTGGCAAGGCGGAGATTACGGAGTTTCGGATATTCATCCTCACTCAGGGCATCATGCGCCCCACCCGCGTCCACAACTATCATCTTCATGCCGTTCAAGCGGGAAAGAACGCTGATTCCGGCTCCGCCGTCCAGAATATTACGCAGCATCTGTCCGGTCACTTCCTGCGGAAAGGGGCTGACGCCCTCTTCCACAACGCCATGATCCCCGGAAGCCACAACGACGAGGGCCGGATCCACGCTCAGCGGAGTCATAGCTCCGCTGATCATATACAGACGCGCAGCTATATCTTCAAGGCGGCCAAGGCTGCCCTTCGGCTTTGTCAAGTCATCAAGGTGCGCCCTTGCGGCTTCTTCAAGATCGGTATCCACCCGATGAACAGCGGCAATGCGCTCCGCAAGTTCAGGAAATTCATTCAGAGTCATGGCGGAAAACCTCCCTTTTTCAGCGTATCAGCATGGCGTCGCCGTAAGAAAAGAAGCGGTAGCCCTCTTTCACGGCATGTTCATAGGCCCGGAGTATGCGTTCTCTCCCGGCCAGAGCGGACACAAGCATGAGCAGGGAAGAACGCGGCAGATGAAAATTCGTAATCAGGCCATCCACAGCCCGGAACTTGAAACCGGGATATATGAAAATATTCGTCCACCCCGACCAGCTTTCAATGCAGGAAGCTCCCCCCGAATTCGTATCACTAAAAAGCTCCTCGCCTTCCCGTGCGCAGGCTTCCGCCGCTCCTTCCAGGGTTCTGGCCGAGGTCGTACCCACGGCTATTACGGGACGTTTTTCCCGCTTTGCGCGGCGTACAGCCTCCAGCGTTGCAGCAGGAATTTCAGCATACTCCGCATGCATGGGATGCTGACGTATATCGTTTTCCCGCACGGGACTGAAGGTTCCATAGCCGACATGCAGCGTCACTTCCACCCAGTCCACACCGCTCTCGCGAAGACGATTCCGCATTTCCTCGGTGAAATGAAGGCCGGCAGTAGGCGCGGCGACGCTTCCCTTCTTGTCGCTTCTTGCATACATGGTCTGGTAGCGGGACAGATCTTCAGCCTCCTGCTCCCTGTGTATATAGGGAGGAAGCGGCAACTTTCCCACACTTTCAAGAATAGCCGTGGGACTCCCCCGCCAGATCAGACGCAGCACGTGTCTGCCAAAATCGCGTTTTTCCATGACTTCCGCCCGAAGCGGGCCGAAATCCAGCACATCGCCTTCCCTGATGCTTCTTCCGGGGCGAAGCAGAGCCTCTGCTTCCGCACTGAAAGAATTGTCGGGGACGGGACAGGCCTGCTTCTCCAGGAGTACGGGCGGGGTCAGCAGCAACATTTCCGCCTTTCCGCCGCTTGGCTTTTTCCCGAACAAACGGGCAGGAACCACTCGGGAATTGTTTGCCACAAGCAGGGCACGTTCCGGAAGAAAATCCGGCAGTCTGTCGAAAACGCTGTCTTTGGGAAGCGTTTCCGTACGATCCAGAATCATCAGGCGCGACGTGCCCCTGACTTCAGGAGGATGCTGGGCAATACGTTCCTCGGGAAGAACGTAATCGTAGCTGTCAAGCGAAAAAGGATCGGATTCCGTCATGCGACTCAACGGGCCCATTCAGGCGTGGTATATTCGGCCAGCTCCGTTTCCCCCTCGAGGAAGGCCTTCGACAACGCAACCTGATACAGGAAATCATTCATCCGGCTTTTTTCCACAGGGTCCTCGCGGGGAACGATGATATCATCGGGATTGACGTACTTTCCGTCCTTACGCATGCGGAAATCAAGATGGGGACCCGTAGCCAGACCGGTGGCTCCCACATAACCAATGACATCGCCCTGCTCAACTTCAACGCCCTTTTTCAGGTTCTTGGCAAAAGCGGATAGATGAGCATACTGCGTTTCAAGGCCATTACGGTGCTTGACCACAATCATGTTTCCATAGCCCTTGCCCCATCCTGCACGGGTGACGACGCCGTCGCCGACGCTGCGTACAGGCGTCCCCTTCGGGGCGGCATAATCTATCCCTTCGTGCGGACGCACAACCCCGAGAATGGGATGACGGCGACGAAGATTGAACTTTGAACTGACTCTTGTGAAGGCAAGCGGAGCTTTAAGCAGGGCCATCTGCAACGCTTCGCCCTGAGCATTGTAATGATGCAGGGCGCCGTCCGCATTGGCATAAAGGTAAGCTTCATAACGCTTGCCTCGGTTGGTGAACCAGGCGGCCACAATATGCCCGTACCCCTTGAATTCACCCTTGCGGTAACGCTTCTCAACCAGAACTTCAAAGGAATCCTGTTCGCGGATATCGTTGATGAAGTTGATTTCACACTCGAAGACGCTTGCAAGCTGAATGGCCAGCAGAGGCTCTTCCCCCTGCCCGGCAACGCAGTCGAAAAGGCTCGAATCAATCTGCCCCTTCACCAGGGCAAGCTCGATATCATACGAAATCTTTTCCAGAGAGGCGTTGAGCTTTTCTCCCTCGCGTGTGACGACGAGCTGCTCGTCCTTGTTCGCTTCATAGGTAAAGGAAACAAAGTTTCCTTCTCCATCCTTCACAAAAATAAAAGGCTGCCCCACACGGATTTTTCGCAGAGACCAGACGTCTTCCGCCGCGTTGACAATGGCATATGCTTCTGAAGCCGAGGTAAGCTCCTGAAGAATTTCCCCTGCGGTATCTCCCTTCTCCACCGTACCGCTCAGGGCAATACCGCCATCTTCAAGCGGTTCCGCAATATAACGTTCATTTTCCGCCCAGGGAGAAGGTTCCGACGCGAGTTCTTCTTCCGCCGTTGCCACCGTTTCTTCGGGAACTTCCGCCACTTTCGGAGCTTCCGGAAGTTCCGTCAACGCAGCTTCTTCTGAAGCTTCCTCATCTTCTCCGAAAAACGAGTCGAAGGAAAACAGGGAAGAAAGAATTCCCTCTTTTTCTTCAGTGACGGAGACGGACTGCTCCGCCACTTCATCCGTTTCGGAAACGGCCTGGGTTTCGGCAGGAGCGCGGCCGGACAGAAACAGAACACAGACACACGCGAAAAGGACGCCCAGCAGAGGACGCCCTTTTGCGGGAAGAAATCGGAAAGATGAATTTGTCATGGTGATTTTGAGAAATATACGTTTTCCTTCTCCCTGTCCAGAATGTCATGCCCTTATTTTCACGCGCTGAACGCTCTGGCGACACGAAGAGCGGGGTTTACTGGAAAAAGGGAGGCCTTTTTTCTATACTGCCCGCCTGAACACGGCATCTTTCCGCAAGAACGGAGCATACAGTGAAGGATTCCATTTCCAGCGAGCATATCCTGCGGACAATAACGGCCTGTCTTCCAGAAACCGACAACATTCCCGGACTCGAAGCCCTGGAATTCACCCTGTCCGCAAAAGGGGAACGGGGCGGAACCGGTTCCCCCATTCTGGATGTCTATTTTCCCCACGAGTTCTATGCGCGCTGGTTTCGCCAGCACGGGCATGTAGAAGGATTCGAATATGCGGCGCATCTGGCCTTCGGTTCGGATCTATGCATCAAGTATCATCAGAAATCCAGGGAAAGAAAAAATTCTGCTTCTGTCCCGGGAACACCTCTGAAAAAGGAGGACGGAGCAGCCCCCACAGCCCTGCTTTCCGAAATACGGAGAGAAGAATACAGCTTTGACAGTTTTATTTCCGGGCAGAAAAACGAACTGGCCGTCTCCACCATCATAAATATGCTTTCGGATCTGGAACGCGGCGTTCTTTCCTATAATCCTCTTCTGCTGCGGGGTCTTCCGGGAACGGGAAAAAGCCATCTGCTGCATGCAACTGCGGCAAGACTGAGGAGTATTCCCTCTCTTGCGGAACAGGGGCGGATATATGTGCTTTCCTCATCCGATTTTGCCGGTCTGTTCCGGCAAAGCCCCGCGCGCAGAGAAGCAGGACGCGCCATGCTGCGCGGCTGTGCCGCACTATGTCTCGACGACACGCAGCAGCTTGTGCGCTCCCCCCAGGCGCAGGAAGAACTGGCAGATCTCATAGACGTTCTTATTGCAAAAAAAAGGCCGGTACTCTGCGCATGTTCCTATCTTTCTCCACGACAGAGAGCAGAACTGGCCGGAGCGGATGCGGCAGACACCGTTTCAGAAGAACAGCTTGCTCCCGCTCTTCTTTCCCGCCTGCGCAAAGGCATGGTGCTGGATCTGACAGAAGCGGATCTTGATGTGCGCATGCGCTATGCCAGGCATATGCTTCAGGAATTGAACCTGAACACGGATAACGAAACGCCCTTGCTTCTTGCCCGCAGATGCGGACAAATCAGACATCTGCACGGAGTCATTCTGCGCATGCACGCTTTTTTCCGGCATACGGGAACCATGCCGGACGAACAGGATCTGGAAGGATTTTTTCGGGCCTCCGGCTCGCGGGACACGCTGACTCCGGAAGCCGTCATGTCTCTTGTGGCAACCCATTATGGTTTTACTTCCAGAGACTTGAGAGGAAAAAAAAGAGACAGTCCGCTGGTCGAGGCACGTCAGGTGGCCATGTATCTTTGCAGGGAACTGCTTGGAGAATCCTACCCTTCCCTTGGTCGAATTTTCGGCGGAAAGGATCACAGTACGGTCATGCATGCTGTGAAAAAAATTAGAGAAATTCAAGTTAGGAACAAAGATATGCACATCCTGATAACGGAGTTGACACAACGATGCCTGAATCGCATATAAAAGGGGCGAGAACTCTTTACATGTTCCTTCCGACCCCATTACTTTCCCTGGTCAGTTCCTAATTTTTCGTTATTTAACAGTATGTTGTTCAAGTTAGGAACAAAAATTCAGCACTTAACCTTCTACTACAGGAAAGACATATGATCATAACCGTAAAAAAAGAACAAATCATCGACGGACTTCAGAAAGCCGCTTCCATCATTCCTACCAAAGCCGGGGCTGCCTATCTGCGTTCCATATGGCTTCAGGCGACGGGAACAGGAGAAAGGGGCCATCTGACAATTATGGCCACAGACGTCAATATCGAATTTACAGGAAACTATCCTGCTAGCGTGGAAAAAGAAGGACAGGCTGGCGTCAACGGACGAGCCTTTGTCGAACTGCTTCGTCGTCTTCCCGGAGGAGACATACAGCTCCGGCTGGACAGCGAAAGTAATACGCTCCTTGTCGAACAGGGACGTCGTTCCTATAAACTGCCTGCGGCCGATCCCGTCTGGTTCCAGCCGCTTCCTCCTTTCCCTGAAGAAGGAGCCGTTCTCTGGGCCGGAGATTTCTTTCAGGATATCATAGATCGCGTCTCCTTCTGCATCAGCGACGACGACAGCACGGAAGCTCTTTCCTGTCTTTGCCTCAAGAGCGTGGAAACGGGAAAGGTGGACGCCTGCGGCCTGAACGGACATCAGTTTGCCATGGTACGCTTCCTGAATGACGAACTGGCTGCCAAACTTCCGGAAGAAGGACTTCTCATTCAGAAAAAATATGTCAACGAACTGCGTAAATGGCTGGGAACGGATGAAGTTATGCTCAATATCAGCGAACGTCGTTTTCATCTGCGCAGCGGCAACGGCAGTGAAACGTTGAGCCTTCCCCGTTCTTCCTTTATCTATCCGGATCATCTGAGCTTCCTTGCCCGTCTGGAAGCGCCCGACGCATCCAAACTCAAACTGGGAAGAAAGGAATGTCAGGAGGCTCTGGATCGCCTGCATATCTTCAACAATGAAAGCGATCGCTGTACCTACTTCCAGTTCAGCCCCTCAGAAGTAACGTTGAGCGCGCAGGGACAGGAAACCGGATCGGCCACGGAGCATCTTGACGTGACGTTTTCCGGCGATCTTGATCGTATAGCCTTCCCCACCAGAAACCTTATCGACATACTGGGACATTTTCAGTCTCAACAGCTGACGTTCACTCTGACTGGAGCGGAAGGGCCCTGCGGCATAGGCGGAACGGAAGATCCCGATTATACCGTGCTGATCATGCCCATGAAAATCGCTGAAACAAGCTACTATGAAGAATAACGCGGCATATACCGGTTCAGTATTCCCGACTCCACGTTCCTTTTTCGGAGGGAGCGGAAAAATAATTTTTTACAGGAAATATTAACTGCAACGCATGGCGACATTCTTTCGGCGTCGTCATGCGTTGTTTTCTTTTATGCCGAGAATATTCCAGCGACAGGTATGAGGAGCCGTTATGGAAGGAAAAAAGAAAGTTCTGACGCGGGAAAAGGAAGAGCGCAGAAACATGCTGCTTGACGGTGTTCTTGCTTTTTTTCTTGCAGAACGTCCGAAAACGCCCTGTCCATCCTCGGTGGAGGAAAGACGAAAACTGCTTCGTGCGCTTCTGAATACCAGAGAGGTACTCCCCATTCCCGAAGAGGTACAGAATGCTCTGGACGAACTGCTTCAACTGGAATCCAGGGAGAAAGGGGTAGTATGTACAGAGAATCTGCCGAACGTGCGGAGTGCCCTCGGTTCCGTCCTTCCTCATACCGATCGTATGATTCTGTGGAAAGGCGATATCACCAGACTCAATGCAGAGGCTATCGTCAATGCGGCCAATTCCGCCATGCTGGGCTGTTTTCTCCCTTTGCATAACTGCATAGACAACGTCATCCACAGTGCAGCCGGGCCGCGCCTCCGGCAGGCCTGCCATGACATGATGCTTGCGGAGTATCCTGATGGTACATGGCGGGAACCTGTGGGGCATGCCCGCGCAACGGCGGGTTTCAATCTTCCCTGCCGCTATGTTTTTCATACCGTAGGGCCTGTCGTGCAGGCTTCTGTGACGGAAAGGGAAAGGAGCCTGCTGACCTCCTGTTATACCAGTTGTCTTAATCTTGCTTTTGAAAAGTCATGCCGTTCTCTGGCATTCTGCTGTATCTCGACGGGAGAATTCCGTTTTCCAAAGGAGGAAGCGGCTCGTATCGCCGTTTCAACAGTCACAAGGTGGATGGATGAGCATCCGGAATGTAAGGTGAAGATCATCTTCAACGTATTTACGGAGCAGGATAATGAGATCTACACAAAACTACTCTCCGGCGTCGGACGCTGACATAAAAAGAGCTGCGGATACTCTGCGGCGTGAACTGCATGATGCGCGTTTTGTGCTGGTGGGAACAGGCGCGGGATTTTCAGCTTCCGCCGGTTTGAATTATGTGGATGAAGATTTTTTCCGCTCTCACTTTCCTGCACATGCCGCTGCGGGGCTGCATAACGCGTGGGAGGCTGTTGTCCGCTACTGGGATATCATGCCGGGCAGAGAATGCGAATACTGGGGATACTGGGCCAGGCATATTAAAACAATGCGCCTTGATCCTCCCTGTCTTCCAGCCTACGCCGCCCTTGCGGAGCTGATCCGTGATGAAGACTGGTTCATTCTTTCCACCAACGCCGACGGTCAGGCAGGAAAAATGGGACTTGATCCGTCCCGGATATTCACCCCGCAAGGGGATTACTCTCTGTTCCAGTGTTCTTTGCCATGTCGGGAAGAGGTATGGGACAACCGCAGGCAGGTGCTGGACATGATTGAGCGCATGCCGGATCCTCTGCATATCAGGGAAGAAGATATTCCCCGCTGTCCGCATTGCGGACGTGTTGCGGTTCCGAATCTGCGCAAGGATGATACCTTTGTCGACGCGCTGTATCATGAAGGATATCCGCGATATCGAGCATTTCTTGAACGCGCGCTTGAAAGTCCGGGAGAGCTGTTGCTGTTGGAACTCGGCGTCGGTTTCAATACTCCCGGAATTATACGTCTGCCCTTCGAGCAGTTTGCGGAACGGGCCTGTGCGCGTCTTATCCGTCTGAATCTCACGGAAGCGGGTATTCCCGAAAAGCTGGAAGGACGGGGCATGGGATTCGCCGTGGATGCGGCCGCCGTGCTGCGCGAAGTATGGAGACCTCGATACAGGGAAGGAGATTCTTTTCCAGAGAGCCGGTAAAAGAAGCGTCAGAGAGGCCGGGTACAGAACGGTACGTCTGTCGGGCAGGCGTATGAAAAGATTCTCTGAGGAAAACGGAATTCCGAAGTTTCAGAAGAAAAAATTCGGCGGCAGTGCGTTACATGCCGCGCGAAAGATCAGGCAAAATGATCGAAGCCCGGGCTTGTCCACGGCGTACCGTTCAATTTCAGAGCCCCGGGCCGGATTTCCCCAAGTATGCGCGCTCCGAGTTTTTCAACGGAAGCAAGCAGAGAGGGAGGGCAGCTTCCGAGCAGCGTGTAATCTTCCCCGCCCCGGAAGGCAAAGGATTCCGCATCTTCTCCCCGGTCTTCGGCAAAGGCGCGGACTTCAGTATGCAAAGCCTCCGCAGGCAGAGTGATATCCGCACCGAGTCCGCTTGCGGCGCTGTTCAACAGGCGCGGCAGATCGCGTGCCAGCCCGTCGGAAAGATCCATCAGTCCGACGCGATCCGACGCGTCTTCCCTTTCCGCCAGTTCCGCCAGCGCCAATCCGAATTCCACCTTCGGTTCCGGCCGCAGATGGGCCGCGCAGGCTGCCGGGTAACGCTGGCGGACAAGATCGAGGGCCTCCGGCGTTTCCGCTCCTTCCAGAGCAAACAGACCGACGCGCGCCAGACCTGTTTCTCCATAAACAAACAGCATGTCTCCCGCGCGTGCGCGGCCGCGTCGCAAATCGCCATGTTCCACGACGCCCCAGGCTGTGATGGAGAAATGCAATAATGCGCTGCGGGAAAGATCGCCCCCGGCAAGCGCCATATGCCAGCGCGAGGCCAGATCCGCCATGCCCGAAAAACAGGAATCCAGCCAGCGTACGTCTTCTCCTCCCTTAAGGGTAAGGCCCAGCGCAAAAGCTTCCGGAACAGCTCCTGCCGAAGCGAGATCGCTTACATTCACGGCAAGCGATTTCCAACCCAGATCATAAGGAGAAAAATATCTTGTCCTGAAATGGGCGTCCTCTGCAAAAATATCGCAGGTAATGGCGCGCGGCTGCGCCTCGGGAGCAAGAAGCGCACAGTCGTCTCCGCGTCCCAGCAGCAGCCCCCGGCCGGAGCGGGGAAAATGTGCGTCCAGCAGGGCAAGAATATCGTCTTCGCTGTGCGGAATCATGTGATGCTCTCCAGAATGAATTAATGGATATGGGGAATAATCCGGTATGTCTGTTTCGAGAAACTGTGCTTCCCGTCGTTCACCTTCTTTCAAAAGGCTGGAGCTTCACCCGGAAAGACAGGAACCTTGCCCTTCCGGGAAATTCCCTTTCCTTGAGGATGGAAGATATTCCGCCAGGATGCAAGGTAAAAAGCAGTTTTTCCATTTTTTTAGGCAGATGGCAGGGGAAAAACTCTCTCTGAAACCGGCGGAAAAGAACTCTGTTACATAATCTCTTTGAAAGGCGGATATGGCTGTTCGATAGGGCGCGTTCACACGGTATTTCTTTCCATGGAGTACAGAAGGCGTTCATGTCGTCGGAAATGCTGTTCTTGAGCGGGGGCAGTCGCACTGTCTTCGAATCAGATAAAAAAACGGAAGGGTAAAACCTTTTAAGAAGCAGCAAGCGGTCTTGCTCCTGAAGGTCTGATAGTTGCGGATATACGTTACCTCGTCTATACATATTTTCATCAGGGACAGCATGCGCAGCAAGCGGAGAAACTGCTTTCAGAAAGCAGAAACATTGCTTCCGTCTTTCAATCCGGGTCGTCTGCCGTATCCTTTCCGGATTCGGCGAACGCCTGTTTATGACGTGACGGTTCGGCGACAAATCTGCGGAAGGCATGTTTCACTACAGTAGGCGGGAAGACAGTTGTCGGGATAAAAAATATTGATATGGTTGCCGCCACCAAAATTGGCATATATTGTTCCAGTTTTTTTTCTTTGGGAGAGGGAGACGTTCATACAGGGCAACAGGTACTTATATGAAAAACTGGTACATCTCTTGCAATAGATAGTGAAAGAGTGAAAAGGATGACTTTGTCAGGCCCGGCGGAAGGCAGAATTCCGCCTTTTTGAATCTGTCCGGAAAAGCCTACGGAGGTATTTCACATGGCAGGCCGCATCGAATTGACATTTAATAATCTCGCCAGTCTGGCCAATACGTTGAACGACAGTACCAGCATCGTCGTAAAAAACGGAGGTTTTGAGACCAGAGGAAAGGTGGGAAGTTTCTTTACCCTCAAAAGTACCAACCGTCATGCCGGAAATGTTCTTTTCGCCGCCGTACGTCAGATGTACGGAGACGCCGTTGCGGACGCACTTGCTCCCCAGATGCGTGCGGCGCGTCAGGAAGGCAAGCCGCTCAGCGCAAGAACCGTGCGCGATATTCTGGCAAGCGCGGCGGAAATGTCCGAAGGCATCGGGCATATTAACGAGGACATGGCCCGCCATTTCGTACTCGGCAACAGCGGAGCGGGAGACACCCGCAATCTGGATACGGCCTTTGCAAAATTCTGTGCCGGACACAATATCGATCCCGCGGCCAACCAGGCTCTGAAAAACAGGTTTGGAGAAGCCATTCTTGCGACGGCGAAACAGGAATCTCAGAAGATACTCAGCTACGAGCAGTTGAGCGAGATGGTTCACAGTGCCGGTACAACGGCGCTGAAAAGAGCATGGAACGAAACACAGGTGGAAAAGCTGCTGAACGATCCTGCCGGAGGCATGGACGCTGCCCTGGACAGCTTTGCCGCAGCTATGGGACTGGACGCTTCCCAGAAGGCACAACTGCGCAAGGTGGCCGGCATGGCCGCCATGTTTGAAGCGGATATGTGTGCGGAAAAGGGTATGGATTTGAATCCGCAGGATCTGCTCAGGAAGATTTCTGACGGATCTCTTCCGGGTATGAAGAACTTTGCCTATGCCTGCGGCAGGGATGTGGGCGACCTTGATGCCACCATACGGGATACTCTTGCCTGGGCCACACCCGGGAATGCGGCGGATCTGTCCATGATTGGCGAGCAGCTCGGAAGAATCGGAGGCATAGCTGCCTGCTCTCTGGCAGCACAGCGTCTGGGGGTCATGCGTCAGATACAGCCCGAAGGCATGCTCACACGGGAGACCATATGGCAGGCATGTTTCAATGAAGCTCTGCCGGACGAGCTGAAAGAGTGTAAGAATCAGGAGTTCAACAACGGCGTTTTCGATCGTCTTGCCAGAGTATTCAACGAAGTGCGCCCCAACGATCCCACAGCATCGGCAGAAGGCATGACCTTGCTGGCGACGGGCATCAGCATGGAGAAGACTCTGGCCAGTCTGCGCGGCCCTGTGGTGCTGACGCTTGCCGACTTCAACAATATTCCCACGCTTACGCCTGCCAGCCGTCTGGGTACCCTGCAGGAAGTGGAACAGTCTCTTGCCAAGGATCTCAAGCGGCGCGGAACGCACAATTCTTTGCCGGATTACATGCCGACCATCAGTTTCGGCGTTGCCGGAGGCGCTGCGGAAACAGTGAATATTCAGGATACTTCGGGCATGGATCCGCAGGATCTGGCAAACTTTAATGCCGGAAACACTTCTTCCGTCAGTCATGAGCTTGCCCGCCGCGCTCTGGAACTGTGCAACGGGAATGAAATTCAGGCTCGTCAGGTCATTCAGAGCATGGGACAGAGCGGAGCCTTTCTGGTGCGCTCCAACAGTTCGGCAACCGGTATTTTCGAGTCCGAACATTCGCCGCTTGATATCGACATACGGCGCGAAGAAAACGGCAATATCACAATGCGCTATTTCAAGCCTGAACAGTCTCCCCTTGATATTGACTATACCTACACCATTACCCCGGACGGTCGCGGCGTCCTGACGGCCTGCCGTATGCAGGCCAGACAGCCTGCTCCTCAGCCTGCAGGAGAATAAGGGATTTTCATGCGATGCGGGAGATGCTGCTGTTCTCCCGCATCGGTATGTCCGTTTACTTTTTCCTTGAGTTTTTGCCCTGATCCGGCAGGATATTCCCTGCCGGAGATTCTGTTCCCTGCTGTTGCGCTATGCCCAGCAGCTCTCTCTGAAAATTTTTCATACAAGGATCCCGCATATGTTTGAAGCCTTCACGTCCCTTCTGTCCACGTTGGCCCCGGCGCTCGGCCTGCCGGAAATCACCCTGAGGGAGGAAGATCCCTCATGTCTTCTGGTTATCGACGATTTTGAAGTCAGCCTGCGCTATCTGCCCGGTTCCGATACGGTCATGATGTTTACCGTGGTGGCCCCCCTGCCGGAAAAGGGCAGGAATGAGCTGTTTGCCTCTTTGCTGGATGCCAATACCTTTTTCCATGGTACGCAGGGCTTTACGCTGGCCGCCCGGGAAGATACGGGGGTGACGCTTCAGGGAGTCATGTCCATGCGCGTTCTGGACAGTGCAAATATGCCCGTATGGTTGCAGAACTTCGTCAATATTGCTGAAGAATGGCAGGAAAGATGCCTGAAATACGAGGGAAAGGCGGAAGAAGGGGCTTCGGAGAGCTTTTCGCAGAGTATGCTGCGGGTCTGAAGTCTTCTAGTCTTCCATACTCAGATAGGCTCCCAAAATTACCTTCAGTCCGAAGCCGGGAAAATTGACCCGGTATTTATCCGGCGGCAGTTCCTCGACAATCTTGCCCCGACCGAAAATACGGTGACGGCAGAAGCCCAGCTTTTTTGAGGTTCCGACAGAAGCTGCGGGAGCTTCCGGGGCTTCTTCCTTTTCCGGATGAGCGGCGATATCCGCCAGATATTCGGCGTCGGGATCGAGACTGCTGAAGCCCCTTCTGCTTTCCGGCGTTTTTTTGAGGGGACGACGCGGCAGTAGCCTGCCGTCTTCGTCAAAGAGATCGTCCGCACCTTCGTCCCAGACTTCCTCTGCCTCTCTGCGGGGCGGGGGCAGAAAGCGTGAAGATGGGGAAAATGTCGCACCGGGAAGTACGTCGCTGTCCCGCAGCGTGGAGCGCGGTGTTTTTTCTCCGCCTTTTTCCGCGCGTCGCAGGGAGATCACGCCGCCGTAATTCTCAATATATTCGTCCATGTCGTCCAGAGGCAGTTCCCGCACAAAGGGGCTGGGGACGGCCGGTTCCTGCCCTCCGGCGTTTCTGTTGTACAAGGTCATGGGAACGAAAAGATCGAGAGTATCTCTGGCCCTGGTACAGGCTACATACATCAGACGGCGTTCTTCCTCATAGTCTTCCGCACGGGCCAGCGCATGGCGGGATGGAAAGCGATCCTCCACCAGATCAAGAACCAGAACGGCAGACCATTCCAGCCCCTTGGCGGAATGTACGGTGGAAAGCACGATTCTGCGCCGCAGAGCTTCGTCGGCTTCCTCCTCTTCCAGACTTTCCAGAGCCAGATCGCCGATGAAGCTTCCCAGATCGTCATATCCCAGAGCCATGGCGGAAAGTTCTTCCAGCCCCTGCTGGCGGCGGGGCCAGTCGTCGGGATAAAGGAGTTCCAGTCGCGGCCGGTAGTGATCCAGAATATCCGCAATGAGCTTTGCCGGTTTTGTGACGGAAGGACGCAGGCTTGAGATCAGTTCCAGATCGGACAGAAAATCCGGATACCTGGCTCCGGCCTTGCGCAGGGCTGCGGCATCGCCTGAAGAGGCAATCTCGTACAGTTTGCGCGAGGTTTTCGGGCCTATGCCCTTGCTCAGAGCCGCAATGCGTTCAAAAGAGGGAAGATCCAGAGGATTCAGGGCCAGACGGGCAAAGGCCAGCACATCCTTGACATGTGCGGCTTCGGCGTAGCGCAGTCCTCCATATTTGCGGAAGGGAATACCGAGTTTGTTCAGTTCGACTTCCAGATGATAGGACTGATATCCCGCTCGGAACAGTACGGCGATTTGTTCCGGACGTACAGTTTCCAGCAGTTCAACGATACGCCGGGCCGCAATGCGTCCCTGGCTCAGATCGCTCAACGGGCGATACAGACGCACGGTCGTTCCGGAGGGAACGTCCCGTCTGGAAAAAAGACGCTTGCGATATCCTTCCGGCGCATTTGCCAGCAGTGCGTTGGCCACGTCCAGGACGGACTGAACGGAACGGTAGTTTTCTTCCAGACGGATGATGCGCGTACCCGGAAAAAGTTTGGGAAAGTCCAGAATGTTATGTACCGTTGCGCCGCGAAAGGCATAAATGGACTGTGCGTCGTCCCCTACGGCCATGACTCCGGCCTTTTCACTCTCTCCCGCCAGCAGACGTACCAGACGGGCCTGTACCCGGTTGGTGTCCTGATATTCGTCCACCAGAATATGACGGAAGCGTCCCCTCAGAGCTTCCAGAGCTTCCGACCGTTCCCGCAGCATGGTTTCCAGTTCAAAGAGCAGATCGTCATAATCCAGCAGCGCGTGTTCGCGGCGATAGGCGGCATAGGCTTCGCCCAGACGAGTCATATCATCCGCATAGGGCAGAAGATGCTGCGCTTCGCGTCGCAATACGGCTTCCAGCTCCATTTCCTTGTTGCGGGCTTTGGATAGCAGACCGATGACCGTTTGTGTTTTGGGAAAGGAGCGATCGCTCTTGCCTATGCCCAGAGCAGCCTTGCAGTGTTGAACGGCGGAAACGCTGTCCGATCCGTCCATGACGCTCAGCCCTGCTCCGCAGTCCGGCAGCCATGCCGGACGCCAGCGCCGGAGTATGGAAAAGGCAAAGGAGTGAAAGGTGCCGCCCTGTACCCCTACAAGCTGCTGACCCAGCAGAAGAGCGGCGCGATCCAGCATTTCCTGCGCGGCCTTGCGGGTGAAGGTAAGCAGCAGCATGGACGAGGGATCGCAACCCTGTTCCGCCAGCCAGGCCAGACGATGGACAATGGTGCGCGTCTTGCCGCTGCCCGCGCCGGCGACGACAAGGACAGGGCCTTCTCCTGCGGTGACGGCCTCGCGCTGGGCCTCATTCAGCGAGGAGAGATCAAGCATGAGCTTCGCCCTCCGTCCGGGGCTTTCCGGCTTCTTCTCCTTCCTCCTCTCCCGTTTCCGCCGTACCTGCCGCCTGTCGCAGCAGCTCCCATAATTTACTCATTCCCATACCGCTTTTTGCCGATACGGGCAGAGGAGCCTTTCCCCGCAGGAAAGAAGCCCATTCCTTGCGCCGTGCCTCACGTTCGCGCTGATTGCATTTATCCGCCTTTGTCAGTACGGCGAGAATGGGCAGAGCATGAGAGCGGGCATAATCGACCATGTCTTTATCCGCCTGCTGGGGAGGCAGGCGGCAGTCCAGCAGCAGGATGACAGCCCGGAGGCTCGGCGTGCCCGTCAGATACTCTCCGATAAGCTCGCCCCAGGCCCGGCGTTCCTCTCTGCCCCGTCGGGCGTAACCGTAGCCGGGCAGATCGGTAAGATAGAAACCGTCGGGAACGGCCCGGAACAGATTGACGGAACGTGTCTTGCCGGGAGTGGAGCTGACCTTGGCAAGCTGTCTTCGCCTCGCAAGCGCGTTGAGCAGGGAGGATTTACCCACATTCGAGCGTCCGGCCAGGGCAATCTGCGGGGTATCTCCCAGAGACGCGAGGGCTTCGCGGAGCTGATCGCGGGTGTACAGCGTAGCGGCCAGTTCTAGCGTGGATTCACGCTTCGGCACGGCGGATTTTTCTGTCTGTGCCTCTGAAGGGACATTCTGATTCTGGGACATGGTATCTCGCTGGAAAGGAAGCGGAGTTCCCTTCCGGAAGGAAGGACCCCGATGTTGACAAGACGGACGGTATCGACAAAACTGATCGCTTTGCGAGACAAAAACTCTAGCCTTGTCCGGGACAAAAGGCAACGCGGCACAGACCGCCGGAACTGGCCTTCCCGTTTCCGGAAGGATGCACCCGATGAAAATTCTGATTCTCAATGGTCCAAATCTCGGCGTTCTCGGCAGACGTCAGCCGGAAATATACGGAGGGGAAGGCATGGATGCCGCCTTTGCGCTGATCCGGGATATGCTCGGCCCTTCCCGGCCGGGAGAGGAAGCCGTTGAGCTGGATTATTTTCAGTCCAACCATGAAGGCGAGCTTATTGACCGTCTGGAAAAGACCAGAGAGAGCGGGCCGGGTCATGCGGACGGCATTGCCTTCAATGCCGGAGCCTATACCCATACCAGCCTTGCGCTTGCCGACTGTCTGGCATGGATAGACGTTCCCTGCGTCGAGGTGCATATCAGCAATGTGTTTGCCCGCACGGAGGATCCCGTACGTCAGCGGAGCTATATGGCGAAACGCTGCATCGGCGTGATTTCCGGCTTCGGTCTGGCTTCCTATGCTCTGGCCGTGCAGGCTCTCGTCCATCATATACGGGAACAGGGGCGCTCCCGCGCAGTGGAGATATGATCGCCCTTATCCATAATTAATTAAAAACACCATTACGGAGACAACATGTATTCCACCACCGACTTCCGCAGAGGCCTGAAAATCGAACTGGACGGTACCCCTTACGAAATCGTCGAATTCCAGCACTTCAAACCGGGCAAGGGCGGAGCCATGGTCCGCACCAAGCTGCGCAATATTCTTAACGGCCGCATTGTGGACAACACTTTCCGCTCCGGGGAAAAGGTCGGCCGTCCCGACATGGAACAGCGCGACATGCAGTTCCTCTATCATGACGGCGACGATCTCATCTTCATGGATCTGACCACCTATGAACAGCTGCATCTCAAGGAAGAAGTGACGGACGGCAAGTCGAATTATCTGCTGGACGGTCAGCAGTGCCGCGTGCTGTTGTACAACGGCGAACCCATTGATATCGAAATTCCCCTCAGCCTGGTGCTCAAGGTTGTGAAAACCGAACCCGGCGCGAAGGGCGACACCGTATCCAACGTCACCAAGCCCGCTACGCTGGAAACCGGCGTTGTGGTGCAGGTGCCGATTTTCGTCAACGAAGGCGACATGATCAAGGTTGATACCCGCAGCGGCGAGTATCTCGGCCGCGAATAGGGGATGGAAAGAGACCTCTGACCGTCATGCCCCGAATCATAGCCTGCTGTGAAGTTTCGGGGTATGACGGCGGAAGAAGGATTCGCCCCTCACGGCATAACTTCCCGGCAGAGAGGGAAACGTCAACGATAATGCCGTCCTCATCCTCCTTGCTTCCCTTCTTCCCGGAGCGTCTTACCCGGCCCCGCCCCTCGGAACATGCAGTTCCCGAGGGACAAGAGGATTTTTGATGAACGGGCAGAAACTCATCCGTGAGCTGACAGGTCTTTTCTTCGTCTTTTGCGGGCTGCTGATTCTTCTCAGCCTGTGGTCCTACGACGTCAAGGACCCCACCCTCAATCATACGGTCAGCGGCGGCGCCGCCATCAAAAATTCCGCCGGACTTTTCGGCGCCTGCCTCGCAGGCCTTCTTACAGATATTTTCGGTTTTGCCTCCTATCTCTGGGCGCTCTTTTTCCTCGGTATGGGAGCGGGACTCATGAACCGCTTTTTTGTCCTGCCCTGGTATCGCTGGATAGGTTATCTGCTTTTGTCCGCCTGTCTCTTGACGGCAGCCGAAGCCTGGAACATCGGTATCAAGGATGTTCGGGGCGGCGGGTTTCTCGGAGCATGGCTCTATGCCAGAAGCGATCAGGTTTTCAGCCCGGCCGGTTCCGCTCTGGTGTGGTTTTTCGCTCTGCTGGCTGCCATGGAGCTTTCGTTCCGTATTTCCTGGCTCGCGCTTGCCGGGCGCGGCGTCAGAGCGACGGCAGACAGGATGAAACGTCTGCCCAAAGCAAAACTTCCTTCTCTCTCCGCCAGAGGAAAGGCAGAATCTGTTTTTTCCGCACCGCCGAAAGCAAAGCCTGTGTCTGAAAAGTTTAAAGGTCTTTTCAGCATCAGCTTCGGACGGAAAAAGAAAGAAGGCGGTATCATTGATATTGAACCTGTGCGGAAGGAAAGCGCAGAGCCTTCCCGTCCGTCCGTTTCTTCTTCTGTAAAGACTGCTCCTGAACAAGCGGAGCCTGTTCAGGATGAACGGCCCACGGCAAAAACGGAAAAGGATTCTGATTCCTCTTCGTCCCGCGAGAAAGAAGGTACGCCGACCGTTGGAACGGCATCCGCGGAAAAAACGCCTCAGAAGAAGGAAGGCAAGGGCCTGTTCGGCTTCCTGCATGGCGGCGGAAATGGAGAGACTGCCGGAGAAGACGCACGCCTTCCGCTCCCTTCCCTCGATTTGCTGACGCAGTCTTCAAAAGAAGAAAGTTCTCAGAAACCGGATCAGGCTCTGCTTGAGCGCAAGGGTGCGGCGCTGATGGAGTGTCTGCAAAATTTCGGGGTCACTGCGGAGCTGGATCATATCAGTCCCGGGCCTGTGATTACCCTGTTTGCTCTGCGTCCTGCGCCGGGGGTCAAGGCCGGACGTTTCGCTCCGCTTTCCCAGGATATCGCCATGAGTCTCAAGGCGGAGGCCGTGCGCGTGCAGGCTCCCATACCGGGGACGGATACCGTGGGAGTGGAGGTTCCCAATGAAAAACGCGCCGTGGTGCGTTTTCGGGACATCATCCAGAACGATGCCTTCCGCTCTGCTCCTTCTCTGCTGACGCTTGCTCTGGGCAAGGACATTGCTGGTGCGCCGCGTACCGACGATCTGGCCAGAATGCCTCATCTGCTGCTGGCAGGGGCGACGGGCGCAGGCAAGAGCGTCTGCCTCAATGCCATTCTGCTCAGTCTGCTGTACAAGGCCAGACCCGACGAGGTAAAGCTGCTGCTTATCGACCCCAAGGTGGTGGAATTTCAGGTATATGATGAACTTCCCCATCTGGTGCATCCGGTTGTTTCGGATATGGATCTTGCCCGCAACGCTCTGATGTGGGCTGTGGACGAGATGGAACGGCGTTATGTTCTGCTCAACGAACTCGGCGTGCGCAAGCTGGACGATTTCAACCGCAAGGTGCGCACCATGGAAGATCCCCGATCTCGCAAAGGGGAAGAGCTTTCTCCTCTGCCCTATATCGTCATCGTGGTGGACGAATTCGGAGATCTCATTCTGAACAAGGGCAAGGAAATAGAAAGCGCCATTGCCCGCCTGGGTCAGAAGGCCCGTGCGGCCGGCATTCATCTCATTCTTGCCACGCAAAGCCCGCGTGCCGACGTCGTGACCGGTCTGATCAAGGCCAACCTTCCCAGCCGTATCGCTTTTCGTACTTCCGGCCCCACGGAATCGCGCATCATTATCGATCAGGGGGGAGCCGAGGCCCTGCTCGGCAACGGGGATATGCTTCTCAAGGCCAGCAACGGCAAGCTGCATCGTCTGCATGGGGCCTATGTGAGCGATGCGGAAGTTGAAGCAGTCGTCGGTCATTGGAAAAAGCTGCGCAGTCCCGACTATAAGGTTGATTTCCGCGATTACGGTGAAGCAGGTCAGGACGGAAGTTTCAGCGGGGAACGCGGAGAAGGAGCTTTTGATAAAAACGACGTGATCGACGACCCCCTGTACGCGGAAGCTGTGCAATTTGCACGGGAAAAGGGCTTCGTTTCCATTTCAAAGCTCCAGCAGCGTTACCGCATAGGCTTTAACAAGGCCGCGCGTTTCGTGGATCAGATGGAGCAGGACGGCCTTATCGGGCCTCCCCCCCCTGGAGGCAAACCCCGTCAGGTCATTGGTTGATCTTTACGGGCTGTAGCCGCTTTTCGCAGGAACAAGAAGGGAAAACATCAATACAAGCCGGGAGTTTTCATGCTGATACTGGACGGAAAAAGCACTGCCGCCGAGACCCGCGCGGCTCTCCGAGAAGAGATTGCCTCTCTTCTGCCCCGGGCGGGACGCGCCCCCGGGCTTGCGGTAATTCTTGCCGGAGACGACCCGGCTTCGCAGGTGTATGTGCGCAACAAGGAAAAGGCCGCGCTGGAAGTGGGGATGAACGCCCGTACCGTGCGTCTGCCTGCTTCCGTGTCTCAGAACGAACTTGAAGATGTTATTGCGGGCCTTAATGCAGAAAGGGATGTGGACGGCATTCTGCTTCAGCTTCCCCTGCCCCGTGGACTGGATGCCGACGCCTGCATATCGCGCATCAGCCCGGAAAAGGATGTGGACGGTCTTACTCCCCACAATCAGGGACTGCTTGCACTCGGTCGTCCCGGCCTTCAGCCCTGTACTCCGGCCGGCGTCATGCGTCTACTGGATCGTTACGGCATTTCCACCAGCGGAAAAAAAGCCGTGGTTGTAGGCCGCAGCAGTCTGGTAGGGCGTCCTCTTGCTCTGCTGCTCGGATCAAAGGGGCGGGATGCCACAGTGACCATGTGTCATTCCCGGACGGCCAATCTCGCGGAGGAATGTCGTTCGGCCGATATTTTGTGTACTGCATTGGGGAATCCCCGCTTCATCGGTGCGGACATGGTCAAACCCGGCGCCGTCGTGATCGACGTGGGTATCAACCGTATTGAAGAAGGCGGCAAGGCCCGTTTGTGCGGCGATGTGGATTTTGCCGCCGTGGCGGAAAAATGTTCGGCCATTACTCCCGTACCCGGCGGGGTCGGGCCCATGACCATCGCCATGCTGCTTTCCAATACCGTGCAGGCCTGGAAAAGTCGTCTTGCACTTTAAGACGCAGAAAAAGCTGTCGGCAGATGCTCTGTCTGCCGACAGCCTGCGTATGCTGAAGCGGAGCGCACCCCTGTCTCAGGGAGAAAAAGGGGTTCCGGACACGCTCCGGGATAAGACCTCTTCTGCTCTTCTTCCGGCCATATCTGATGACCAGAGGAGGTTTTTCATGCGTCGTTTCCGTAAACTTCCGGCTCTGCTTCTGGCTGCTGCTCTCCCCGTCCTTTCCGCGTGTATGGTCACTCGCATGTACCACGACCAGTACGGCCTGGAAACGGCCAATCCCGGCATATTCAATCGGGACAGGGCCGCCTGCCTCGAACGCGCATACAAAGCCTTTCCTTTTCAGAATGTTCCGGCGGGAAATAACGTCAATCTGTATTTCGCGCCTCCTCCGCCTCCCGGCACGTTTGCCTATTGGGAATATGAGCGGAGAATGCGCGAATATGAAGAAAGACAGGAGCAGCTTATGGATGCTGTTTCCCGCTATGAGGAGGCGAGGGATACCGTATATCGCGCCTGTATGGGAGAAAAGGGCTGGTATGAAATTCAGGTGGAGCAATGAAGGGAATGAAAAGCTGCCCTTTTGAAAAAAGGGCACTCCCTACCCTGACGGCGCGGGTAGATGAAAGGATTGCCCTTTCTCATGCCCTGCGATAAAAAAAACGGCGTCCGGCCCTGTTCCGGGTGCCGTTTTTTTATATGTTTCCGTTGTTTTTCTGAAAACGACGCGCCCCACGGGCGATTGATTTCAAGTCGTGACCGGCCCCTTTTTGGCGGGGTCGCCTCCCCGTACGGGGAAGAGGAGTCCCATATATGCAGCGCACCGTAATCAGCGAAGTTCTTGCGGCCGACGCTCCGCGTCAGGATATCAAGGTCTGCGGCTGGGTTCGTACCCGTCGAGATTCCAAAACCTTTACTTTTCTGGAACTCAACGACGGTTCCTGTCTGGCTAACCTTCAGTGCATCATTGATGAAGGCACTCCCGCCTGGTATGTTCTGGAAGGCGTAAATACCGGGGCTTCGGTCAAAATCGAGGGCGAACTGGTGGAATCTCCCGGCAAGGGGCAGAAATGGGAAGTGCGGGCAAAAAACATGACCGTCTTCGGTCTGGCCGATCCGGAAACCTTCCCTCTGCAGAAAAAACGCCATTCCGACGAATTTCTGCGTACCATCGCGCATCTGCGCCCGCGTACCAACAAGTACGGCGCGGCGTTCCGCATCCGTTCCCACGCGGCTCTCGCGGTGCATGATTATTTCCGCAGCCAGGGCTTTTTCTATGTGCATACGCCCATTCTGACGGGATCGGACTGCGAAGGCGCCGGGGAAATGTTCCGTGTGACCACTCTTCCCGTCGACTACAGACCGAAGGAAGGCAGCGATCCCTTTGCCGAAGACTTTTTCGGCAAGGCGGCCAGTCTCACGGTATCCGGTCAGCTCGAGGGCGAGGCCATGGCCACGGCTCTGGGAAAAATATATACCTTCGGCCCCACCTTCCGTGCGGAGAATTCCAACACGCCCCGCCATGCTGCGGAATTCTGGATGATCGAACCGGAAGTGGCCTTTGCCGACATCTGGGACAACATGGAACTGGGGGAAGGTCTGATCCGTCATGCCGCCCGGCATACGCTGGAAAACTGCGAGGCTGATCTCGCCCTGTTCGATAAATTCGTGGCCCCCGGTCTCGTGGACAGCCTCCGCCAGCTTGTGGACAGGGATTTTGTGCGCGTCTCGTACAGGGACGCCGTGGACATATTGCAGAAGAGCGGCAGAAAATTTGAATATCCCGTCTCCTTCGGCACGGATCTCCAGACCGAGCATGAGCGTTTTCTTACGGAGGAACATTTCAAGGCTCCGGTCACGGTTTATGATTATCCCAAGGATATCAAGGCCTTTTACATGCGCCTGAATGACGATGGAGAAACCGTGGCGGCCATGGATCTGCTGGTTCCCCGCATCGGAGAACTGATTGGCGGCAGTCAGCGTGAGGAACGCCTTGACGTGCTGGAAGCACGTATCGGGGAATTGGGACAGAAGATTGAGGATTACTGGTGGTATCTTGATCTGCGCCGTTTCGGGAGCGTGCCTCATTCCGGATTCGGCATGGGCTTTGAGCGTCTGATCATGCTGCTCACCGGTATTGCCAATATCCGCGACGTACTGCCCTTCCCCCGTACAACCGGATCTCTGGAGTTTTGATCATGCGCAGCATGACTGAACGCCGTCGCGCCAAGATCGAAAAAGTACTCGGTCAGCGTCAGAAGGATCTCACTCTGGTGCTGGACAATATCCACGATCCGCATAACGTGTCGGCCATTTATCGCAGTTGTGACGCCTTCGGCGTGGCCGGAGTGCATCTGTATTACACGCACGCGCCCTTTCCCGCATTAAGCAAAAAAACGTCGGCTTCCGCCCGCAAATGGGTGGAAACTCTGCGTCACGGCAGTCGTGAAGAGCTTATGCAGACGCTGCGCGACGGGAAGTTTCAGGTGCTGGCCACAAGCTGCTCGCCGGAGGCGAAGCCCGTATCTGATTATGATTTTACCGTGCCTACGGCCATTATCATGGGCAACGAACATGCAGGCGTTTCGCCGGAGCTGCTGCCGCTTGTGGACGGGGAAGTCTATATTCCCATGTACGGCATGATCCAGAGCTTCAACGTCTCCGTGGCCGCCGCCCTGATGCTCTCCGAAGCTTCGCGCCAGCGCAAGCTGGCAGGCATGTACGATCATATGACCTGGACTCCCGAAGAATACAGCGAACGTCTGGCCGACTGGCTGGAACGCTGATCTTTAAAGGGGAAAGTCATTCCCGGACGGGGGCGGTATTCTTCTTTACGGCAGGCGGACGGAAAAGAGCGGGGAAGCGTTTTCCTCCGTCCGTCATGCTGTTCTTTTACGCCCAACGCTGCGGGACGTTCGGGATTTTTGTTTTCGCAAGATTTCCCCTTATCCTTCCCCTGATTGTTCCTGCGGATTTCCACACGCCATGGAGGCGACAGATGAAGTTACTCCGCATAATGCTGATTATCGCCCTGCTGGGCATGAACCTTGTTTCCGCAGGGGCTGTCTGTGCCGCCCCCGGCGGAAAGGAACAGCGTATGACGCCCACGGTGCGGGCTGTCAGCGCGGTAGCCCCTGCCGTGGTCAACATCACGACCACGCTGCATCAGCGCAGGGCGGCTACCCCCTTTGATTTCTTTTTCGGTCTGCCGGAGAGGGAATACCAGTCCGAAAGCATAGGTTCCGGCGTCATCATAGATGGAGACAAGGCTCTGGTGTTGACCAATGCCCATGTTGTCAACGGCGCAAATTCCATCAGCGTACGCCTGCTTGACGGCCGCAGTTTTGATGCGGATGTGGTTGGGGCCGAACCGGACTTCGATCTTGCCGTCCTGCGACTGAAAAAAGCCAGCAGGCTTCCTTCCGTGCGCATGGGGGATTCTTCGGATCTCATGCCGGGGGAAAGCGTCATCGCCATAGGCAATCCCTTCGGCTTTTCCCACACCGTGACCACAGGCGTGATTTCCGCGCTGGATCGCAGCATCACGTCGGAGGAAGGCATCATCACCGATCTGATCCAGACCGACGCGGCGATCAATCCCGGCAACAGCGGCGGGCCGCTGCTCAATATTCTTGGGGAACTCATCGGAATCAATACGGCCATTGACGCACGGGCCGAAGGCATAGGTTTTGCCATTCCGGTCAACAAGGCGCGGGCCGTGGTGGATGCAATTCTGGAGCAGGGGCATGTTACGCCTTCCTGGCTCGGCATACTCGGGCAGGATATGGATCCTCGTACTGCCCGCGCGCTTGGCCTGAACAGGCCGGAGGGGCTGCTGGTCACGGAATGTCCGGTCAAAGGCGATCTGCAGCCCGGGGATGTCATTCAGACGATGAACGGCCAGCCCGTGACGGACAGAGCCGTCTATCTTTCTCTTCTGCGTAATCGTCAGCCCGGGGAGAGCATCCGGGCGGATGTGGTGCGCCGGGGCAAAACCCTCAAGCTGACCCTGAAAACCCTGCCCTTTTCAGACAGGGAGGCAGATAGCCTTGCTGAACGTCGCTGGGGCATAGTGCCCGGAAAAAGCGCAGATCTTGGAGGAATGGGCGGTCTGTATGTGGCTTCTGTCCGGGAGGGATCGCCTGCCCAGCGTCTGGGGCTGCGCACCGGCGACATTCTGATTGCCCTGGGCGGCCAGGGCGTGGCTTCTGCCGACGACTACAGAGACGCCTTCAGGCGCAATTATCTGAGTCGTCAGGTTCATGTGCAGATCGTGCGGGATCGCCGCGTGCTTCAGGCGCGTATGGCTCTGTAGAGGCTTGCGGGCCAGTAAAAAGACAGATATCATTCCGCCTCCGATCTCGCCGGAGGCGTGAATCGACAAACATCCAAGCAAGAGCGGGTTTGACATGGAACATAGGGGCGGAAGAGACGGTTTTTCAGGAGAGGGGCGCGCTCCGCGCGCAGGCGGCCGGGATTTCCGGCGTAACGATCGCGAAGGGCGCGGCGGACGTGAAGAGGGCCGGGATTTTCGGCGCGACGGAAAACGGAAGGAAGGCTCCGGGCAGGGGTTCCGCGGAGATGGTCGCGCAGACAGACGTCCTGAAGTTCGCCCCGGCAGCAGGGATACGGAACGTCGTTTCGAGCGCGCTCCGCGTCCTTTCCGCAGAGAAAACAGCTCGCGCGGGCAGGATCTGGAAGCCATAATGGCTCTGGATGAAGAGCTGCTGCGTCTGGTGATGCGGCGCGCCCGGATGCTGGCACGGCAGCGCACGGCGGGACGGCTTGACCCTGCTGTAGAAAAGACGCTGCGCACCTCCTGGGAAGAAAAGGCCGCGCGTATCGGGCGCGACCCGCGCCTTGCCCGGGATCTCTTTCAGCTTGTTCAGGCTGTGGAGCCGCTTTCCCGTGCCGAGGAGGAACAGGGATATTTCAACCTTGCTCCTCAACTCAAACCTGTAGCCATTGATCTGAAAGCTCCGGCCGACGGTATGACGGCCCGCATGATTCTTGCGCTGGCCACGGCCTCCGGTCAGGAAACCTTGTTGCGCGGCCTTGCGCTGAACGACGGACTCATCGACGGGATCAAGGCTCTGAACCAGATCGGCGGTCAGCTCTGGTGGGAAGAGGACGGGAGCGTTCTCAGCCGGGGCGGCAGCGGATTGACCCGCAATCTGGACAAGGTCATTCATGTCGGGGACGATATTTTCAATCTCTGGATGATTATTGCCTTCTGCCTCGGTATGCCTGCCCGGCTCAAGATTACCGGGGGCGAATCTCTGCGCTTCATTGATCTTTCCGGGCTGCGTCGTTTTCTGCCTACGCTCGGAGCGCGTCTGACCAACGTCATTCCTGCACAGGACGGTTTGCCCATACGTCTGGAATGTTCCGGCATACTGCCTTCCGAAATAGTGCTGCCCGCCGGGCTTTCTCCGCGTTTTGCCGCTGCGCTGACGCTTGCTCTGCCCTTCTGGGAAAGCCGGGTTCGGCTCAGTCTGCCCGCAAATCCGGAAAAACGCGCGCCTGCCGTTGTGGAACAGGCTCTGGAGCTGCTTGAAAGATTCGGCGGCCTTGTGCGTGTGGAGCGTACCGCGTCCGCCGTTGTCATCAGTCCCGTTGCCGGAGCGCAAATGCGACTGCCTGCCGAAGCGGCTTTGCCTGCGGACTCCCTTGCCGCAAGCTATATTCTTGCCTTCCCGGCCTTTGCCGACGGGGAGGCCCGTCTTGCCGGAAGCTGGCCCGCTACGCCCTTTGCCGGGCAGGCCATGACTCTGCTGAAAGAGTGCGGAATGTCCGTTTCCTGTGACGACGGCTCCATACGCAGTGTGCGGGAAGGAAGCATACAGGCTCCTTCTCCGACCACTTTGCTCGAAACGGCTAGACGTTTCCCCGATCTTCTGCCTCTGGCAACGGCCCTTGCCGCCCTTGCCGCCCGGGGCGGACGGGAAGTCATCATTCCGCTGGCAGAGCTGGAAACACTGTGCCCCGGCGCAGAATCGCTCTGTTCCGGCCTTCTGGCCCGGGCCGGTTTCTCTCCGGACAATAAGGAAGGAGAAACCCGTATCGTTCCTCTGTCTGAAGAAGCGGAGCAGGAGGCGGCGCACGCGGCCTGGATCAGTCCTTCCGCTCCCTGGGCCATGGCTCTGGCGTTGCTTGCCTATCTGAAGCCGCATATCCATCTGGCGAACCCCGGCGTTCTTACGGAGCTGCTGCCGGGCTTCTGGAACTTCTACAATACTCTTCCAAACCCCGATTTCAGACGCAGGAACGTGCAGGAGAACGCCGATGTCAAACCCGCAAGAAGACGTATCATTGCTCAAGGCGTCTATGGAGAACTTCCTCCAGAAGTCCCTTCCGGAGACGATGACTGAGCTGGAGGCGGAGGTTGCGTTCATTGAAGAGGCGCAGAAACGCTGTGACGAGATGATCCGCGATCTCATGAGCAGGGAAGATCCTGCTGTCGGCATATTCTTTCCCGCTGAAATTCATGAACTGCATCAGCAGAAAAACATGCTGGAAACACACAGGGAATTCCGCCATGTACGCATGCGTCGCCTGCGTATGGAAGCGGAAGCGAGGTGACAATGGCCGATCTTGTGAACGCACAGCCGCATAAAAAGGCCGAGTGCAGACGCTGCGGCACCTGCTGCCGCAAGGGAGGCCCCGCCCTGCACAGTCCGGACGGGGAGCTTATATCCGAAGGCGTGCTGCGTGCGCGCGATCTCTGTACCTTCCGTCCCGGGGAACTGGTGCGGGACGATACGCTGGGACGTATCGTGCCTCTGCCGGGAGAGCTGGTCAAAATTGCCGCTCCCTACGGAGCGCGTCCGGACGACTGGACCTGTCGTTTTCTGACGGAAAAGAATCTGTGTTTCATCCACGGCAGACAGCCCATAGAATGCCGCGCCTTTTACTGTGAGGCGCCGGAAGCGTTGCTGGCACTTTCCGGCAAGGACAGTCTGGATCGCAAGGCAGTGCGCGGACTGCTGGGTGCGCCCGCGTGGTGGGATGAACTCATGGATGCTCATTCCGAACGCTGTTCGTATGACAGACTGACCGAGCTGGCCCCCCGCATTGCGGAGGATGAAGAAGCCCGTCGCGCCTTTCTGGAAATTGTGGAGTATGACCGGGCTTTTCGCGATCTTATCGTGGAAAAAAAGGCCGCACTGCCCGAAGAACTTGATTTTCTGCTGGGGCGTCCTCTGCTGCGTACAGTGATCATGTATGGTCTTGACGCCCGCGTCCGGACGGACGGCGGCATCTCTCTTGTGCAGACCAGCCGCAACGTGCGGGAGGAGGCCAAGGAGAATTTGCGGTAGCGTACAGTTTACCGTACGCTTTAAAAGCTGACCGTCCCATACGCAACGCAGTCTACGGAAAAGGTTCTTCGTCGTATTGCGAACCTGTCGCTCGGGTGTTCTGCGGAATATCTGTGTGCAAAGCTCGGAACGCCACGTCTGTTCCTATTCGGATACGAAAATCCTGCTCCGGAGCGGCAGAGGTATTGCAGCAGAGCATTTTCTTTTCCATGCAGAAAAGAACGGCAGAAAAGAACGGCCAAAGGGGCGGAACTAAGGAAGCTGACGCAAGGCAGTTTCAGACATATTGAGCAAATATATTCAGGGAGATCCTATGTTCATTGTCACCGGAGGAGCCGGACTCATCGGCAGTGCAATCATCTGGGAGCTGAACCGCCGCGGCGTGGAAGATATCATCGTGGTGGATAATCTTGCCAGCACGGAAAAATGGAAAAATCTTGTCCATCTTAAATACAGCGACTACATGCACCGCGACATGTTCATTGAACAGGTGCGGAGCGCAGGTCTGAAGGGGCTGGGCGTGGAAGGCGTCATTCACATGGGCGCATGTTCTTCCACTACGGAGAAGGACGCCGATTTCCTCATGCGCAACAACTTCCATTTTACCCGCGATTTGTGCTGGGCCACCCTCAACGCGGGTGCGCGCTTCATCACGGCCAGCAGTGCGGCCACCTATGGAGACGGATCTCTTGGCTTTTCCGACAGTCTCGAACTCATGCCCAGACTGCGCCCCCTGAATATGTACGGCTATTCCAAGCAGCTTTTTGATCTGCTGGCCTTGCGCGGGGGGATTCTGGATAAGATTGTCAGCCTTAAATTCTTTAACGTGTATGGGCCGAACGAATATCACAAGGGCTCCATGCGCAGCGTGGTATGCAAGGCTGTCCCCCAGATTCGGGAAACCGGGCGGCTGGCTCTGTTCAAATCCGACAGACCGGATTATGCGGACGGAGGTCAGAAGCGGGATTTCGTGTACGTCAAGGACTGTGCCGCTCTGGTCTGCTGGTTCTATGAACATGGCGATGTCAACGGCGTGTTCAACGTGGGAACGGGTCAGGCCAGAACCTGGAACGAACTGGCAAATGCGGTGTTCTCTGCCATGGAAAAGCCTGCGAATATCGAGTACATCGATATGCCGGATACGTTGAAGGGCAAATACCAGTATTTTACACAGGCCGATATGGGCTGGATGAAGCGCGTGGGCTGCGATTTCACCTTCCGTTCTCTGGAAGAGGGGGTGGAAGATTATGTGCGCAACTATCTGCTGAAGGATAACGCCTATCTTGAATCCTAGACCTTTGATGCTGCCGTTGCGGTAGAATATGCCGGGATTTTCAGACGTGGCCGGTTTTCTCCAGAATCAGACGGAGAAAACCGGCCTTTCTGTCGAGCAGCATCGAGCAGCAAAGAGGCCGACGCCCTGCGGGGCGTAAGGCAGAGGAAGGGAATAATTCAGAGGCCGGTTAAGGATTCCTGAACTATGTTAAGGAAGAGTTCGGCCTCAATTGTGTTGCCGGAATCAGGGAAAAGGGACGTTCCCAGGGCATATTGTCAGACACTTTTCGCATGGGGATAATATTATTGTGATGACGCTTAGGGTTTGCGCCGATGCTTCGGCGCAGATTTTTTTGCTATACGGATCGACGTAAAAGGGCATGAAACAGAATATCCTGTCCTTCTTCTTCAGGACGTTCCGGCAGAATCAGCTCCTGTTCTTCCAGGCGGGCGTCCGCTGTGCGCGAGAGAAAGGCCGTAAGCTGATCTTCATTTTCTTCCCGGTTCAGGGCGCAGGTTGAGTATATCAGCATTCCTCCCGGCCGGAGCGACGCCCAGACAGCATCCAGCAATTCGCTCTGGAGCGCGACGGCCGCCTTCAGCTTGTCCGGACTCAGTCGCAGCCTCAGTTCCGGATTGCGGGCCAGCGTTCCCGTTCCGCTGCATGGCGCGTCCAGCAGTATGCCGCTGAAGGCGTGCGGATGTGCAGCGGCGATATCCTGTGCTTTGCCGGAAATGATGTCCATGCCGTTCAGACCGAGACGCTTTGCGTCGGCCCGCAGGAAATCGAGGCGTCTTTCCGAGGGATCGGAACAGAGCAGGGGGCTGACATCCTGTTCACACAGGGCGCAGCTTTTGCCCCCTCTGCCGCAGCAGGCATCCCAGAACGAGCCGTTATCCGCCATTTTCCGCAATTGTTCCGCCATACGCAGGATAATTTTTTGCGAAGCCGTCCCCTGACGGGAGGCCAGTCCGTCGCGTACCGCTTTGTCCGCTATATCCATAATTCGCGAATTTTTTTTGGCTTCACAGTGAGTTCCAGGTTCCGGTATGGTTGATGCGGAAGGGAGAATACAGGTGCAGGGGGAGAAAAAGAGCGCGCCCTCGGCCTTGAGAAGAGCGCGCAAGGAGTTCAGGCTGTCCGGATTGCCGGCTGCGTTGAGGCGCAGCGCAGGGAGGGGGCGCAGCGCGGCGAGCCGGGCAAAGCGCAGCGCGGCATCCGGGCCGTACTGTTTGCGCCAGAGCGCAGCCAGCCAGAGGGGCAGGGATGCGGTAAGGGCAATATCCTCATTATGTATTGCCTTGTCTTCTTCGGCCGTTACGGCCGCTGAGTTTGCCGGGTTTGGCGGACTTTCCGCTTCTCCCGGAGCGAGGGAATCAGCGCGGCATACCTTGTGCAGCACCGCATTGACAAGCCCGGCAAGTCCGGCTCCGAATTGTTCGCGGGCAAGTTGTACAGCCTGATCCAGCGTGGCCCGTGCAGGTATGCCGTCCAGCTCCTTTAATTCAAAAACGGCCATGGCCAGAATATAGCGCAGACGTGGGGGAAGCGCGGCCGGACGTTTCAGAAAGGGAGCCGTGGCGGCGGCAAGCCGAGCTTCACTACGCAGGACGCCGTAGACGATTTCCGCAGCAAGAGCAGCGTCGCGAGGAGGGATATGGCGGGCGGCTTCTTCCAGAAGTACGGGAAGCGGCGTGAGGTCATCCGTTTTTTCATGCAGGCGGCACAGCAGGCGGAATGCCGCCGTGCGGGCCGGAGATACCCTGCTCATGCTTATGCTCCCTGCATGTCCGGCGGAGTTTCCAGCATACCGCAGGGCATGGTTACCGTCCGGAGACGACCGTTGAAAAAGTCCGCCGCGCTCATTTCCTGTTTGCCCGCAGGCTTGAGCCTGGTAAGGCGATATGCTCCTTCGCCGCAGGCAACCAGCAGCCCCCGGCCGTCAAAGTCCGCCACCGTTCCGGGGGCCAGCCCCGCGCAACGACGAGCGGCTTCTTCCTCAGCAATTTCTCCGGGCGCAAGGCGCAGGGAGAAATTTTCTCCATCTGCCCGGCGGAAAAGAGTTTTTGCACCGGGGAAGGGAGTAATGCCCCGGATGTGAGCGTGAATCTTCTCTGCGCTTTCCTTCCAGTCGGGATATTCTTCCTGCGGAGCGATCTTGGCGGCATAGCTTGCCAATTCTTCATTCTGGGGTACGAAAGCCGCACGCCCTTCGGCGATCATGCCCAGAGCGCCGACCATGAGCTTTGCTCCATGTTCCGCAAGCAGATCGAACAGAGAGCCTGCCGTTTCATCCTTTTCCAGAGAAAGGGCCTGCTGGAGCAGTATGGGACCTGTATCCAGTCCTTTTTCCATACGCATGATCGTCACGCCGCTGATTTCGTCGCCTTCCATGATGGCCCGTTGAATGGGAGCCGCTCCTCTGTGTCTGGGGAGCAGAGAGGCATGTACGTTAAAGGCTCCCAGACGGGGAATATCCAGAACGGACTGGGGCAGAATCAGGCCATATGCGGCCACGACCAGCACGTCGGGTTGTAAGGCTGCCAGGGTATCCCTGTCTTCCTGTTCCCGGAAGTTCCGGGGTTGAAAGACCGGAATATCAAGTTCCCTGGCCGCTACCTTGACATCCGGTTCCCGTAGCTTGTGCCCTCGTCCGGCAGGGCGATCCGGTTGGGCATAGGCTGCTACAACGCTTCCTCCCTCCCAGGCTGCTACGGATCGCAGTATTGTCGCCGCAAAATCCGGCGTTCCCATAAATACGATGCGAAGATGATCTGTCGGCATGGCTGTATGGCGGGCAGGCCCGCACGCTCCTTTGCGAAAATATGACGCGATGCCCATACGGACGGAAGCGGGAGAAGTGTCCCCGGCAGCGAGTCGCGCGGGCTAATGTTCGCATAAATCGCAGATGAAGGCGAGGGGGGAAGAAGAAGCCGGATTTTTGCGGATGCAGCCTTACCCTTTTGAAAATACGATGAAAACCAGGTACCAGCCGGCAGGAGGGGCCGGAATACAAGTTCCCTCAAGCTGTCCCAAGCCGCTTTGAAACATATGTCCGGATATCAGGGCGCAATGCGTTCACTCTTTGCCGGGGCCGTACGGAAAGCGAAGCCTCATTCTTTGCTCGTACCAGCAGCGGAAAGACGCTGCGTCTGGATAGCGTTTTCTTTAGAATTCAGTAGGATATGATAAGGATAAAAAAGAAGGAACTCTCCGCAGGCGCAGCAGGGCACGGGCGGAATATTCCTCCTCATGAAAGATCCGCAATGCGGACGTATCTTGAATGATACGTCCGTATGCGTATTGTACCATATGGGCGTATCTTATTTCATTTCCTGATAGAATTCGTCCACTGCCGCAAGAATTTCCAGCGGCGGATTCCAGCCGATGAGGGTAGCCATGCGCAGGTTCAGCGCCAGACTGACGCTGCTTTCAAATACCTGCGAAAGTTCGCGGGGCTTTGTCCCGTTGATGATGGCGGCCATGAGTTCCGCATTGAATACGCCTTCTTCTTCCGTATTGGTCTGAGAGATGCTGAGCAGCGCGCCGTGTTCGACGTCGGATTCTCCCGTCTGGGAGAATGTGGGAATATGCGCTTCAGCCAGAGGTATCAGCACATCGGCTATGGTGTTCGGCTGCATACCGCGGTTATACGTAAGATATACCGCGTCGACACCCTGTTCCGCGAGCTTGGCGTGACAGCTTTTCAGGCGCGCCGCAGCCAGGGCAGGATCGTCCACATCAAAGATGTCGTTGCAGACCAGCAGCTCCACGCCCAGTTCCCGGGATGCGCTTTCCAGTTCGTTCAGGGCTATGCTGCTTCGCCCGGAGGACGAGTCTTCATAAGCGATGCCGAGTTTTTTGAACTTGAAAATATCGTGGAACAGCATGACCTGATGTTTGAAGCGTTCCGGTTCTATGACGGCTACGAGATTATCCCGGCCGGAATCTTCCACCGAAGGAATGATGCCTGCTTCTACGGCATTGGTCACGGAGGCCACGACTACCGGAATGTCGATATCGGCCGAGGCGAGATCCTGTCCGCCCCAGGTACCGAAGGCAAGCACCATATCCACATCCTGCTGCTCCTTGATGCGAGTGAGCAGTTTTTCGCGGTTTGCCTGCCGGGTTGCGGCGTCCCAGTCCGCCGAATAGAAGCCGTCCGGAAGGAAGCGCAGCGTCGTTCCGCCTGCATTGGCGGAAAGCCAGGCCCACATGGCGGAAACATCCTCGGAATTTTCCGGCACGGGAACGTCGCCGTTTTCGATCAGCCCCATGCGTTGCAGCCCCAGGGCTATACCGCGCAGGATTTTCTGATAATCGACAAAGGGCCCGCCTTCCACATAGGCGATGCGCCACACTTTGGGCGATGCTTCTGCCGCAAAGGCTTCCGGGGTTTTCAGAACTGCGCTGAACAGGCAGACAATCGGTATCAGAGGCAGAAGACGGCGGATTGTTCGAAGGAATGAGGCTGACAGGGGCATGCTATCTCCTTTTCCCGGCAGAGATCAGGCGCAGGATACGCAGTATTTTGGAACCATGGGGTTGCGGAAGCTCTGAGCCACGGCCCAGTAACCGGGAGTGAAGGAGACGGTTTCCCCCGGATGAAAGGAGCGGGGGCTGTCCGTCACGTCAAGGATGGTATAGTTTCCGCTGAAGTCCACAATCTCCGTTCCCGGGATATCAAGCTTGAGTTCGTTTACGTTGGTGTGCAGGATACCGCAGTCCAGCAGTACCCGTTTGCGTCGTCCGGTATGCGTCAGGCCGGCCAGTTTTCCCTGTCCGTTCAGAGCGACGCTTCTGGGCTGGCGCAGATCTTTTTCCATGACTTCCAGCACCGTGGTATCCAGCCTGAACAGATCCCGTCTGAACTGACCGCCTGCCGAATCTTTTTCGTGATAACTGTCGTATCCCATCAGTATGGGATCGGCAATGCGCAGTTCGACGCGGGTGTCGGGAGGACAGGCAAACTGTTTGTGATACCTGGCCCACCAGTCCCAGAAAATGGATCCGCCGAGGCTTATGGTGCGGAAGCTGTGCCCCAGAATGAAGGCACCCATTGCCGCAAGTGTACCAAGTTCTTTCGTGGTGACGAAGTCGGGGCAGGCTCCATGCAGGCAGCCCATGGTCACGCCCAGACCCGTCAGACTCAGATGTTCGAATCTGTTCCGAACGGAGCGGAAGAATTCACCGGCATATTCTACGGGGATGCCTTCGCGCATATCTCCCAGATCCAGCATGATGACGCATTCGTAAGGATGTGCGTCTTTTCCCCTGCGTGCGGCGGCTGCTTCCAGAGCTTCCAGAGCTTCCAGAGAATCTGCCGGACAGCGGCCGAACAGGCGTACCACGTCGTCGGCACGGTGCAGGGGGGGCAGGCTTATCAGCACCGGTCCCTCTCCCGGACGAGCCGGAGAAGGATGTTTTTCTCCGTTCTGCCAGAACAGAGCCTCATCCACTTCCGCCGCGCCATAACGGGCGTATCCGGCCTGACGCGCGGCTTCGACCACGGCGGGATGACAGGCCACCATTTTCAGTACCGGCATGAACGTAAAGTTCCATTCCTGTTCCAGATGCGGCATCTGAGCAAGATTCCAGCGCAAAGCGTCCATATTCAGTATCATGCTTGGCATAAATTCTCATATCCTTTTGGGAGACAGCAGGAGAGGCGAGGTATGGCGCAGCGCAGCGAACCAGCCGGAGATTCTTTCTCCTTCGGGGATGAGGTCTTCGTACTGGAAGGGCAGGGAGCAGAGAAATGCCTCGCGGGTTTTGATATTGCTCAGAACGGCCCGATCCCGTGCGTCAAACCCTCCGTGGCGGAGAATATCCAGCGGGCCGGCGCTGTGTTCCCCCTCACTGTTTGCGATATCCGGAGCTTGAAGAGGGTGAAAGCCCGCTCCCAGCGGACAGCGTGCGGAAATTTTATCGGCTGCGGCCTCTTCGCCGCAGCGGCGCAGAGCCTCCGCCGTACCTCGGGCCATATTCGGCAGGTAGACATATTGGAAGACGCCTCCTGCACAGACAAGTCCCCTTGCCAGAGCAGATACGGCGAAGGCCAGATACAGCCCGGGCAAGAGGCGCAGAGATACAAGCCCTTCCTTCAAGCTGTCCCGATCCAGTTTGAAACGTATGTCCGGGCGAAAGGGTGCAAGGAGTTCCCGTTTTGTGAAGTCCGGGCGAAGCGCGACGCCGCGTTTTTTCTCATCCAGCGCCCAGAGCAGAAAGGTGCCGCGGCCGGCTTGCCCCTCTTTCAGCGTCCAGCAGGATCTGGCGCCGTTGAGCGTGCGGAATATTTCCTCCGTCAGGGCCGGTTCCAGCAGCAGATCATGAACAAGGCTTCCGGGGCGATCCAGATCGTCGGCTGCGAGAACTCCGCAGAGATATTGAAGATCAAGGCTCACAAGCGGCGGCAGGTGCGAATCCGGGGTTGCAAGCCTGCTCCAGAGCAGGGCATTGGCCGCGGACATCTGATCCCGGAATGTTTCCTGACATAGAACGGAGGGATGCAGATATATCTCTTTCAAGATGAGGGCCGCAAATGCCAGTTCTTCTTCTCTCAGATCCGAATGTGGCAGGGAATCGAGGGCGGAACGGATATGCGACGTGCGGAACGGGATTTGTGCGCTGACCAGCGCATGACGATCTCCTGCGGCCAGAGCCGGAAAACGTCCCGGCTTTGTCGTGCCTGAGTGGGGGGGCGGCAGCAGCAGGCCGCGCGGATAGGCCATATTGTTGCAGGGGACGCCTCCGCAGGCGAAGAGAGGGACGACCTCCTGACAACCAAGTGCGAAGATGAGATCGCCCTGCAGAAATTCCGGATGAAAGTCCACGCCGTGATGGTTTGCCGTGAGGGCGAGGAAGCGGTTTTCCAGTTCCCGTCGCAGAGCCGCGCCCGTCGCAGGGGAAAAGAGTCTGCCTGCTTCCGTTTGTGCAAGCGCGATCAGATCGTCGGCATCCTGAAGCGCGGGGCCGCCGCCGGGCATGGCCCGGGCATAGTTCGCGAGAGAAAGCTCTCCGGCAGGGCTTTCCATAAGCTCCATCGCTTCAGGTATGGCCTTGCGCAACTGCTCCAGACATTGTTCCCGTATGCCGTTCATGCCGTCTCCGTATTCGTCCGGGCGGCCGGGCGTCCCAGAGCCAGAAAGGCAAGGGATATGATGATGAAGCCCGCGCCGATGATGCGGGCGGCCTCATCCACGTTCATGAGCAGCAGAACAGCCCCCGTACACAGAGGCCCCAGCACCTGCCCGATGCGTTGCAGGGCATCCAGAAGACTCATGCTCTGATCCACGCCGATGGCCCGGGCGATATCAAGCCGCAGCAGATACTCGCTCTGGGCGGGGATGTTCAGCCCTGTGGCCAGGCCAATAAGCACGGCGCCGATCAGGGTGGCGGGCAGGGGAGGCAGAACGGCCAGCCCCAGCAGCGACAGAGCGGAAATAATACCTGCCAGGCAAACCATGCCTGCCTTGGAGCGGACTTTCAGCACCAGACGGCTGAGAGGCGGGCCGCTGTAAATGACCAGCAGACAGTTGAGCATGTAGATGCGGCCTATGTCGGACTGTGCCGTGCCTGCGCTTTTCAGGTATACGGGGAGGAAATAGTTGAGGAAGCCCACGCACAGCATGGCGGAGGGAACCAGACTGAGCAGAACGAAGGCGAGAAAGCGTCTGTCTCCCAGAAGGCGGCGTATCTGCCCGAAATTCAGTCTGACTGCCTGTTGTTCCGGCTCGTCTTCTCTTCCTCCGTTCAGAAGCAGACGGGGCAGAGGAACGAGGCAGAGCAGAATCAGGGCGGACAAGAAGAAAACCGGGGTATATCCGAAGCGTTCCGCAAGCATGGCCCCCATGGCGCTGCCGCACAGAGATCCGGCGTAAACTCCGGCGAACATGTCGGCCAGCATGCCGTCCTTGACGGTGAAGGCCTGAGCCGTGAGCAGTGCCAGCCCGTAGCCCAGCCCCACTACGGCCCTGGCCGCCACGAAGTGCCATGGCTCGCTTGCCAGCATGGACCCCAGATAGCCCAGCCCGATGAATATCAGTCCCGCCATGAGGGGAGGACGCGCCCCCTGACGCTTGATCCAGGCTCCGGCCAGCAGCACGCTGATTCCCGTCATGCCCATTTCTGCCGAGATGGGCAGGCCGAGCAGCATGTCGCGGGAGGGCGTGCCTTCAGGAATCAGTTCCGCCATGCGCAGAGGAATGAAGGAAATGGCCATGTCCATGGCGAAGAGCATGAAGAAGACCAGCGGCCGCAACAAGGCACTCTGACAGGCGTGCTGCCTGTTCTGAAGTGAGGCGTCCTTTTTCACATGAAACAATTCCATGCCGCGGGTAAGCAGCAGAAAGAGTTCCACCATAAAGATGAGCGAAACGGCCACGAGGGTGAGCATATCCAGAGCCGTGGCGCGCAGTTTGTCCAGCCAGGGAGCCCGGACAATGGAAATACGCAAGGTCCAGTTGCGGTTATCGTCGTCCGGCCTGTGCAGCGAAGTCCCCACGCCCCCGGACAGAGGAAAATCCCGAGCCTGCGGCAGCAGCGCCGTATCTGCCGATGTGCTGCCTGCCATGCGTCTGCCCTGAGGATTCAGAATTTCCAGCGCAATACCGTCTTCATGCACGTCGGCGATACTCGTCAGATAGGAATCCGTGCTGTCCATACGATCGAAGGAGATGCCGACCAGCAGGAGCCTGTTGAGGGTATCGGTCAGCATTGCTCCGGTGCGCTCCGCGTCCTGTTCAAGACTCTGCGTGTAGCGGGTGCTGACGGCACGCAGAGCAAAGACGCCGTTGGCAAGCATCACCAGCAGGAAGACCGCGATGCCGGAGAAGCGCATGGCGCGTGAAAAGCGGTTTTCTCCGTCTTCCTCTCTGCCGTACCTGCGCTCAAACAGCGCAAGCAGTGCGGCGAGAACAAGCAGTCCGGCAAGGGCGGAAAGCCCCTGAGCAACAAGCTGTTTGCCGAACATGGAGCGCAGCTCCTTGTCCAGCGGGGCGCGGTCGATGCGCGCGCAGGTATAGCCGGAAACTTCTCCGTCGCGACCTATGACCGGCAGGAAAACCGTTCTGCCCCCGTCGTCCTCACGCAGGAGAAATCCGTTCTCCTGTTCCAGCAGTTCTCCTGCCTGAAAGGCTTCCGGAGGAAAGTTGCCGTACGAGAGAAGAAGGGAACCTTTTGCGTCCAGAACGGCCATGGGCATGGCGGCCGCTTCGCCCGCACGGGTCAGCAGACCGTCCAGCCCTCGGTATGTTTCCAGTTTTTTGCCGAAACGCACGCCCGTAGCCACGTTCAGGCGCAGATTGTCCGCCGCCACGCGGGCGGAGGCCTGTACGTCGCCCCATATTTCTCTGTTCAGGGAGGAAAAGAGCAGCGCGTCATAGATGAGCAGGCTGAGGATGAGGACGACAATCCAGCCTGCCAGCGTTACAATCGTTGTGCGGGTATGTCCGGCGGATCGGGGCGTGTGTGTCTGTGTTGTCATTGGGCTGGCCTGATATTCTGTTTTGGGGAAAGGAAGACGCTCTGTTCGGAGCGCGTATGGGATTCGGCGGAGACGGGTTCCGTACCGGATTCCGGATCGGGGCGGCAGAAGGCAAGCATGGTGATGTCGTCGGATTGCGGCTCTTCGCCGCGGTAGCGCACGAGATCCTCAAATATGAGGGAAAGCAGCTCCTTGGGCTTCGCGCTTCTGTGCTGCGCCATGAAGTCCATGAGGCGTTTTTCCCCGTACAGTTCCTTGCTTTCGTTCATGGCCTCGGTCACTCCGTCGGTGAAGAGCAGGCAGGTTTCGCCGTCGTTGAGCCGGTCGAGGAACAGTTCATAGTCAAGATCCGGCATGACGCCGACCAGCGGGCCGCTCAAATGTTCCAGAAGACGCGGGGGCCGCTCCGAGCGTGCGTCCACAATGCAGGGAGGGCAGTGGCCGCCGTTGGCATATGCCAGTTCCCCGGATTTGGGATCGTACAGCGCGAGAAAAAGGGTAACGAACATGTTGCCGGGATTGTGTTCTTCCAGCATGGCGTTGACTCTGCTCATGGCCGCGGCCGGGTCAAGGCCTGAATCCATGGCGTAGCGCACCAGCGTTACCGTCATGGACATGAACAGGGCGGCGGGAACCCCCTTGCCGGAAACGTCGCCGAGGACAAGGGCACGTTTGCCGTCGCGGGTGGTGAAAAAGTCATAGAGATCTCCGCCCACTTCTTTGGCAGGGTCAAGAAAGGCGGAAGCGGAAAAACCGCATATTTCCGGCGCGCCGTCCGGCGGAGGCAGAATACCCATCTGGATATCCCGTGCGGCGGAAAGTTCGCCTTCCATACGTTCCTTGCTGGCTGTAGCCGCCATGAGTTTTCTGATATTTTCCGCAAGTGCCCTTCCCATACGGGCAAAGGCCCGTGCCAGACGCCCCATTTCGTCCCGCCGCTCCAGAGGCAGGCCCTGTGCCGTCAAAGCTTCCAGCTTTTCCAGAACATCTGGAGCGGAAACATCCATGCCGGATATTTCGTCCGTCTTGCGCGTCAGCAGCGCCAGCGGCCGCAGGGAGCGCATGAGCATGACCAGCGCAACGATCAGCGTCAGCAGCATGATAATTAGACTGATGGCAATAAGGCGGGAAAGCAGCGCGTCGGAAGGAACGCTGATTTCGGAAAGAGGCGCGGTCATGACGGTGTACCAGTCGAAGGCTCTGCTGTAGCTGACAAGACAGAGCAGATCCCCGTAAATTGACGGCAGGATACGTTGCGTCTGGCCTTTTTGTCGCGCCTCGTTCAGGGCGGCCATGAGGTTTTCGCGGGGAAGTTCGCCTTCTCCTCCTGAAGCCAGAATGTCTCCCTGCGCGTTCAGCAGGGCGACAAAGCCGTGACGGTACAGGTTCATGCTGCCGAATTTTTCGCGCGTGGCTTCCAGCAGCGCGGTTTCCGAGGCTGCGGCCTGTATTTCCAGATCTTCCAGAGAGGTCAGCGTGACCAGTACCTGATCCGCTGCATCATTTTTTTGACTGCTGCCGTACAGAGGCAGAAAGAAGGCCAGAGCCGGCCGCTCGAGATCGGATGTCAGGGCGAACGCGCTGCCCGCTACGGTCAGGCTGCGCGGCAGTTCCATAACGGCAAAATCTCCACTGCGCGGCAGATGTTCCAGGATATCTTTCAGGGAACGCTGCTTTGCATCCGGAGTATCCGGTTTAAGGCCGAGACGGCTGATTCCTCCGGCAAGCAGATCGGACATGTGCAGCAGCTCCATCCGTATTTCCCCGGAGTCCATGCTTTTCAGCATTTCCCTGCGCAGCATTTCGCGCGTTTCTCCTTTCGGAAGCATTTTGTCCAGAGTAGCCAGTTCGCGGCTTGCCCGTTCCGCCGTTTCCTTTAACTGATTTTTGCGATCCCGCACGGCGCTCACTTTTGCGGCCAGCTGATTCATGAAGGCGGCGTTCAGGCTTTCTTCTTCTACCAGCATCAGCGAGGCAAAGCTTTTTTCCTCCATGCGGATCATGGTTTCGCCGACCATACGCCAGGTCAGGTACAGAGCCAGACCCACGGAGAGGGCTATTGAAGCGACGACCAGCAGGGCCAGCCGTGTTCTCAGCGTCATGCTCATACTGCTCCTCCCGCGTCTCCGTCGTCCGCATCGGAGCGGAGCCCCAGCCGAATCAGTTTCTTACGCAGGCCCTCGCGTGTGATGCCGAGCATCTCCGCGGCGTGACTTTTGTTGCCGCCGCTGCTGTCCAGGGCACGTCGTATCAGCAGACGCTCCGCGTCTTCCAGATTGATCGGGCAGTCCGGAGGAAGCTGCGACGTATCAGCTCCCTCTCTGCGGTCTTCCGGAATATGTATGCCGCCGTTACCGGCCAGAGCCTCCAATATGCGGGGCGAGAGATCCGAGGGGCGAATCACATCTTCCAGCGACAGGGCGGCGGCGCGTTCCATTTCGTTGTTGAGTTCACGCACGTTGCCCGGCCAGTCATAGGCCAGAAGGCACTGACGGGTGGCCGGAGACAGGCTGAGCCTTCCCCGTCCCATGTTGCGTGCGTGCTGTTCCAGCAGATGCCTTGCCAGCAGCAGAATGTCGTCCCCGCGCTCGCGCAGCGGGGGCAGGCGCAGTTCGGCAACATTGATGCGATAGTAAAGATCTTCGCGGAAGCGTCCTTCTTTCACGGCTTTTTCCAGATTCACATTGGTGGCGGCAATGACCTTGATATCCACGGGCACGGGTCTGGAGCTGCCTACGCGCAGGACTTCCCTTTCTTCCAGCACGCGCAGCAGCTTGGCCTGATTGGCAAGAGACATGTCCGCCAGTTCGTCAAGGAAGAGCGTGCCCCCGGAGGCCTCTTCCACAAGCCCCCGGCGGGCGTTGACTCCTGTAGCCACGCCCTTTTCTATGCCGAACATTTCGCTTTCAAACAGAGAATCGGGAATGGCCGTGCAGTTTACGGCCACAAAGGGAGCTTCGCGACGGGGAGAATGATAGTGAATGGTTTTTGCAATGACTTCCTTACCCGTGCCTGTGGGGCCGAGGATCAGCGTGTTGATGGGACGGCGGGCAATGGCGAGAGCCTGGGCGACAACACGTTTCATGGCCTCGCAATGACCGATGACACGGCGCACGTTATATTCGCGGCGCAGTGTTTCCACCAGCTGCACATTATGTTCCTGGAGTCGGGCTCGGACTTCTTCCAGCTCATGATTGCGCTGTTCCAGCTCTTCAATCAGTGTGGCGCGCTGAAATTCCCGCGCTTCCACCTTGACCGTCATCATGCCGAAAGCCTCGGCCAGCCTTTCCAGTTCCGGTGTGGAAGAGCCTTTTTTGGTCAGTTCGAACAGAGCGTTTTCGTCAGCCGGTCGTCCCCAGGCCAGATCGTCGCATAGTCCGATCAGCCGATTCAGCATTATGGTAATATCACGCTCTTCCATTTTCATGGCTATCCTGTATGGATTGTGATTGCGTCAGCGTTGCAGGCTCTGTACCCAGCGCAGCACTTCCGCCACCGGGCCGATGAGATCCTGCGGTATATAGGACTGCTCCGTACCCTGCTCGTACAGGCTGCGCGCCAGAGGCACGTTGCGCATGATGGGAATGCCCTCTTCCTCCGCCACGCGGATCATGCGCTGTGCCAGCACGCCCTGGCCCTTTGCCAGAATGACGGGCAGAGGCGTTCTGTCCTTTTCATAGTCAAGAGCCACGGCAAAATGAGTAGGGTTGGTCACAAGCACCTTCGCTTTTCTGACATTGGCCATTTGATTCTGAGCGATCATTTCCTGATGCAGCTGCTTGCGTTTGCTTTTAATCAGCGGATCGCCCTCGCTTTCCTTATATTCCCGCTTTACTTCATCCTTGCTCATCATGTTCTGCTTGTTGAACTGCCATTTCTGGAAAAACCAGTCCGCAGCGGCAATGACGCAGAACACGCCGGCCGCCGTCAGCACCAGATCGCCCGCGGCGGAACCCAGCAGGCTCCACATATCGCCTATGTTCCCCTGAGGAATACGAAACAGACGCGGCAGGTAGTCGGAGAAAATGACGTACACGGTTACGCCGAGTACCGTCACTTTAATGATATTCTTCAGGAACTCCACGGCGTTCTTGACGGAAAAAACCTTCTTGAACCATTTGCCCGGGCTGACGTTGTCCAGCTTGGGCAGGGCGGACTGGACGGAGAACATCACGCCCACCTGCGCCAGGTTGGCGCATAAGGCCACTCCCATGACCATGCCCACCAGCGGCCCGGCCACGCGCAGCGAACAGGCGAGCGTGGTCGATACGGCAATGCCCAGTGCTTCAGAAAAGGGACGGTTCATGATCAGCATGGGAATCTCTCCCATGGTCATGATGGTTTTGAGCATGTCCGGAGCCATGGCGAGAAAATACACCGCTACGGCCATGACCGTAAGCGCGGAGGGAACGTCCTGGCTTTTGGCCACCTGCCCTTTTTCGCGTGCGTCGCGCAGGCGTTTCGGTGTCGGTTGTTCTGTTTTTTCGTCGCTCATGGAAGGCTGGGGCTGGTGCGCCTAAGGCGGTTCGGATTACAGGTGGCGTCTTTTCGTCAGCAGTGCGGAACATGCCGGAAAAAGGAAAGCGTGTTCCCATCATCAGGGAACGGGCTGGAATCCATACAACAGGTCTTTCGCGGCGGAGGGAACGCCATGTCGGCGCTCCGTGTCATGTTTACCCGGGCGTCATGTTATATGTCTGCTTTGCCTTCCCGACGCTGGACATAACGCATGTTAATGTGCGCGTAAATCGGGAGAGGCCGGCTTTTCTGCCTCTCCCTGTTTGTTATTCTGTCTCCATGTATAGTATAAGCTCTGTCATCCGTCCATGTGAAAAGTATGAGGTGAAAGGCGCGGGGAAAGCTGTTTCCTGAACGAAGGCCTGAGCGGGGTTTACCGTTTCAGAGGACAGGGCACATATGGCGGGGGCGTGCGTTTTCATTCGTCGCATTTCCTCTTTCCGCAATGCCGCATGTCCGTCACAGAGTGACGGGGAATAGGATTACCCGGCAGTCAGCCCGCCGTCCACGAGATACAGTCCGCCGGTCATGAAGCTGGCCGCATCCGATGCAAGGAAATACATGAGTTCGGCCACTTCGTGGGCTTCTCCCACTCTTCCGAGGGGGTAGAGTCCGGCTTCGGCTTTCCAGTAGGCGCTGGTATCCCCGCCGTGGGTGATGTCCGCAAAGCTCTGGAACAGCGTTTCCGTCAGAGGGGTGCGTATGGTTCCGGCGCATACGGCGTTGACCCGTATGCCCTTTGGCCCGAGATCTATGGCCAGACTTTTGGTGATCTGCCCCAGCGCACCCTTGGTCAGCCCGTATCCGAAGCTGTTCGGTTTGCCCACAAAGCACTGATCGGAAGCGTTGATCACCACGTTTCCCCGGCCGCGTTCCACCATGCAGGGCAGGACTGCGCGCAGAGTGTTCACCGTGCCCTTGATATTGGTGTCGATCATCAGATCAAGCTCTTCGTCGCTGATATCCAGCAGCGTGTTGCAGCGATGTATGCCCGCGTTGGCGATCACGGAGTCCGGGCATCCGTAGCGTTCCTGCGTGGCGCGAACGGCCGCCTCCAGATCCTTGCGGCTGCGGGTGTTGCCTTCCATGAACAGAACTCCGAGTTCGTCGGCCAGACTTCTGCCTGCTTCGGCATTGCTGTCCATGAAGGAAACCTGCCAGCCCATAGCGACGAACTTGCGCACACAGGCTGCCCCGATACCGGTGGAGCCGCCTGTAAGAAAGAGTGTTTTTCTTGCATCTGTCATAGCTTATCCTTTTTATGGGGTTTTTCCGCCGCGTAGAAGTGAAGATTTTGTTTTTCAGGCTTTTTGTGGGGTTCACGGACGGGGAGCAAGGCGCAATCCCCGGTCTCTGCACAGGGCTTCAATACTCCGGTCGTAGGTAGCTTCCGCTTCCGGTGAGAAGAAGCAGGCCGGTACGCCTTCATCATGGTCGCGGTGATGGGCCACGCAGGCGCAGCATTTGCCGTGACGCGGGCAATCATAGGTGCAGGGGCAGGGAGCTTTGTTGTCGCAGCTCATGGTACCTCCGAATAGCGCAGATGAGGTTTGAAAAAGAGGAAAGATACTGTTCCGCAGTGCTTTCTATGAGCCCAGAAGGTTGGGCAGGGTCAGGATGGATTCCCTGATGAAGTCGAACAGCTCGGGCGCGTGCGAAAGCAGCAGCCCGAAATAAAAGCAGATCAGAAAGGCGGCCAGTCCGCTCTTGATGGGCATGGCAAGTACATAGACATTGAGCTGAGAAGCAAAGCGGTTGACCAGCCCCAGAGAAATGTCCGTGAGCAGACAGGCCACGGAGATCGGCCCGGCCAGCAGCAGCATGTGCCCCATAAGCCAGCCTACCTTGCCCGCGAAATACAGGGGCAGGGCCATGGTAAATTTCGCAGGAAGGGGACGGGCTACGGGCCAGAGTTCATAACTGGCATAGATGACGCCGACAAAGGCCAGAAAGGCTCCGGAAGCATAAAAGAGGCAGGTCAGGCTCTGGAACAGAAGCTGACCCATGGGGCTGCTCTGTTCGCCGGAAAGAATATCCGTGCCTTCCGCCATGCTTGCTCCGCGCTGGTTGTCGATGAAAAAGCCCGCGCTCTGCACGGCCCAGAAGGCCATGCCTCCGAGGAAGCCAATCATCAGCCCGAGCAGCGTTTCCTTGCACAGCAGAAGAGCCAGCCTTCCCCCCGTTTCCAGCGAGAGAGCTGCGGAAAGACTTGCCTCGGGGCTAAGGCTCCCCACAATCATGGGATGCAGGGGCAGATACAGAGCCAGCACCAGCACCAGACGCACCTGCCCCGTCACCACCGAAGCGCCGAAAAAGGGAGCGACCAGCGCGATGGTGAAGAGTCTCGGCATGCCGAGCAGCACCGCCGTCAGATGGCGATAGCCGTCCAGCGTCTGAAACAGAGCGGTGATGTCCATGTTCGGCCCCTGCTGTCCGGATTTATTCATCCGGCCCGAAGGCCGTACATTCGCCGCTGAGTGTGAAGTCGGGCACGATCTTGCCCGTCATATCCTGATTGAGGTCAATTTCCATGATTGCCGTATACTTGCTTCCGCCGAGGCCATGTCCTTTGTTGGGGCTTCCCAGCGCCTGAAGGGCGATATCTATATCCAGCCGTATGGTAGCCTTGCCGTTCTGGATATGGAGATCATATTTGTGATTGGGGGTACCAAGGTGCAGTCCTTTTGCCTGAAGTTCACCCAGCTCGGGGCTGTCCGGAAAGGGTTTTGTGCCGCCGGGCAGGGCAAGATGTGTGTAAAGATCGCCTTCAATACCCGCCTGAGAAGCAGCAAAGCTGATAAAGGCGCTTATTTTGTCATCGGGAACAAGAGCCTTGAGCTGTCCTCCCGGATTTGTTTTATCCACAGGCTGGCCGTTGATGCTGCCGATCGAATCACGCTTTGCGTCTTTGGGAAAAATCTCATGTATGCCGTTTTTAATGCCGGCCTGCTGCGATGGTTTCTGGAATTCCGCCTTCATAGCGTCAGCTATTTCATTCATCATGGGCTGCAGCTGTTCGCGGGTACGGGAGTACGAACACTTCATCGCACTGGACAGGACGGGATCCCCGGTGATTATCTGCATGAATTGAGGAATATTGGCGCGTATGGTTCCTGCATCGCGATTCAGAACGTCGTGTTTCTCAAGTTGATACAGAACCAGGGCGCGTGTCGCCGCTCTGGTTTCGGGCGGGAGTTTTGTCAGTTCCCCAGCCATGGCAAGATTCGCGCACATGCGGCTTCGCTGGAGCTGGCTGATCGGAGGCTGCGGGATGTTTGCCTGAGCCGGGTTGACCAGCGCGTCCCGCCGCACCATATCGGCCATGGCCTCGTGCAGTCTTGCATTGCGTGTTTCAATGGAGGCGCGTCCTCCCGCGCTGAGAGAGCGGAACGCATCGCCGATTTTCTGAAAAAAGTGCCCGGCCGCGCTCTGGGTTTCAAGCTGTCCATCACTGTTCAGTTTGAGATTTCCGCCGTTTTCAATGTGCCGGAACATCTGCTGGCTGGAATCGATACGCATGATCTTCACCTGCCCTAAACTTTCAGGAAGTTCATGAACGGCACTTCGCCGGAATTTTCGGCAGGAGCGGAGCCTTCTCCAGCGGATGAGGAAGGCCGCCATTCATTCAGGCGGATCATCCAGTCCGCTGCCACAGCGAGCAGATTATTCACGATGCGGGCAAAGCTCTCGGCCTCCAGATGGGAAAGATCCCAGGCAAGCTGGATGGTGACCAGTTCCTGATGTTCATCCACACCGAGCGTAAATCCCATGGTATCCAGAAAAAGATTGTTGGCGGTAAGGAGCTTCATGCAGAATTCTTCTCTTCCTGCCTGCGGAAGCAAAGCCACGCCGGTCTGGAATACGATCATGCCGGAGCTTTCCACCAGACCGATGTGTACATCCAGTCCTTCCACAGTAAGGACGGCCTGACAGCTTCCGTCTTCGCTCTTACAGAGGCAGCCGCTTGCGGCAGCATATCCTGCCGCAAGTTCATGCAGTGTTTTACGCATAGAGTTTCCTTATGTTGGTACCAAAAATATTGGCATCTGTTCTCTTCACGGACGATATTTCGGAGAAAAGCAAAAGGCATGCCAAAGGAGAGAGGTTCATATCAGATAAAAGCGGTTGAAGATATCTGCGCTGTAGCGCAGTATTTCCCCTCCCAGCCAGCCGCCCATGATGAAGAGGGTGACGCCCACGGCCAGCAGTTTTACGCCGAAGGTGAGGGTCTGTTCCTGCAACTGGGTAATGGCCTGGATGAGGCTCAGCACGATGCCGACGGCCGAGGCCACCACAATGGGGGGAAGGGAAAGAATCATGACCAGATACAGGGCCCGGACGGCGTATTCAATGGCAAGTTCCATGAAGCTTCTCCCGGCCGGCTGTCACAGACGTATCCTGTTCACAGGCTGCACGCTGATTTCCGGCGTGATTTCCTGATATGAGACCACGGGCAGTTTGTAGTGTTCGCCCTCGATAAGGCGCCGCACATAGCGGCGTATGTCCATGCTGGCCAGCAGCACGGGAATCTGCGGATGCTTGCGGTAGTCGCCGGCGGCTGCGCTTACGGCATCGATGAAGCGGCGCGTCGTGTCCGGATCTAGAGCCAGAAAGGCCCCGGCAGAGGTCTGGCGTATGGCCTTGCGTATGGTTTCCTCCACCGAGGGATCCATGAGAATGGCCGGCAGCATGTTCTGTCCGCGCGAATACATGTAACTGATCTGGCGTTTCAGTGCGCCGCGCACATATTCGGTGAGCATGACGGTATCTTTTTCCTTGGGGCTCCATTCGATGATGGCTTCCAGAATACTGCGCAGATCGCGGATGGAGATCTGTTCCTGGGCAAGACGCTGGAAAATTTCCGCAATGCGCTGCACAGGGAGCAGGCGCGTGGCTTCGCGCACCAGATCCGGGGCGCGTTCCTCCATTTTATCCAGCAGGTATTTGGTTTCCTGCATACCGATGAAGCTGGAGGCATGACGCGCCAGCACCAGGGAAAGGTGATAGGCCAGAATGCGGGAATGGTTCATGCAGACAAGGCCTGCCTGCTCCAGCAGAGCCTGTTTATCCGCAGGAACCCACAGGCTTTCCACATCCGGGAGGAAATTTTCTCCCTTTTTAACGTCCACGCCGAGCATACGCAGGGTTTCCTCGCTTTCCCGCGCGAGAATCATGCCCGCTTCCAGCTGTCCGCGCGACATGGGAATTTCATTGACCTGCAATACATAGGAAAGCCCCGGCAGAGACGGGGAAACGCGGAGATTGATGCCGGGGAAGGGCACGCCGAGGTCAAAGTAAAGAGCGCGGCGCAGTGCGGCCAGATCGTCGTTCAGGGAATCATAATCCAGCGAGGAGGCCAGCCCTTCGGAAATATCGAGAATGATGGGAACAGTCGGGGCAAATTCATCCTGCGGGCCGGCGCGTCCGGCCTTGCTCCGGCTCTTGACCGTAGGCTTGAGGGACTGCGCCAGTTCCTTGCGGGAGTCCCGTTCTTCCGGCGCGGACTTGAGTTTGCCCAGCACATAGCCCAGCCCGCCTACGGCAAAGGCCAGCGTAAAGAGCTGCGGCTTGGGAAAGCCGGGAATGAGCGCAAAAAGAAAAATCAGACCGCCGGCCATTTGCAGCGCCTTGGGCTGGGCGAAGAACTGGCCGCCGATTTGCGCGCCCACGTCCACATCGGTATCGCCGGAGCGGGTGATCAGAATACCGGCGGAAATGGCGATGATCAACGAGGGAATCTGGGAAACAAGGCCGTCCCCGATGGTCAGGATGCCGTAAATCTGAAGGGCTTCCCCCGCGGAAATGCCGTGCTGGGTGATGCCGATGATCGTACCGCCGACGATGTTGACCACAGCCACGATCATCCCGGCAATGCTGTCGCCCTTGACGAACTTCATGGCGCCGTCCATGGCGCCGAACATCTTGCTTTCCTGACTTATGGCATCGCGTCGTTTCTGGGCTTCCTCCATGTCGATGACCCCGGCGCGCATGTCCGCGTCAATGGACATCTGCTTGCCGGGCATGGCGTCCAGAGTGAAACGCGCGCCTACTTCGGCCACGCGCTCCGCGCCCTTGGAAATAACCAGAAACTGGACGATGGTGAGGATCAGGAAGACCACCGCCCCCACCACGAAGTTGCCGCCCAGAGCAAACTCGCCGAAGGTCTGGATGATTTCCCCCGCGTCGGCATTGAGCAGGATCAGGCGGGTGGTGGTGATGTTCAGACCCACGCGGAACAGCGTGGTGAACAGCAGCATGGTGGGAAAGGAGGAAAATTCCAGCGGTGTCTTGACGTACATCGTCATCATCATGATGGCGAAGGAAAGCGCAAGATTTGCCCCGATGAGCGTATCGACCAGGGCCGTGGGCAGGGGCATGATCATCAGGGCGATGACCGCAACCAGCAGACCCACAAGAGCAAGGTCGCTGTGTCTGGTAGTGGCCGAGACAATACTGCGTGCGTCGGAAAAAAGGCTCACTGGCGGCTCCCTCCCGCGGCGATCCAGGCGTTCACCGCGTTTTTTGCCTCGTCGGAACGGCCGGTGCGCCACAGGGCGCGGGCCTTGAGCAGATAAAGCGCATTATCGCGGGAGGACAGGGGAGCCGTACCCAAGGCCTTGTCGATATGCGTGAGCGCGCCGCTTCCGTCGTCCAGAGCCACCAGAGCCGCAGCCATGCTGCGATGCGCCCAGTTGTCGTCGGGATCCAGCGCAAGAAGGGCGGCATAAAGCTTCTTTGCCCGTTCAAATTGCCCCATGCGCAGAAACAGATAACCCAGCACCAGCAGAGCGCGGCGCTGCTCGCCCGTCAGCGCGTCCTTTTCGCCTTCAGCCATGCGTTAGCCTCCCAGCATCAGCCCGGTATAGGCCTTCAGAAGTTCCGTATTTTCCAGCAATGGGGCAAGCTCGTCCCGGACAAACGCTCTTACAGCCGGAGAACGGCTGTCCTTCAGTGCGTTCAGCCCGCCTTTCAGTTCGCTCTGAAAGATTTCCGGCTGGAGTATGGAGCCGTCTCCCACGGAGGGGCAGAGGGCCGCATCGAGCTGCTTTTCCGCCGCTTTAAAGCTGTACAGTTCATCCAGCCCCGCCTCGCGCAGCACGGTGGCGGCAAGAGGTCTGGCTTCGGGCATGTGTGCGCCGCTTCCGGCATCCATGACATTTTGGATCCCCAGATTCGGATCCAGCAGATTAAGCGATACGGAGGGCATGATCAGACTCCCTGATTGACCTTGTTCATGGCGTCCGCGAGCATGAGAACGGCTTTTTCCATGTTTGCCGCCGTGGTTTCCCGTTCCGTCAGACGGGTCAGCATGATGAGCTGTTCCCCGTGTATGCCTGCGCTCAGAGGAAAGGGGCGGGGGTATCGGTAATGGCAGAACGCCAGCGCACGTTCCGGCGTTTCTCTGTCATGCGCGGGAAAGGGGCGGGCCAGATACAGCAGCAGCTCTTCCGCCCCGGCTCTTCCGCCGCGTTCCAGGTGCAGACGCCCCATGCGATCCACATCCAGCGCCACCAGTCCGTCCGGCCCGAAGTTCAGTCCGGGCAGGCCCATGCGTCTGCCGAATTCGTTCAGTTCCCGTTCCAGCATAGTTAAATTCTCCTTGGGGAAAAGCCTCTGTTCCCGGCTTTTCAGGCCGGAAGAAAGAGGACGGCCGCCGCATTATTCCTGACTGGCCAGCCAGGCGTCTTCTTCGGCAATGGCGTTGTCCACGGCGCCCTGAACGGCGTCAAGCACCTTCATGCGGCCTTCGTTGCCGTCAAAAAGCGTGGGGGCGAACGATCGCGTGGTATTCAGCAGTTCCTGAAGGAAAAGTACCTTGCGTTCAATATCCCGCGCTCCGGCCTCGTCGGCCAGACGGGTAATCTGAGAAGAGCTGATGAAATGTTCCTTACGCAGGCCGACAATTTTGCCCAGCAAGGCCATATCGTCGAGAGGGCAGTCTTTTACGCCGTGTACGGAGGCCCAGCGTTCCAGCAGTTTGGCGCAAAGCCCGCGTGCGCTCTGGAGAGAGCGCAGCTCCCCGAAGCCGTTATTCACATGCTCAAGATGGGTTTTTTCCATACTGGGTACGTCAGCGGCCATGTCGCTGGCCAGAGCCTTGTACAGAAAGTCCAGTGCGGCATCAAAGTCGTTGCCGTATTTTTTCTGAATATGAGCATAAAGATCATTGACGTCGGCAAAGTCGCACACTGCGCCCCGGTACAGCGCGCCCAGCTCGGAAGGAGAACCCAGACTGCCAAAGCCTTTTGCATTCAGCGCGCCGCATATGCCGGAACGAATGGCAGGGCCTTCCGAGGCTTCCAGCTCCGCCAGGGCCTCATCCACACCTCGCAAAGTTTCGGCAGATACGGAGGAATCTCCGGCAAGTTCGTCGCGGATGTCCTTCAGAGCCGCCCATGCGTCAGATGGATCGGGAAAGCGCTGACGGGCCTGACGCAATGCGTGTTCCCGGCCTTCGCGGGCCCGGATGGCATCTTTGAGCTGATTGAGCTGCTCGGCTTCCCCGCTTTCACGCATCAGCTCCTGATACTTCTTGACGCGCTCTTCCATGGCCTCGTCGATTTCGTCGCGTTCCTTGCGTTCGTCCAGTTCGAAGTCGTCCGTTGTGTCTGCGGCGAAGGTCAGCTCTTCCGCGGCGTCGGCCAAAAGCGACATGGGCGATTCCACCACTGCCGCCGCATTGCCGAACAGTGAACCCACAGCGGCGGACGACGAGGAAAACCCCACGTTCTGCTGTGTAGTTACGCCCTGCTGCTGGATGGAAAAATCAATGGACATGTTCAGGCTCCGGATTCCCAAAAAGGTTGGCGATTTTCCCTGTCGTCGGGAGATTATGCCAGAATCGTGCCGAACCTCGGGAATGGCTTGCCTTTTCAGAAATATCATGGAGCCATTCCGACGGCAAGACAAGGCTCGACAGAGATTGCGGCCGTTCGAAATGCGGGCTGCCGCCACTCTCTTTTTTCTTGTGAGGGGGGTGCCGTTCTTATATCATAAGTCCGTGAACGGAAGCCGTAATCTTTGTGCCAATTTTTTTGGCGCAAAGAAGGCGTTGTATGTCTAAACATGTTTATTTTTTCAAGGTATTTCATGGTTGGCACACTTTGTGCTTATTGTGAGCCAACATGGAAACGAAAGTGCCGCCATCAAAAGGAGCGTGTAGTATGGCTTATTCCGAACAGGATATGAAGAAGCAGTTTGAAGCGTTTGCCGCCATTAAAGAAGAGTTTTCCCGCCTCGAGGCTCAGGAAAAGGCCCTGCGTAAGCAGGCCGGTCTGCCCGAACAGGGAGGGGAGAAGCTGGATATGAGCAAGCTTTCTCCCGAAGAGCGCAGCTTCGTTGAAAAAGCGCAGGCCGAGGCCAAACGCGCCGGAGAAGCCCGTGCGGCCCAGAGCCGTCCGGCTGCCGCCTCTTCCGGCTCTCTGCCCGGCGCAGGCCGCAGAGGTGTGGTGCGCCTGTAGAAATATCCTCCCTGTGTGTCTGTTCTTTTCGCCCCAGCGGAACAAAGCGGCACACTCTGTAACAGATCAGCTCATCCCTGCCGGGAAGCGGCGGGGAAACAGGAGAGACAATAGATGTCTCAGGTCAATCTCAACAGTACGTCTTCCATCACGGCTACGGATCTCGGGCCGTCTTCCAGCCTTCAGCTGATGTTCGCCAAACTCCAGCTTGAACTTTCGGAAACCGCCAAGAGTCAGGCTCTGGAAAGAATGGAGTCCATATCCGAGCAGCAGGAGGAACAGAAGCTGGTGTCTTCTCTGCTCAATGAGGCCAGACAGTCTCAGGCCGACGCCAAGGCAGGCGTGTCCGCAGGATCGGAATCCGTAACCTATTCCAACGGAAAAACGGAAAAGAACACCAAGAACTGCACCCTGATGTCCAAGGAAATGGTGGACTACATGGACAAGAACGGCCTTGCCTACGACAAGACCGGCAACGACTATAATCACAGCGAAGAAGAATGGGATGTTGCCATAGCTTCGCTGGAAGCCCGTCTTGAAGAGCTGGGCACGGACACTCAGCAGCAGATGGTCTATATTCAGGATTACATGGGGCAGTATAATTCCTATCTTCAGGGTGCCAATACCCAGATATCCAACTCCAACCAGACGCTGACCTCTCTGGCCAGAGGACAGTAATTATTGGATACTACAATGAGTCAGATCTCGCTAAACACAACATCATCCGTCACCTCGGCGGATCTCGGGCCTTCTTCCAGCCTTCAACTGATGTTTGCCAAACTCCAGCTTGAACTGTCGGAAACGGCAAAGAGTCAGGCTCTGGAAAGAATGGACTACATCTCTAAGCAGCAGGAAGAGCAGAAGCTGGTGTCTTCCATGCTCAATGAGGCCAGGCAGCTCCAGGCAGACGCGGCCAATGAGTCGGATGCGAACAAGGCTGCCAGCGGAGAGAAGGACTCCACCATGATGCCTGTCGAGATGGAAAACTACTTCAAGGAGCACGGGCTTGCCTATGACGACTCCGGAGTTTCCAGGCGGCAGAATAAAGAAGAATGGGATCTGGCTATTACCTCTTTGGAAGCCCGTCTTGAAGAGCTGGGCACGGATACTCAGCAGCAGATGGTCTATATTCAGGATTACATGGGGCAGTATAATTCCTATCTTCAGGGTGCCAATACCCAGATATCCAACTCCAACCAGACACTGACCTCTTTAGCAAAGGGTCAGTAATGCGGGGAGCTTGGGTATACGGATAAAGAGAGATGATTCGGGCTGTACGCAAAGGCAGATTGCGGAGAAGGCGGGTTCTTCTCCGAAGAAGAAAAATTGCGCGATAATATCAGGAGATTGTGTGCAGTCTTCATATTGTTTGTAATGCTACGAGGTACAGCATGTCACAGGTCAATTTCAACAGTACGTCCTCTATCACGGCTACGGATCTCGGGCCCTCTTCCAGCCTTCAGCTGATGTTTGCCAAGCTCCAGCTTGAACTGTCGGAAACGGCGAAAAGTCAGGCTCTGGAAAGAATGGAGTATATCTCCGATCAGCAGGAGGAGCAGAAACTGGTGTCCTCGCTGCTCAACGAGGCCCGGCAGGCTCAGGCAGACGCCAAGGCCGGACTCGGCAACGACGCGGAAAAGACGGCGACCTTCAATGTTCCCAAGAAAGACAGTAACGGCAATGTCATGACGGATGATAACGGCAATATCATCTATGAGAAGACGCGCAAGGAAAGCGTGCCCAAAGGGAACAACGCCACCTTCATGAGCCAGGAAATGGTGGACTATATGGAGCTGCATGGCCTTGCCATGGACAAAACCGGCAACAACTACTCGCACAGCGCGGAAGAATGGGATGTCGCCATCACTTCGCTTGAGGCCCGTCTTGAAGAGCTGGGCACGGATACGCAGCAGCAGATGGTGTATATTCAGGACTACATGGGCCAGTACAATTCCTATCTGCAGGGTGCCAATACCCAGATATCCAACGCCAATCAGACCCTGACTAGTCTGGCCAGAGGTCAGTAAGCGCAGCGTTCCTTCGCTGCGGACGGAGGAAGGTTGTTCTTCTGCCCGTGGCGACGAGCTTGTCGCCCAGGGCAGGATGCCGTGTTCCTTTTGGAAAGGACAGACTTATTCGGGCAGGAGCATGGGCAAGTTCCGCTGCTAACAATAGGGAAAAGGAAGCAGTATGTCTCAGATCAATTTTAACAGCACCTCCTCCATCACGGCTACGGATCTCGGGCCTTCTTCCAGCCTTCAGCTGATGTTTGCCAAACTCCAGCTTGAACTGTCGGAGACGGCAAAGAGTCAGGCTCTGGAAAGGATGGAATCCATATCCGATCAGCAGGAGGAACAGAAGCTGGTTTCCTCGCTGCTCAATGAGGCCCGGCAGGCTCAGGCCGACGGCAAGGCCGGCAAGGGTGTGGGTATGACCAGTATCAACGGCACCACGGTAGAGGGAAAAGACTGTTACCCCATGTCTCAGGATCTGGTGGATTATCTGGATGAACACGGTCTTGCCTATGCCAACGCCGATGGGGACTATATTCTGGGAGAGGAAGAATGGGATCTGGCCATTACCTCTCTGGAATCGCGTCTTGAAGAGCTGGGTACGGATACGCAGCAGCAGATGGTGTATATTCAGGATTATATGGGCCAGTATAATTCTTATCTTCAGGGCGCAAATACGCAGATATCCAATGCCAACCAGACGCTGACCAGTCTGGCCAGAGGTCAGTAGGGCCTGCGCGTCAGGACTAGGCCGGACACAAGCCGCATCAGCACAAGGAGCTGTCATGACTCAGAACACCGATCAGGAAAAAGATATTCAGGCTGCCCTGCTGGACATGGCGAAAGCAGCGGGCTTTACGGAAGAAGAATTTAAAAGCATTCAGTCCGCGCTGGAAAAGGGCGCGACGCTTGCAGATGTGTTCAACATCAGCAAGGAGGCTATGGAATCCGCCTACGCCTATGCCTACAACCTGTATAAGGCGGGCAACTACAAGGATGCGGAAAGCATGTTCCGCGGACTTTGCCTTTACGACGGCGACGATCCGCGTTTCTGGATGGGGCTGGCCGGTTGTCTCCAGGCCCGTGAAGCCTACCAGCTGGCTATCGACACCTACGGCATGGCCGGTGTTGCCGGTGCGCTCAAGGACCCCTCGCCCTTCTTCTACGGAGGATTGTGTTACCTGAAACTGGGCGACGGCGAAAATGCCGCGGCCTCTTTCCGGGCTGCGCTCGGTCTGGGAGACGAGTCCATTCCCGCACACAAGGCCTGCCATGATCGCATCCGCGCGCTTCTTGCCTCTCTGGCTCAACAGAAGGAGGGGGCATGAGCAACACCATTCAGGGGACGCAGGTCGGTCAGATCAGCGATTTTACCGCACTGACCCAGCTTGCGGCCGCACAGTTGCAGGGGCAGGGTGGAACAACCGTCCCCGGATCGGAAGAGAGCATCAGGAAGCTGTTGGAAACCATGTCCGCGGCCCTTTCTTCCATGTTGCCGGATCTTGAAGAACCCACGATGGGAGGGGGTTCCAAGACGGGTACGGTGCTGGGCGGTCTGAGCATGGGCGGGCTTTCGCTGGAAGCCCTGCTGGATGCGGTAGGCTTTGAACAGCGCCGTACCGAAACCAAGGCGGGTATTTCCTCGCTGGAGGCCCATGCGCAGGAACGGGCTTCCGCCAATGAGGAAAAAATCAAATCCATTCAGGAACAGCTGGAAAAATCCAAGAGTCAGGGCTTTCTTGACGGTCTGCTCAAGGCCTTCAAATATATAGGCATGGCTCTGGCGGCCATAGGTTCCGTAGCCATGATTGCAGCCGGGGCGGTGGGGTTGGCCGCAGGAGGTTCCGGAGCCGCGCTCATTGCGGTGGGCGTTACCTCTCTGGTTCTGCTTGCCAGCAGCATCACGGAAGAAGCCACGGGCGGCAAGGTTGGCTTCAGTCCGGCCTTTATTACCGGCAAAATCATGGAAGCCTGCGGAGCGAGCGAATCGGCCATAACCTGGACCAAGTTCGCGGTGGATCTGACTACTTCCCTTGCGCTCGTTGCGTGCAGTTTCGGGGCCGGAGCCGCCGGTTCCGCCGGAAAGATCGCGCAGAGCGCGACGAAGACGGCTTCGGACACGGTTCAGACCGTGCAAAAGGTGGCCAGTGCAACCGCCCGCGCGGCAGCCGCAGCCGGAGGCCTGAATACTGTGGCCCAGAGTGCGACAAGTATCGTATCTGCGGAAAATCAGAAGGATATCAGTTTCCTTCAGGCTCAGCAGAAACGTCTTGAAGCCATTCTTGAAAAGATTGCCATGGCCAACGATCTGGATGTCGAACATCTCAAGGAAATGATGCAGCGCTCCGAGCAGACGCTCCAGACGGTGTCCGACATTGTGCAGGAAGGGGCGCAGGCCAATGCGACCATTCTTTCCGGCAGTCCCGCCATGGCCTGATTGCAGGTGGAGATGCAAACAGAAAGGAATGTGATATGAATATTCAGGATACGAAAGCACTTAATCTCGCTCTCGCTCAGTATAACTCGCTGCTGGAAGAGGCTCAGATGCGAGGGGTGTCTTCAGACAAGGTGAAGGATAGTCTGGTAGAGGCCATTCTGGCGGGCAAGGATTTTTCCTCTGCCGTGTCGCAGGTGAGATCCGAGTTGCCCGAGCTGCCTTCTCCCAGCTCGTTCACTCCGCCCAGCTCCAAGGACTGGGTGGCGCTGCCCAGCCCGGCGGCCCTTCTGGCAGGGGTGATAGTTCAGGACGCGGCGGAGCAGCGGCGCGTCAACCGCAGCATTATCCAGTCTCAGGGGACGCAGATTGCGAATCTTATGGAGGAGCAGGCGGACAAAATGGAGAAGGGCGCAATGCAGAAATTCGCCTGCGCCGTAGCCGGAGCCGTGGTGAATATGACCGCCGGGGCCACAAGTCTGGGCCTTTCCGTAGCCGGAGTGGGCAGAAATTCCGAAACGGGTAAACTGACCTTCGGCAAGTCCGGTACGGTGGCGCAGGGCGGAGCGGACGGTCAGCTTACTGCGGCCTTTTCCCAGTCCCTCAGCTCCACGATTTCCTCGATGGGGAGCATCATCACCGCGGGCGGCGAATATGCCGAAAGCCTGCAGAATGCCGATGCCAAGCGGATTGCGGCCGATGAGGAACGCATCCGCACCATGATGGAGCAGACGAAGCAGACTAACGAAGCTATGCGGGATCTGGTGTCCAAATCTCTGGACTTCATGAACGCCATGCAGCAGAACATGAACCAGACCAGAACCAAGATTCTGGGATGAACGGGCGCTTCGCATCAAGGATAAAGGCTTCATATTCTGACCGGCCTCGCTTCAGCGCTGTTTTCAGAGTTTCCGGCAGACAGGCCGGGAGTCCTTCCGGCTTCTGAACCGGATCTGCCCTCTGTTGAAAAGGAGCAGGGTTCGGAAGCCGGGACGGCACCAGCTCCGGAGTGTTTCGAAAGCGCCGCGTTCCTGCGATTGCATGGAACGAAAATTTCTCCCAGAGAATCGCGTCAGGCTTGTTGACTTTTTCATTCCTCTTTGCATACGCTGAATCATCTTAAACAGGAGCGAGTATGGCCCCTCTCAGCAACCTTGTTGCCGCGCTGGCATCTCATGCCGGCTGGAAGGATCCCCGTCAGGATGAGGACGGCGCATACCGTTTCCGGCTGGAAAACGGCCTTGATTTTGCTGTTTTTTCTCCGGATGACCGCGTTGTCGTACTGCGAGCGGATATTACCGCTCTTCCTGCTGCCGCTATGGAGCGGGAGGAGATGCTGCGCGACGCGGCAAAACGTCAGGCAGGGGTCTGTCGTACACGCGCTTCCGTTGCAGCCGTGGAGTATGCGGGGCAAAGCCTGCTGAAGTCGGACGCTGCTTCCGGGGACAGACTCGTTCTGTACCGCATGGCGGAGCTTGCCGCCGGACAGGAAACTTTTGAGCTTGCGGCAAGGGACTTTCTCAACGACCTTGCCTGGTGGAAAGCCTCTTTCGGCGGCGGCAGGTCGGAGCGGCGCACGGATCAGCCCTTTTTCGGCATGACGGGCATGTTCGGGGGCATGTATTGAAGAGTTGCTCATTTCGTTTTTTTCTGATGCTATGTTTTGCCTTCTGCTGGCTGTTTGCGGCGGAAGGCTTTTGTGCGTCCGATAAGCTTCCCTTTCGGCAGCCCTTTTCCCACTATGCGGAAAATGAGGGTATCTGCGCTGTTCTGGCGGATTTTGCCCGTGCGGAGGGCTTCGGATCGGTATGCAGTCCGGGGCTGACCGGGGAGTTGAGCGGACGCTTTGAGCAGGTTCCTCCCGGGGAATTTCTGGCAGGTATGCGTTCGGCATTCGGCGTGCGCTGGTATGTTCAGGGACATACTGTGACCTTCTGGCACGAGGGTGAACAGACGCGCGCCTTTCTTGCACCGTCCACGGTCTCCGCTTCCGCTCTGCGCGACATGTTCCGCGCGGCGGATATGATTTCTCCTCAGCTTCCGGTTGAAGTCCTCTCGGAACAGAATCTGGTTTCCGTCAACGGACCTCCGCTGTATGTGGAACAGCTGCGTGAGGCAATGGCCGCATTTGAGGCTGCTCAGGGCGGACGGACGGTGATGCGCGTCTTTCCTCTGCGCTATGCCTGGGCGGAGGATATGAGCGTCAACAGCATGGACAGCGTGATTACCATTCCCGGAGTGGCCAGTATTTTACGGGCCATGGTATCCGGAACGCCCCTGACCGGGTCGAGTGTCTCCGTTCTGCCGTCGGCGCAGGAAAGTCTGCGCGGCCAGGGACTGGCCTCCGTGGGCGCCGTTGCGCCGGATCCGGCTGCGCCGAGCCAGCCTGCGCCTGCCGCGCAGGGAGGCGGTCAGCAGGGGGGGGCAGGCGGCCCGAGCATCATTGCGGATCCGCGCGTCAACTCCGTGCTGGTGACGGACGCCGAATATCGCATGAGCTATTATGCCAAGGTCATTGCGGATCTGGACAAGCCTGTGGAACTGGTGGAAATCCATGCCGCGATTGTGGATATCGACAGCGAGTTTTCCCGCGAACTGGGAGTGAACTGGTCCGGAGCGGGGAGCGTCGGGGGGAATACGTCCATCGGGGGCAGCGGCGGCGGAGCTGCGGGCGAAGGAACCTTTCCTTCTGCCGGGGCCTCTTCCGACGGGGGGCTTTCCTTTTCCACCTTGTATGCTCACGGCACGGATTACTTTCTGGCAAGGGTGAACGCTCTGGAAGAAGATGGTCAGGCCCGCGTGCTGGGCAAGCCTTCCGTACTGACCATGGACAATGTGCAGGCTACGCTGGAGAATACCAGCACCTATTATATTCCTGTTCAGGGCTATGAATCTTCCGACCTGTTCCGGGTGGATTCCGGAACCGTTCTCAAGGTGACGCCGCATATCATTCCTGCCGAAAACGGCGGCCCGGACGGTATCAAACTCATGGTCAGCGTTCAGGACGATCGGGATGACGGCGCAAATTCCTTTTCCGTGGAAAGCGGCAGTCTGTCCCCCATCAAGCAGACGAAAATCAATACGCAGGCCATTGTGGCCGAAGGGCAGAGTCTGCTCATCGGCGGCTATTATTACGAAACGCAGAGTGACAGTGAGAACGGCGTGCCCGGTCTGAAGAATATTCCTCTCCTTGGAGGGCTGTTCAGCTCCACGGGCAAGAAGCATCAGCGCATGGAACGGCTCATTCTGATCACCCCTCGCATAGTGCGTATGGATCAGACCCCGGAAGTCCCTGCCCGCGTGGATGATCCGCGTTTCAGCCGTACTCCGACACAGGCGGATTACGAAGAGCGTATGCCCCTTGCCCGCCCGGTGGGAGGTTGTGCGCGTCGTGCCGAGCTTGCCCCTGTGCAGCCGGAAAGTTCCGCTCCGACCTTGAGTGTCGGACCTGTTGCGACGACGCCCGTCTCTTCTCCTGAAGCAGCGCCGGGAGGAGTGCGGTGAGCCCGCTGAGCGGAAAGCCCGCACCTGTGGCGGCACTGCATGTCTGTTCCGGCTCTCACCTCGGCGCGCGTCTGGAGCTTGAGGCGGGAACCTGGGTGCTGGGCGCGGATGATTCCTGTGATCTCATTCTTGACGGACTGGCTCCCCGTCATGCCTGTCTGGAAATCGCTTCCGCCCCTTCCGGGGCTGTGACGGTATCGCTTTCTCCTCTTGACGGTGTGGTTCGCCGTCAGGGAGAAGAGGATATATTTCCTCCCGAGGCGGGAGGGCAGGCGCAACGTCTTGCGCTGGATGCGGGACGAGCCTGGTACCTTGGAAAAATCTGTTTTGCATGGACGCTCCCTGACGCGGATACTCCGGACATAGAGCCTGAAGCGACTGGCGAACGAGCGGCCGCAAGTCAGAAAAACGAAGAGGAAAGATCGCCCGCAGGCAACGAAGTTGCCACAGCTTCCTCGGAAAAGGCTCTTCAGGGCGACAACAATCTTAGCGAGGCGGGGTCCGTTCTGCCTGTTGAAATGCCGGAACCTTCTCCTGCCGTCGAAAAAAGAAGACCCCGCACACGTTTTCTGCTGCTGATTATTCTTGCCGTCCTGCTTGCCGCCATGTCCGCAGCCTTGACGCCGAGTACGCCTGAACCGTGGCAATATCCTGAAATTGTTGAAAAATATTTGAAGGACGCCGGGGTGACGGGGCTGACGGTCAGCGCACGCACACCAGGGGTGGAAGTTCGAGGGGCTGTGGATGACGATGCGGCCATGATCCGCTTGCGTGATATGGCACGCTCCTTGCAATTTCCTGTATATCTTGAAGTCGGTGTGCGTGAGGATATTTTGCGCGCCGTACGCAGTTCGCTCGGCATACGCGGTTTTCATCCCGAAGTGTCCATTGACGTGGGGGAAGACGGCGGAGCCGCACGGCTCAAGGTGGCTGCCTATATGAAGGACGTTCCGCTGGAAGAAGCTGCTTTTTCCGCACTGGAAAGCGAAGTGCCGGGGTTGCCGCCCGTGGATCGCCGTATCGTGCACGAGAAGGAGCTTGCCCCTCTGCTGGAAGAAGGGTTGAAAAAGAGCGGGCTGTCTTCCGTAAGGCTGCTGTTTCTTCCGGGACGTGTGGACTTTGCGGGGAATATTCCTCCAGAGAACGAAGCCGCACTGAACGCCATACGCCGTGAAACGGAGGCACAGCTCGGCATACCTCTGTATGGAGGTATTGAGAACGGGAGTTCGGCGGCTGCGCCGGAGCTGAGTGTCGAGGCCGCAGGGGCCGCAGGAGGGGAGCTTGCCCCCGCGTCACCCCTTCCCCGGACTCTGGGACGGGCAGATGCGGAAGTTGTGGACGGCGACCCCATGGAAGGGTTGCGGGTGACCGGCGTGACCATGTCTCCCATGCGATTTGTGACGACGGCGGATGGAAGAAGGCTGTTCGAGGGGGCACTGCTTCCCAGCGGCTGGACTCTGGAAGACATTGACACAAAGATGCTCACGCTGCGGCGGGGCGAGAGAATTTTCACCTACAGACTGCGAGGTTCCCGATGATTGATATGGAATCGGCCTTCGATGCGCTTGCGGAGGATCCTTCCGGCTACCGACTTAAAGAGATTCGTGAGGAGCTTTTCGCCATGAAGGCGGAGGTGAAGCGCGCCATGGACGCCGGTATGACGGCGGATGAAATGGCTGTGGCAAGGCAGGTCCTGGCGGCGGTGGAATGTGCCGACGATGTGGCCGGTCGGGCGCACGACGCGCTGAATCGTTAGATTGCGGAACAGGGGAGGCCTTGAGCTTTTCCCGGCTGCGCAAGGAGTACGCTATGAATATCGGAAGTACCGGAGGCATTGATGTCGGTCAGTTTTTCAAGAACGCTACCGACGGTATCGCCGCGGATGGGACTGCCCTTCAGCAGAAGATGGAACAAATCAGTTCTTCGGGCACAATAGATCAGACTCAGCTTCTGGAGATGCAGTTTGCCATGGGGCAGTATAATGCCAAGCTGGAAGCCATTTCGACCATGACCAAGAGTATTCAGGACATGCTGAAATCTCTGGCTCAGAGAACAGGTTAGTCTTTCCTCCCGCCCCCCCTTTATGGGAAGGGACTAGCCCGTTACAGGCCGGGCACTTATGCCCGGCCTTCTTCTTTCGTACATCTTTTTTACTTCGGGTGATACGTTTCCTGCCTCATCGCAATTTACCCGCAGGAGAGATGAAGGAAGAAACATGAAGCACTGGGCGGAACATAGAGCCATGGCTTGAAAATATGTCCAATTATACTACGAACCTAGGAGAATCCATGTTTTCCGAACAACAGATCGCCCGGCTCCTGGATCTCGGCAATCTTGCCTGCCAGAAGGGCATGGTAAAAGAGGCCAGAACCATCATCGGGGGAGTTCTCGCATTGCGGCCGGACTTTGCTCCCGCGCTCATCGGAATGGCCTTCACTCATGTGGTTGTAGACGATTTCGAGGGGGCTCTGGCCATTCTGGATAAAGTGCTTGCGGCCTCGCCGAACGACAGCGACGCTCTGGCCATGCTCGGTCTGGCGCATATGCTTGCCGGGCGACGCGATGAAGCGGAGCAGGCTTTTGCCCGTATTCCTCAGGACGCTGCCGCAGCCGATCTGGCCCGTGTGATTATGGAAGGTGCCTGATTTTCCCGTCATATGATGGATTCCGGAGCCTTGCGTCATGATTGAGGTGGCACAGAGCAGTTCCCGCCTTATGGAAGCCCTGGAAAAGCTGGGCGAATGGGCGGGAAGCGGGGCAGGGAACGGCCCTTCCGGGCCGCCTTCTCGGGATCTGGTTCGTGCCTTTGAAGACGCCCTTTCCGGCACTTCCGGGGAGACGGAGCTTTCCGAAACCCCCGGGGCCGCAGATGCGGCAGGGGCGGAGCTTCCGCCGGGCCCTGCGGAATCCGTTCCCTCATTTGACGATAAGGGAACGCAGGCCGTTGAGCGCAAAACATCTGTACCGGATGCCCCTGTGGCGGAGAGCGTGGAGCTTCATCCGGAACAGAGGCCGGAAGCCGTCTCTTCCGCTGAATCGGTCGGGGCGGATACCCGATCGCAGGGCCCGGCGGAAGCGGGATTCCGCATGGAGTTCCGCGAGGGAGAAAACCCCGTGCAGGAACTGGGGCGTCTGCTGGAAGACTTTTCCCGGCCCGGCGCCGTCGTCGGGCCGGAGGAGCTGTTCCGCGTGCAGTATCTGGTGGGTATGCTCAAGGTGCAGGCTCAGGCGGGACAGCAGACTTCGCAGAGCGCGTCGCAGGGTATGGAAAGCCTGCTCCGCCAGCAGGGCTGAAAAGGCCCTGGCGTTTGTCGCAGCAGATGCGGGAAGCCGTGGCTCCGGCGGGAGAATTTCTCCAGTGGAAAATTCCTCCGGGAAGGGGCATCATACAGAGGAAGGGGCCGACGGCCACAACTCTCTAACCAGACTTTTCAGAGGTAATGACATGCTGCGCTGCCTCGCCGTTCGTGTACTGCTGTTGCTGTCCCTGGTCGCATTGCTTGCCGGGTGCAAGGTGGAGATGTACACGGGGCTGTCCGAAGAACAGGCCAACCAGATGCTTTCCACCCTTCTGCGGCGGGGTATTGCTGCGGAAAAGATTGCTGCGGGCAAGGACGGCTTCACCTTGTCGGTGGAGGATGATCAGCTCGTGCTGGCTCTCCAGATACTCAAGGAGAACAGTCTTCCCCGCGAATCGTTCAAAAGCCTTGGAGACGTGTTCGGCGGCGAAGGCATGATTTCTTCTTCCTCCGAGGAACAGGCGCGTATGTCCTATGCGCTGTCTCAGGAGCTGGCCGATACCTTTTCACGCATAGACGGGGTGCTGACGGCCCGTGTTCATGTGGTGCTGGGGGTCAACGATCCCGTCAACAATATCAGAATAGAACCCTCGGCCGCCGTATTCCTGCGGCATACGCCGGATTCGCCCGTCGTCAATCTTGTGCCGGAAATCCGCGAATTAACAGCCTCTTCCGTGGCTTCTCTTAAATATGACAACGTAAGCGTGATGCTGGTGCCGGTACGCGAAAGCGTCACCGTGCCGGAAAACAGACCTGCTCCGTCTTCGTTGTTTTCGCCTGGCGCGCTGACGCCTGCTCTGGCCTTGCAGGTACTGGCCATGGCGTTGATTCTGGTCGGTATCGGCACCGGCGTATATCTGCTGGTCCGCCGTGCGGCCGCCAGACGCAAGCAGGGCGGCAAGGACGGTACTGACTGATGAACAGGGCCTTTTTCGCTGATACGCTGGCCACCCGTCCTCTTTTATGGGAGGCCATGATCCGGGCCAATTCCCGGAAGGGATCAGCGTCTCTGTCCGCACGAAAGGCGGACGAATGTTCCGCCCTGTTCGGTTCCCGCGCCTCTACTCTGCTGACCTGGTTGACGGAGCGGCCTGATCGCGTTCCTGCAAACGGAAGCGAATCCGATCCGGGATTCTGGGATTATGCGGAAGAGTCGCGCCGTCTGGCCCTGCTGGATAGGGAATCGTTGGGCGCGCTCTGCCGGCTTTCCGGAGTAGCCCTGCATGCCCGCGAGATTGCGCATGTCCTGCGCCGGGATGAGCTTCTGGCGCTGAGGGCCGGCATAGGGGAAGATATGTATCGTTATGCGCTGTATCGGGGGCAGTATCAGCTGGGCGGAGTACGGCGTCTTTTTGCCGGTCTGCATCCCATGATGCCGCTTGCGGAACGCTGTGCGCTGCATGGCAATATGACGTTGCGTCTTGTGGCCTCTCTCTGGCCGGAAGAGCTGAGTTCACGCTTTCTTCCTTCCCTGTCTCCGCTTTCGGGCGAAGAGCTGCCTGCTTTGGGCGGGGCGGAACTGCGCGAACTCTGGATCGCGCTGAAAAAACTGCTGCTCAGGGAGGTTGCGCCGTCATGGGCACCGTGTTTCGATTGATGGGCGATACGATTGCTCCCCATCCGGGGACGCGCCTGCTGCGCGCCGAAGAATATTCCCGTCTGCTCGAAGCCGGGGAGCTGCTTGCCGCCGCGCGCGACAGGGCGGAGGCCATACGCGCCGAAGCGGAGGAAGCCTATGAGGCGCGTCGTCGCGAAGGCTATGACGACGGCGTTATGGAAGGGCGCATGGAGCAGGCGGAAAAGATGATGGAAACGGCCATGCAGGCCGTTGAATATATTGAAAATATTGAAGAAACTCTGGTCGGTGTGGTAACGTCCGCCGTGCGCAAGATCATAGGCGAGCTGGATGAGAAGGAACGCATCGTGCGCGTGGTGCGAACCGCACTGGTTGCCGTGCGCAGTCAGCAGAAGGTGCTGATCCGCGTCTGCCCTGCCGATGAGGCCGCCGTGCGCGATGCGCTCTCCGCCATGATTGCTTCCGCACCGGGCGGAGTGAGCTTTCTGGACGTGTCCGCCGATCCGCGCATGAAGCCGGGAGACTGCATTCTGGAAAGCGAGCTGGGCGTGGTGGACGCCGGTCTGGAAACCCAGCTCAAGGCTTTGGAAAACGCGCTGTCCTCAAAAATCAAGGAGAGCTGACGTGGCCTTCGAGTATATCGGGGAACTTCTCGAAGAGGCCGTGCGAGACGTCAATCCTGTGGAGACGCGGGGGCGCGTGGAGCAGGTGGTCGGCACAATCATCCGGGCAGTGGTGCCCGGGGTGAAGGTCGGCGAACTGTGCATTCTGCGCAATCCATGGGAAAACTGGACGCTCAAGGCGGAGGTCGTCGGTTTCGTGCGGAATGTGGCGCTGCTGTCCCCGCTTGGTTCCATGCAGGGCATTTCTCCGGCGACGGAAGTCATCCCCACCGGAGAGATTCTCTCCATACCCGTGGGCAACGAGCTGCTGGGCCGGGTGCTGGACGGACTCGGGCAGCCCATGGACGGCGGCCCGGCGATCAAGACCAGAACGCATTATCCCATATTTGCGGAAGCTCCCAACCCCATGACCCGCAAGATAATCAGTCGCCCCATATCTCTTGGGCTGCGGGTCATCGATGGGGTGCTTACCTGCGGGGAAGGGCAGCGCATGGGGATATTCGCGGCGGCCGGAGGTGGTAAATCCACCCTGTTGTCCAGCATACTCAAGGGATGCACGGCTGATGTGTGCGTGTTGGCCCTGATCGGCGAACGCGGTCGAGAAGTGCGTGAATTCATTGAACACGACATAGGACCTGAAGGCCGCAAAAAAGCCGTACTTGTGGTTTCCACCTCGGATCGCTCTTCCATGGAGCGGCTTAAGGCTGCCTACACGGCAACGGCTATTTCCGAATATTTCCGGGATCAGGGCAGGAGCGTACTGCTGATGATGGATTCCGTCACCCGTTTCGGCCGCGCGCAGCGTGAAATCGGCCTTGCTGCGGGCGAACCCCCCACGCGACGGGGCTTTCCTCCTTCCGTGTTTTCCGAACTGCCCAAGCTCATGGAACGGGCGGGCAATTCCGACAAGGGTTCCATCACCGCCCTGTACACGGTGCTGGTGGAAGGCGACGACATGACCGAACCCATTGCCGACGAAACGCGCTCCATTCTGGACGGCCATATCGTGCTTTCGCGCAAGCTGGCCGCGGCCAACCACTATCCGGCCATTGACGTACAGGCCAGCGTGAGCCGAGTGATGAACGCCATAGTGGACAAGGAACACAAAAAGGCGGCGCAGGCCCTGCGCAAGATACTGGCCAAATATGCGGAGGTGGAACTGCTGGTGCAGATAGGCGAATACAAGAAGGGCGCGGACGCCGAGGCGGACTTTGCGCTGGCACATATTCAGGCGGTCAACGCCTTCCTCAAGCAGGGGCTGGATGAAAAAAGCACGTTCGAGGAAACGTTGGAAGCCCTGAAAAAAGTGGTTATGTAGCGTGTCTTCCGAACGCTGACGGAGAGCTATGCCGGTTTATCCTCTGCAATCTCTGCTTACCGTGCGGCATTTTCGCGAGGAAGGCGCGAAAAACGAAGTGCGTGCAGCGGAACGTCGTCTTGCGGAGGCACAGGAGGAAGTGCGGAAAAAGGAAGAAGAACTGGAGCGTTACCGCGCCTGGCGACCGGAAGAGGAAAACCGTCGTTATGAAGCGATCATGGGCGAGGCCATGAGCATGGACGATATTGCCGAGTTCAGGGCTTCTCTGAGCGCGCTGGCAGAAGGAGAACAGGCCAGAGTTCAGGCTGTGGCCGAGGCGGAAAAGGCCGTCGCGGGAAAGGAAGCGGAACTCGCCTCCGCACGGGCGGCCGTGGCCGAAGCCCGCAGGGAAGCAGCCAAGATTGAGGCTCACCGCGATATCTGGATGGCCGAGGCTAAAAAAGAGGCGGAACGTCAGGAAGATCTGGAACTGGAAGAATTTAAATCTCCTGCGGGGCACAGCGACGAAAGTTGATGGCACAGGCCTTGCAAAGCCCGGGTATCATCGGCGTATATGCCAACCGATCCGGCAGGAGAGTATGCTGTTTTACTTCCCCGGTGAGGCGCGATATTTCGGCGGGTTCCCGGGTGAATGAGACGGAAAAACAGGGCGGGGCTGTCGGGAAGTTTCGCCCTCACCGGAAGGATGGCGGAAAGGGAGCCGCAGGCAGAATTTGTCTTCTGATGCGTCTCGACCGCATATTATGAGATCAACCACGGAGGTTCCTCATGGGCATGGAAATCAGTTCTCAGCGTCTGCAACAGGCAGATGCCGCTGCTTCCGCCCGGGCGGAAAATAGAGCCCGTCCGGGTGAAGCGGACGCCGCCGCAAAGGAAAAATTTGAAAAGGTCATGGAACGCGATTCCGGGCGCGGTTCCGGAAAAAATAATATGCAGGAGGGAGAAAGCGGGAACATGCCCTCGCCCTCCGCGCTTATGGAGAGTCTGTTCAGCGGACGCATGAACGGTGTGCAGCCGGAGGCCGTCCGCTCTGCGGATGCGGCGTCCGGGATTCAGGGAGAGCTGGGCGAACTGGTGGACAAACTGGTGGAACGGATTCTGGTATCCGAGCCGGGCAAAGGGAATCCGGAGGTAAGAATCACTCTGGGCGAAGGCCGGCTGGCAGGAACGGAACTCAGCCTTACACGCGCGGCGGACGGTCAGCTCTTCGTGCGCCTGTCCTGTGCGGATGCGGCGTCCTTTCAGACAGCCGTCGGCGCGCAGGACAGTCTGAAGGCGGCTCTGGAACGCAGCGACGTAAATGTGCGCGTGGAAGTGACGCGGGGCGGAACAGAAGGTGGAAACGAAGGGGACGCACAACGGCGTTCCCGCGGGCTTGACGACATTCCCGATCGGTTCTGAGCCGCTGTCCGGGCTTGCGGCGCGTCCTGCTCCAATGCTATTTTTTTGAAAAGGAACTTTGATGAGGCATTCTCCTCTTGCTCTCCCCTCTCTCTCCCCCCTGCGGGCGCGGCTGATCAACGCGCTGCTTTCGCGCGCGCTGCCGCTGGATGTTCCGCTGGATGCAGGAACGCCCTCCGAACCGTCCTGCCGTCTGGAACTTGACGGCGGAGCGGCCTCGTCGGAGCTTCCCGCGCCCTTTTCTTCTGCCGCGACATTATTTGCCCGCATCGGGGATTCGCTGTGGAAACTTGAACTTTCCTCCCTTGAGGCTCTTGCGCTGCGCCCGGAGCTTGAGAACTGGCGATCCGGCGCGGAGGATGCTGATTCCGGCGAAGGAGAGCCGGGGGCTTCTCTTCCCCGTCATGATTTTTCCGAACTGCCGGAAGCTCTGTGTCTTGCCGTGCTGGAACGGCTGTCCGTTCCCGCGCTGGACAAGCTGGGTCGCTGGCTGGGCTGTGAAACAGGATATTGTTCTCCTTCCGGGCCGGAACCGGAATGGGCGGAAGCTCTGCCGCTGGTTCTGACCCTTCCTCCGGGCAGGACGCTGTATGCGCGTCTGTTCTGGAGTGACGAAAGTTCGGCAAGGTTTGTTCTTGAGCGGCTGGAAAACCTGCCGCTGTTGCCCGTCTCCGGCCCTGCCGGACCTTTGCCGGATGCCGTGCTGGCCTGCGCTCTCGAGATTGGCGAAATGTGTCTGTCAGCCCGGGAGGCCGCGTTGCTTGCCTCCGGGGATGTGCTGCTGCCCGAACGCTGGGCCCCCGAACACCCGCGTCTGATACTGCCGGGCGGCGCAGTTCTGGCCTGTCGTCTGGAAAATGGAATACTCTCCGTTCTGGGGCCGGATGCAACAGCAGCCCCTCTGAACGGGGAATCTTCTGATAGCGAGGTAAACATGAGCGAATCCCTGTCCGAACAGAGCGAAACTCCGGAAGAGGGCGGCTCTCCCCTTCTCGGCCGCGAGGAGGTTAACGCGCTGGAACTGCCCGTCACGTTTGAACTTGCAAGTCTTCATCTGCGCGTGGAAGAACTTGCGGCCATAACGCCCGGTCATACTTTTGCTCTGGGCGGAGAGGCCGCTTCCGTTCCCGTATATGTGCGGGTGGGCGGAAAAATTGCAGCCAGAGGGCGGCTTGTGGACGTAGGCGGCATACCCGGCGTCCAGATCACCGCAACGGCGGAAAGCGACCTTTCCGCCGGAGAAGCCGCGAATACGGAAGAAGGAAACTGACATGGGTATCGCCGGGATCAACCCGCTGTATCTTGTTTTTGGTCTGGCTCTGCTGGGTCTGGCTCCCTTTCTGCTCATGCTGGTCACGTCCTATGTGAAAATCGTGGTTGTCACCAGTCTGGTACGCAATGCGCTGGGCGTACAGCAGGTACCGCCTGCCATGGTCATGAACGGGCTGGCCATCATTCTTACGGTGTTCATTATGGCCCCCATGTGCATGGAAACTATGGAACTGCTGGAAAAGCAGCGCATAAGCCCCAGCCCCACGCCCCAGGAACTGATGGATATTGCCCGGGAAGTTTCCCCTCCTCTGCGACATTTTCTGGAAAAAAATACCGATCCCACGGTACTCAAAGCTTTCATGGGCACGGCCCGGCGTATATGGCCTGCGGAACGCCAGCAGACCATTACTGCGGACAATATGCTCATTCTGGTGCCCGCCTTCACCATCACCGAACTCACAAGAGCGTTTCAGATCGGTTTTCTGCTGTATTTGCCTTTCGTGGCCATTGACCTTATCATTTCCAACATTCTTCTGGCCATGGGCATGATGATGGTGTCGCCCATGACCATTTCCCTGCCGTTCAAGCTGCTGCTCTTCGTTACGCTGGACGGCTGGTTGAAAATCAGCCAGGGGCTGCTGCTCAGCTATCAGTAGCCCTGTTGGAGGTCATACATGGAAATCAGGGTGACGGAACAGGACGGCATCAACATCCTGTCGCTTTCCGGCCGCATGGACGCCACCACGACGCCGGAATTCGAAAGCGCCGGGCGGGCGCTGCTGGCCGAGGGCAAGACGCAGCTTGTCGTCGATATGGCGGATCTGGAATATATCAGTTCCGCAGGCCTGCGGGGCATACTCGGTCTGGTCAAGGCGATTAAGACGGCTTCGGGAAAACTGGCGTTCTGCTCTCTGCAACCCATGGCGGCCGAAGTGTTCCGCATTTCCGGTTTCAATGCCATGCTTACCGTGCGCGACAGCCGCGAGGACGCGATCCGCGCGCTGCGGGCCTGACGGCCGTATTTCAAGGAGGTGCCCTTTGCCCCGGATTCTTCTTCCAGCCAAAATCGAGAGCTGCGCTCCTGCCATGGATTTTCTGCGCGAACATCTCGCGGAGGAATATGGGGACATGATCGGATTTGTGGAACTGGCCGTGGAAGAACTGCTGGTCAATGTGGTCAGATACGCCTATGCGGAAGGCAGTGCGCCGGCTCCGGAAGTCCCCCCCGACAAGTGGGGTATGCTGGAGCTTGGATTCCGACATGCCAGCATGGACGATGTTCCCTTTCTCTGTGTCTGGATCCGCGACTGGGGCGCGCCCTTTGATCCCTTCCTTGAAGCTCCGAAGCCGGATATTTCCCTGAGTGCGGAAGACAGGGATATCGGCGGACTCGGCGTGCATCTGGTCAGAAACGTTTCCGCTCATCACTGCTACAGCGGAACCGATGGCGAGAATACCATAGAACTTTATTTCAAAATAGAATCCGACGCGGCGTGAACTCTTTTCATCCGTGGGCGCGTCGAGCGGCCCGCTCTTCTGTGCTGCTTTTCGGGGCGACGGTTCTTTGTTCTTCCTGCGCCCCGCAGGCGGAACCTTCTTCAGAAGAAAGAACGCAGATCCCTTACGAGCTTGTACGGCCTTCCCCCGCTCCGTCCGTTCCCGGTACGGGCATATTGTCCCATGAATATGAGGAACGTGAAGTTCCTCCGCGTGTCGAGCATGTCGCCTCGATCCCCCGACGCAGGGGGAACGCTCCGTCTGCGCTTCTTTCCGAAGCGCGAAACATCCGGCTTCCCTCCGCAGCGACGGAAAAAACTCCTTCGGCGCGGGAGCTGTTTGTTCCCGGACTGGAAGAGACGGAAGATGTGTATGCGCTTTCCCCGTATGCACGTCTGTTGGCCCGGCCTGCAGGGCCGCACATGATCCCTCCTCCGCGACCGAAAAAAGGAATTTCTTCCGCCTCAGCTTCCTCCGTTCCCCCCGCTCCCGCCGAATGGGAGACAATAGCCCGCGAAGCCGGGGATATTTTCGGTCTGGATGCCGCGCTGGTACTTGCCGTCATTCGTGCGGAATCCGCCTTCGATCATACCGCGCAATCCTCTGCCGGAGCCCAGGGAGCCATGCAGGTCATGCCTGCCACGCAGGAGGAACTGGGGCTGATCGATCCTTTTGATCCCCGTGCCAATGTTTATGCCGGTTCACAATATCTGATGGAACTCATCCGGCGTTTTCAGTCCGTGGAGCTTGCGCTTGCCGCCTATAATGCCGGCCCGGCCAGCGTGGAGAAATACGGGGGCATACCTCCCTTTCCGGAAACCAGGGCTTTTGTACGTCGCGTCATGGCCTATTGGCGGGCGGAACGGAGCGGCAGCAAGCTTTTCAATTGACATATTAGCCCCGCCTTTCTACCTTGCGTCCGTGGACGGTTTTGATTCTTTTTGGAAAAGCAGCGAATTCCAATCATCCAGAATAAAAGGAAAAAATCATGACAGAAGCCAATCGAGTCAATGTCATCCGTCATAGTATTCTTGAACGTGTGGCCCGCGCCTATCTGGAAAAAGGAGTGGAGTTCGGCTCCGAACTGGATAAAATCCCCTATCAGATGCGCCCCAAAGGCTCACAATATAACCGCTGCTGTATCTATAAGGACAGGGCGATCATCCGTTTCCGCTGTGTGGCTGCGCTGGGCTTTCGCATTGAAGATGAGGAGGATGATTCCACTCCTTTGGAAGTCTATGCCCGCAAGGCTCTGCAACGTAAATCGCCTTCCGCTCCCATTCTCACCGTATGCGACATAGCCTGTCAGGGCTGTGTGCCTGCCCGTTTTTTTGTGACGGACGTGTGTCAGGGCTGCATTGCACGGCCCTGTGAGGGTGCATGCAAGTTCGGCGCAATCACCAGAGTACGCGGAAAATCCTATATTGATCCGGAAAAATGCAGAAACTGCGGCAAGTGTCATGACGCCTGCCCCTATCAGGCCATTGTGCGCCTCAAGGTACCCTGCGAAGAAGCCTGCCCCGTGCGTGCCATTCAAAAGGGAGCGAACGGACACGCTGCTATTGATTCCAGCAAATGTACCAGCTGTGGCCGCTGTATGCGGGCCTGCCCCTTCGGTACGGTTATTGAACGCAGTGAGATTATTGATGTGCTGTCCACGCTGAAAAGCGGCGTGCATATGACCGCGTTGATCGCTCCCGCCATTGTGGGACAATTCCCTGCCAGCCTTGGAAAGGTGATTGAAGGGCTGCATGAACTGGGGTTCTCTTCCGTGCTGGAGGTCGCAAACGGGGCGGATATCACCTCGCGCAACGAGGCTGACGAATTTGTGGAGCGCATGGAAAAAGGGGAAAAGTTTATGACCACTTCCTGCTGCCCCGCCTTTGTGACGGCCGTCAAACGCCATGTGCCGGAAGTGCTGCCCTTTGTCTCCAATACGGGTACGCCCATGCACTATACGGCCCAGCTGGCTAAAGAGGCCAATCCCGATACGGTGACCGTATTCATCGGCCCCTGCGTGGCAAAGCGTTTTGAGGCTCTGGAAGATGAATATGTCAATTATGTACTGACCTTTGAGGAGTTGAGCGCCATTTTTGAGGCCGCGGGCATCAGCGTGGGCGAGTGTGCGGAAGCTCCGCTGGAAAGGGTTCCTTCCGGAGACGGTCGAGGATATGCCATTTCCGGCGGCGTTGCCTCAGCCGTCAAAAATGTCGTCGGGGATCGGGCGGAAGTGAAGCCCGTGTTCGTTTCGGGGCTTTCCCTTTCCGGCCTGCGCAAACTCAAGACTTATGCCACGGGTCCCTGTCCGGGGAATCTTGTGGAAGTCATGACCTGTGAGGGCGGCTGCGTGGGCGGCGCGGGAACCATGGGAGATCCCGGAAAGAATTCCCGTGCCATTGCAGAATTTGCCAAGGGTGGAAAATAAAGTTTTCCTGACAATCTCCGTCCGTGCGGGACGGAATGGGGGCCGCGTCATGGAAACAGGATGCGGCCTTTTTTTGCTGGGAACGTAATTCCGGCAGGCGCAGACAGCTTTGAACGTGTTTTTTTCTTAGAGCCTGCTCGTTTTGAATCTGTTTCCGGACTCAGGCGGAGCGATGGTTCTTCGCGATGCCGGAGCCGCCAATGTGCTTCCGGTATAGCCGTTCAACGGACGGCCCGCAGGGTGTATCGGCATGGACGGTGAGCAAGCTCCGGCGGAGGCGTGAAGGCTGCAGGCTGGAACATGGGGACATGAGCGGCAGATATGTTCAAAAGCAAAATGCTCTTCTGAGGTATGGTGTCCGGGGTTCGTTCGGAGAGCCGGGAGGCTCGGGAAATGCTTCCTCGTCGCAGAGTCGTCTTTTTAATGGGAGGAACGTGGAAAAACGGATAGATGTATGACGGGAGGAGAAAAAGAAGGCGTAATGCCTGACTGTTGCGGCATGCATCAGGGCGTCCTGTATGCCGCAGCACTATGTTCCTGTACTATAGTTCGTCCTCCTCTTGCCGACGACGAGGCCCGCACATTGAACGCTGTTTTCCGATCAATGCGCGGGCCTCGCCGTATGCAGTCGAACGATATCAAGTGAAAAAGAAAATTTGATATCTTGAATGGTGATGGTGGCGTTTGGAACGGAAGCCGTACGGAAAAGAAAGCTTTCCGCATCGTTTCAATGCGTCTGTGTCTTTTCCTGTTCTTCTGTCACGTTCCGGACTTTGCGTCGGAAGGCATTAACCCGTCAGAGTCAGTCGTTTTTTGTTGCTGACGATGCTTTCCGAGGGCTTTTCCCTGCGATCGGCGTAGGCGGTATGCAGCAGATCGTGCGCCTTGTGTGAGTTGGGGGCACCGAGGTAGTCCGCATACAGTTTTTTTACCTGCGGGTTGTTGTGTGACTGCCGGTGCGGCATGGAGCGATCGATGGCATAGAGAGCCTGCTGTCTGCGCGCGGCACAGGGGTGATAGTCTCCCTTGACTCTGGTCGTGCCGCCGCCGTCGATGCAGCCGCCAGGACAGGCCATGACTTCAATGAAGGTATAGGGAGACCTGCCGGCCAGAGCTTCTTCCGCCAGCATATGCGCGTTGCGCAGACCGTGACAGATGGCTACCCTGATGCTTCCATGCTCCGGGCCGAGGTCGATGCTTGCTTCCCGTACGCCGTCCATACCCCGCAGCGGAGCGACTTCAATGTGATCCATTTCTCTGCCGTTGAGTACGGCATAGACGGTGCGTACTGCGGCTTCCATCACGCCGCCGGAAGAGCCGAAGATGACTGCCGCCCCGGTGGACGCGCTCATGAAGGGGTTGTCGAAGGGTTCCGGTTCAATGGAATGGAGATCCACGCCCATGCGTCGCAGCAGACGGGCGAACTCCCGCACGGTGATCACCACATCCACATCCGGAATGCCTCCGGAGGTCAGCTCCATGCGGGCGGCTTCATCTTTTTTGGCAATGCAGGGCATGATCGAAATGACCCGGATTCGCTTGGGATTAATGCCCATTTTTTCCGGAAGATACGTTTTGGCAAGCGCGCCGAACACTCCCTGCGGCGAACGGGTTGAGGAAATGTGCGGCAGAATGTCGGGGCAGTGTTTTTCGGCATAGTTGATCCAGCCCGGACAGCAGGAGGTGAACATGGGCAGTGTGCCGCCGTTTTTTATCCGTCCCAGCAGTTCCGTGCCTTCCTCCATGATCACGACGTCGGCTGCAAAATCGGTATCCAGCACCAGATCCGCACCGATACGGCGCAATGCGGCCACAATTTTGCCTTCCACATTGACGCCGGGGGCAAAGCCGAATTCTTCGCCCAGCAACACGCGCACGGAGGGGGCAAAGCCGAATACCGTAGTAACATGGGGCGAAGCCAGATAATCCAGCACTTCGTCATTCTGGTCGCGTTCGGCCAGGGCCCCGGTCGGGCAGACCAGCGTGCATTGACCGCACTGAATGCAGGCGGAAGCTCTGTGGCTGGGAGCCATACCGACGCCGATACAGGTGCCGAGGCCCTTGCCGTCCACAGTGAGGGCCGCCACCCCCTGTATCTGGCGGCAGACATTTACACAGCGCAGACAGCGAATACATTTGGTCATATCCCGGATCATGCCCGCCGCACTGTCGTCCACAGGACGCTCCGATGCGGAGGGATGCAGGCGGTGCGTGAAGCGGTTGCGGTTCAGGCCCACGGCTTCGCCCAGATCCTGCAATTCACAGTTGCCGTGGCGGGCGCAGGATACGCATTCCTGATCATGATCGGCAAAAATCATTTCCACCTGTACGCGCTGCATGTCGCGCACATGTTTGGAGAAGGTATCAACCCTCATGCCTTCTTCCATGGGCGTATCGCAGGTGGTAACCATGCGCGTGCCCTGCGCGTCGCTCACTTCCGCAAGGCAGACCCGACAGGTCGCGGGCTTGTGCCTGAGCGGCTCGAAACGACACAGAGAGGGAATGAAAATTCCATTGCGGCGGGCGACGTGCAAAATGGTTTCGCCCGCTTCAAAGTCATATTCCTGTCCGTTGATGAATGCTTTCATCGAAAATTCCTCATATGGTCTGGCGTTCTCCGGACATGGGCGGAGCAAGGGCCGTGTATCTGGCCGAGGCTTTATGCTTCCGCACCGGGAATGGGCGAAGCCGTAAGCACGGAAAGCACGCGATAGCAGCGCATACAGCGCGAGGCTTCGGCCCAGGCTTCTTCCTGCGTCATAGTCTGCTCTACTTCCCGGAAATTGTGGTCGCGTTCTTCCGGGGAAAGTTCGCGCAGCAGCACGCGAGTCTGTTTTTCCTTGCCGGGGACGGGCAGGTCGTCTTCCAGCAGTCTGCCCTGCGCGATCCATTCGCTCATTCTCCAGCGGGAATCAAAGGGAACTTTGCCCGTGGCGAGGTACTTGTCGATGGAGCGCGCGGCGAAATAGGCCTGTCCCATACCCATGATCATGGTGGTGGGGCCGGCAGCGCGCGGGCCCGATGTGCAGTCTCCGCCTGCGAATACGCCCTTGCGGCTGGTTTCCTGTGCGGAATTGATGATGATGCAATGCTTGCGATCGCGGGCAATACCTTCGTCATCGGAAATCATGGACGGATCTGCCGTCTGACCGATGGCCGCAATGACATGAGCGCAGGGCAGAATATGCTCGGAACCGGCAATGGGGCGTACGCCGCGCCGACCGCTGGCATCGGGTTCCGTGCGCTCCATATCTACCACGCGAAGACCGGTGATGCGTCCGTTTTCCGTGAGCAGCGTGTCCTGCCCGCAGAGGAAGTGAAATTCCACGCCTTCGAGCTTCGCTTCCGCTATTTCTTCATGATCGGCTGGGGCATCGGCTTCCGTACGCCGATAGACCAGATGAACCTTGCCGTCTGCAATACGGGTAGCCGCCCGACAGCAGTCCATGGCCACGTTGCCGCCGCCCACGACGACTACGTCGCCTTTGAGCGTCGGGGGAGTGCCGGACTCCACGCCTTCATACACGCGTTCCAGAAATTCAATGCCGTTTTCATAGTCCGGAAGAGACGTGTCCTCTCCTTTCATGCCGAGATAGGCTCCCAGCGGGCAGCCGCCGCTGATGAAGACCGCTTCGTAGCCCTGGGCGAAGAGATCGTCCACCTTGAAATCGCGACCGAGTTTGCGGTTGAAGATGAACTTGCCTCCCATGGCCGCAACGATATCCGTTTCTTCCTGGAGTGTGTATTTGGGCAGGCGATAGATGGGAATTCCGTAGCGGATCATGCCGCCCGCCTGTGATTTTGCTTCGTAAATATCCACGCTGTAACCGCGTTCCAGCAGGTGATATGCACAGGAAATACCTACGGGACCGGCTCCTATTACCGCCACGCGGGCGTCCTTTGTGGGGGCGCAGGCCTGTGGCCGCAGCATGCCTGAAGCGATAGCCTGATCGGCGGCAAAGCGTTTGAGGTTTCGGATGGAAACAGGTTCGTCCACCTTGGCGCGGCGGCAGGCACTTTCACAACTGCGCACGCAGACCCGCCCGCAACTGCCGACCAGAGGGTAATGGCGCAGTACGGTATTGGCCGCAAGGTCATTATGACCATCCTTGATGTAGTCGATATAGCGGGGAATGTTCACAATCCCCGGACATGCCTCGATACAGGGGCTGGTAATGGCGCTGTAGAAGCCGTGCGGCCCATTGAGATCCGTTCCTCCGCCATGAGCGCGAAGATCGTAGGGAAAATGGCGCAGGGCATCGATTAAGGGACGCGGCCCGGTTTTTCCTACTCCGCACAGAGACGTTACCGCCATTTGCTCGGCAATATCGCGGACTTGCGCCCAGTCGACATTTCCGTCGCCGCAGGCGTGAGCCAGCGCGTCGCGCAGCAGAGGCGCGCCTGCCCGACAGGGCGAACACTTGCCGCAGGATTCCGAGGCAACCTTGTCGAAATGCTTCCACAAGGCCCAGAGCAGGGGAGCGTCGGCGGAAAATACAAGAAAGCCCCGCTCACTGAGAAATATTCTTGCGGGATTTCCCTCGTCGAAATGATCAAAGAGAGACAGATCCAGCCCCTCCGGGCTGACGGGGACATCGACACCCCTGTTGTCGTATACGATACCGTCCCATACTCCATAGATAAGCTTCGGCATATGGTAAGCTCCTGAAAGGCTGGCCTGAGGCCGGAGTAAGAAAAATCGGGAATTCCATGCGGCGTTCCGCAGGCGATGAATATTCGCCGCGCATTATACGCAATCCGCGAGGACATGCCATGCACATGCCGGGAATGCGACAGAATTCTTTACGTCAAATATTGGCGTCGCATTCTCCTGCTTGTGTAGAAATGGATAAAGAAGTGAACGCACTATATCCGCCCCAACTCGCCGACGCAAGATGAAAAGCTGTCTTTAATGTTCAAAAAAACAAAGAAAACAGTTTGTTATATGAATAAACTGAATGCCGTTACAAAAAAAATTATGTGAAAAAAAGAATCATTAGGCAAAAGTGTTGACATGAAAACAAGCCATGTCGTAAAGGATACAAACATGGAAATGTTCATAATGTACATATAAAGTTCGTATTATGAACAATGCGGAGGCGAGCTATGAACCCTTCGACGCATGTTGCTGAATAGCCGCTGTATGGTGAGCAGACCAGGCTCACTCTTCAGAATATGTCTTTTTCCGGTGTCCCGCTTTCCCGTTTCCCTGCTTACATCCAAAGTGCTGCCAGGGTGAAGAAAGCCTGTGCGCTTGCCAATCTGCGGGCCGGTCTGCTTCCGGCGGACAAGGCGGAACAGATTATGTCCGCCTGTGATGAGCTTGCGGCGGGCAGGCATCAGGATCAGTTCCCGGTGGATGTGTATCACGGCGGCGGTATAGGCCTCAACATGAATCTCAATGAGGTCATTGCCTCTCTCGCCGGGGTCGACATACGGCCTGTGGACGATGTGAACATGTCGCAGTCCACGTCGGATGTCTGCCATACCGCGCTGCGCCTGACGCTTTTCGGACGGCTCGGGGAACTGGACAAAGAGACAGCCGCCTGGGTGGAAAAGCTTGAGGAACTGGCCTCTGCCTTTGCTTCCGTTCCTACCATAGCCCGCACCTGCCTGCAGGACGGGATGGAAATTTCGGCCGGCGCGCTGTTTTCCGGTACGGCTGCGGCGATTCGTCGTCAGCGCGAGGATATCGCTCTCTGGCGGAAAAGAATGACCCGCGTGAATCTGGGCTGGACGGTGGTCGGCACGGGAACGGGGGCTCCGGAAAGCTATCGCCGGGAAATACTGCCCGCTCTGAAGGATGTTCTGGGCTACGAGGTAACATGGCGGGAAAGTCCGCTGGATGCGGCCGAATATCCCGATGACCTGGCTGCGGTTTCCGGGCTCACAGGTCGGCTGGCACAGATTCTCGCCAAGTTTTCCAGAGATCTGCGGCTGCTTTCCTCCGGGCCGGAAACCGGTTTGCGAGAACTGCGTCTGCCGGCGGTGCAGGCGGGATCTTCGTTTTTCCCCGGCAAGGTCAACCCGGTGATACCGGAAATGATGATTCAGTGCGCCATGCTGATCGAGGGGCATGACGGCGTGATCCAGCGTGCCGTGGGGCTTGGCGAAATCCACATCAATCTCTGGGAAGAAATGATGGGATTTTTGCTGCTGGACAGCATGGGGATGCTGCTCCGGGCCATGGTGTCATTACGGGAACGCTGCGTCGCGGGAATTACGATTAATGAAACAGTGTGCCGGGAATATGCCGCCAGCAGAATACCGATCATTGTAGCCTGCAAGGAAAGGTACGGATATCAGTATCTTTCCTCCCGCATAAAGAAGGAAGGGCTTGAGGCCGTGGTTGCCGATCTGCGCAATCGTGGGGCCGGGACCGAAAACTCCTGACAATAAACGGATAACCAATAAGGAGTCTGCCATGGGTACGTATAGTCCGAAAATCGAATGGGCCGAAAAATGGCTGAAGGACACCAAATCGCTCTACATCGGCGGTAAGTGGGTGGACGGTTCCGGAGACGTGCTGGATTCCGTCAATCCTGCCACGGGCAAGGTCATCGGGCATCTGCGCTGTGCGAATGAAAGCGACGTGGATCGTGCCGTTGATGCCGCACGCAAGGCCTTTGACGAAGGCCCCTGGACTTCTACCATCAGTCATAAGGAATGCGGCGTCATCATGCGCAAGCTTTCCGCGCTCATCCGGGAACATGTGGAAGAGCTTGCCACGCTGGAAACCATGGACAACGGCAAGACCTTCCCCGAATCCTGCGAAGACGTTGTCAACGTAGCGGACTTCTTTGATTACTATTCAGGATGGTGCGACAAGTATTATGGCGAAGTGAACCCGGTCATGGGGAATTTCTTCTCCTACACCGTGCGCGAACCTGTGGGGGTATGCGGACAGATCATTCCCTGGAACTACCCCATGGACATGGCCGGATACAAGCTGGCTCCTGCTCTGGCCATGCGCAACGTCGTGGTGATCAAGCCTTCCAGCTTCACTTCGTTTTCTCTTGTACGTCTCTTTGAAATTTTCCATGAATCCGGCCTCCTGCCGGAAGGTGTGATCAACCTGATTGTGGGGCGCGGCTCCATCGGTACCTTCATCACGCGGCATCCGCGCGTGGACAAGGTGGCCTTCACCGGCAGTACTGCGGTAGGCCGCAAGCTGGTGCATGACTCCGCCGACTCCAACCTGAAGACCATCAGTCTGGAACTGGGCGGAAAGTCCCCGAACATCATTTTTGCCGACGCTCCCGATATGGATTGGGCCATTGAGCGTTCCTTTGTGGCCATGTTCTACGGCAAGGGGGAAAAATGCTCCGAGCCCACCCGCCTGCTGATACAGAAGCCGGTGTATGAAAAAGTTCTGGCCGGTATGGCGGAACGCTACAAGACCTGGAAGGTGGGCGATCCCTTTGATCCTACGTCCAATCAGGGCGCGCAGGTATCCAAAGAGCATTTTGAATCCATCATGCGTTATATCGAAATCGGCAAGGCTGAAGGCGGACGCCTTGTCTGCGGCGGCGACCGCAACGTGGAAGGCTCCAATGCCGACGGGTATTTCATCAACCCCACCATTTTTGCGGACTGCAACAATCAGATGCGCATTGCCCGTGAAGAAATTTTCGGACCCGTGCTTACGGTAATCCCCTTCGAAACGGAAGAAGAAGCCATCCGTATCGCTAACGACAGCCCCTACGGACTGGCCGCCGGTTTCTGGACCAACGACGTGGCCCGCACTCAGCGTATGTCCAAGGCTCTCCAGGCCGGACAGATATTCATCAATAAATACGGTTGTTACGAACATACCAGCCCCTTCGGCGGCTACAAGCAGAGCGGCTGGGGTATGGAATGCGGCAACCTGTCTCTGGATTTGTACACCAAGCGTAAGTCTATCTGGTACGCATATTGATAGCCTGAGGCGCCGCGCGCACCGCAGAGGGGCGCGCGACACACAGCAGCATGTCGCGTTCCGGTCATAGCGGGCCGGAGCGGGTCTCCCCGTTCGGCCCTGCAACTATCAACCTGCATCCTTATTATATGGAGGTTTCCCATGAAGATGAAAGCTGCCGTCATGACTCAGGTCGGAAAACCGGTTGAAATTCGTGAAGTGGAACTGGCTGAACCGAAAGCCCATGAAGTGCTGGTCAAAATCCTTGCCACGGCCGTCTGTCACAGCGACTTGAACACGCTGGAAGATCCCACCACTCCCATTCCTCAGGTTCTGGGACATGAAGGAGCAGGACAGGTCGTTTCCGTCGGCCCCTATGTCACCACCTGCAAGCCCGGCGACTATGTGACCCTGAGCTGGGTGCCCTATTGCGGAACCTGCGCCTATTGCCGCGCGGGCAAGTTCAGCCTGTGCGAATCGGCTTTCGGCCCCATGTTCGGCGGCACCCTGATGGACGGCACCACCCGTATGACGCTGGACGGAGGCCCCTGCTATCATTCCTCCCTGCTGTCCACCTTTGCCGAATATACGGTTGTTCCGGAAATGAGCTGCATCAAGATTCCCGATGAAATGCCCATGGCGCAGGCCTGCATGATCGGATGCGGCGTGGCCACCGGATACGGCGCGGCTGTTCGTGCGGCTCAGGTCACCCCCGGTTCCTCCGTTGCCATTTTCGGTATCGGCGGCGTGGGCGCCAATGCTATTCAGGGTGCCCGCATCGCCGGCGCCAGCACCATCATTGCCTGCGATATCAAGGATGACAACCTGGCACAGGCTTCCCGTTTCGGTGCGACGCATACCATCAACACCGGCAAGGTTGCCGATGTTCCCGCTGCCGTAAAGGAACTGACGGACGGCCTCGGCGCCGAATATGTGATCGACTGCACCGGAAACACCAAGGTCGGTTCCATTGCCTGGCAGTGCGGCCGCAAGGGTTCCACCACCGTCGTCATCGGCGCCTATCCTGCCGACGGTCAGCTTGTTCTTCCCTCCGGCAGCTTCCACCGCGTGGCGAAGGTTCTTAAGGGCAGCTTCTACGGCGACGTCAATCCCTTCAATGATTTTCCGCGTATTGCCAAGCTTTATCTTGAAGGAAAGTATGATCTGGACAGCCTGATCATCGAACGCATCAAACTTGAAGACATCAACCGCGTCTTTGATATCTTCCGCGATCCCAAGGGCAAGAACATGGGACGCTACGTCGTGGAATTCTAATAAAGAATAAGGGCATGTTCCGACCTGCGGAAAATGCCCGGAGGATCGCATTCCTCCCGAAAAGGATGCGATCCTCCCTGGGATTCAGGCGATCAGCTTTTCCACCTTGCGGCAGGCGGCGCACAGGGCAGGAGCAATCTGTTTCATGACCTGAGGCGTCAGCCGGGTGCGGGGGCCGCCGATTCCCAGCACGGCAACAGGTTCGCCGCAGGAAAGAATGGGTGCGGAAATCCCGCTTTCTTCTCCGCTCCACTCCCCGTCTACAGTGGCATAACCTGCGCTGCTGGCCTGGATAATTTCCCGGCGCAGAAGTTCAGGGTCTGTAATCGTATCCGGAGTGAAGGCAGAAAGCGGCTGACAGAGGAAGGATTCAAGCTGTTTCGGGGGGAAGTGCGCCAGCAGCACCTTTCCGGTGGAAGTTCCCCACAGCGGCGTTACCTGGTTGACGTAATCCTTCAGGCGGACACTGCGCTGCGGATCGATCTGGCAGATGGTGATGGTTCCTCCGGGACAGGGCACACTGAGCAGCACCGATTCCTGAAACTGCTCCATGAGCTGTTCCATTTCCGGCAGTACGAGCCTGATCAGAGGGGCGTTTCTTCTTTGAGGGAGCGCGCAGAGATGCGACACGGCATAGCCGAGATCGTATTCCTTGGTGAAAGGATTCCGGGCCAGAAAGTGATTCTTTTCCAGACAGGTGAGCAGACGCCAGACTGTTGTTCGGTTCAGCCCGGATCGGGCGCACAGCGTCTGAAGCGACACCGGCCCCTTTTCTTCTCCGACCAGCCGCAACAGGAGTAATGCGCGATCTACTGCCTGCGCTCCGCCCGATTCCCGTTTTCCTTCAGGTGCCGGGCTATGCGCCTCTGTGGCATCGGTCACGGCAATCCTCCTTTCTGTGACCTCAGAATTAGCTGAACAAACCCATAGAATACGCTGATTCTGCAAAAATTGAAAGCATAAAATTCCCAGTCCGGAGGGGCCCCATGCGAATCGAACATGATTTTCTGGGTGAGATGGAACTTGATGACGCTTCCCTGTTCGGGATTCAGACGCTGCGCGGAGTTGGGGCTTCCGGAGTGACGGGGCACAGTTTCGGGCAGGACGGCATGGTGCTGATCCGGGCGATAGCGATGATCAAGAAGGCCGCCGCGCTCGCCAATCTGGAAGTGGGAGGACTGGATCGGACCGTTGCCGGGGCTATTTGCAAGGCGGCGGACGAAGTCATTGCCGGACGCTGGAACGATCAGTTCCCTGTGGATCTGATCACCGGCGGAGGCGGCGTAAGCGTTCACATGAACGTCAACGAGGTTCTGGCCCACAGGGCCTCGGCCATACTGTCAGGGCTCGATGTCCATCCCAACACGCATGTGAACATGGGGCAGTCCACCAACGACGTGCTTCCTTCGGCGATGCTGCTTGCCGCGCATGAACTTCTTGAAGAGGTCTGCGACGCGGTGGAAGAGCTGGCGGAGGTGTCGGCGGGCAAGGAAGAGGAGTTCAGAGATACGGTCAAGCTGGGCAGAACCTGTCTCCAGGATGCTCTTCCCGTGACCCTGGGACAGAACTTTTCCGCATGGGTCAGCTTTCTGCGGCGTCAGAAGGACAATCTGAAGCGTCTGGCTGCGGATTGCCTTGAACTGCCGCTGGGGGGCACGGCCGTCGGAACAGGCGCGGGCAGTTTGCCGGGCTTCAAAAAAGCTGTTTTTGCCAGATTGAAGGAACTTTCCGGCCTGGAAGTACGAGCTGCGGAGAACTGTTTCGATGCCATGCAGTTCGGGGATATTCACATTCACATTTCTTCGGCACTCAAGGCGTTGAGTGCCGGACTCTCGAAAATGGGTTCCGATCTCCGTCTGCTTTCTTCCGGGCCGAAGGGAGGCATGGGCGAGCTGATACTGCCCGCGGTTCTTCCGGGATCTTCCATCATGCCCGGCAAGATCAACCCCATTCTGCCCGAGCTTGTCATGCAGGTTCATTTTCTTGTCTGCGGAAACGATGCGGCCGTGACCATGGCCGTGGAACGCGGGGAACTTGAACTCAATGTGTGGGAAGCCGTGGTGACCAGATGCACGCTGGATTCCTGCCGTCTTCTGTCCCGCTCGATTGTTCTTTTCGCCCGGCGTTGCGTGGCCGGAGTGAAGGCTGATGTCGGGCATTGCCGGGAGGAGGCGGAAAAATCCACCGCGCTTGCCGCGATGATCGCGGCGGTTTTCGGCTACGAAGCCGGTTCCCGTGTGGCAAGAGAGGCTCTTTCTTCCGGCAGGAGCATCCGGGAAGTTGCAGTTGATCTGGGACTGCTGGGCGAAGAGGCGGCCGCCGAACTGCTCGATCCTGCCCGGATGACGGACGGAGAACAGATGGCTCAGGCCATTGCCGAGGCAAGGAACAGGTATTCCTCCGGGCCCAGGGGATAAACGTTTTTGGGTTTTTACAGGAAAATATATTGGGAGCAAGCTAGATGAAAGCTGAAATGAAATTGCGTCATTCCGTGCTGCTTGTGCCGGCTCTTATCTTTCTGGTTGTGATCGTTCTGGGTCTGGTGTTCAAGGACAGTTTCGTTCCGACGCTTACTGCCGTATTTGAAACGCTCATGTGGGATCTCGGCTGGCTGGTGAGCATCACCATGCTGATCTTTGTATTCTTTGTTCTCACGGTTATTTTCCATCCCATAGGAAATATCCGTCTGGGCGGGCCGAACGCAAAGCCGAAAATGTCATACTGGCAGTGGTTCGTGGTATCCCTGTGTGCGGGAATCGGGACGGGCGTAGTCTTCTGGGGAGCGGTGGAGCCTCTGCTCTTCGCCATGGAACCTGCGCCGAGCCTCGGTCTGGAATCGGGAAGCAATGCGGCCGTACTCTGGGGAATGCGCACCACCTTTCTGCACTGGACGCTGACTCCCTATGCCATTTATGTGACCTTCGGTCTGATTCTGGCCTATGTGTGCCATAACATGCGCAAGCCCTTCAATGTGAGTTCCGGGCTTGTTCCCTTGCTGGGCGACAGAGCCGTCAATACCAGGCTGGCCACGGTCATCGACGTTCTGACGGTGTTTGCGCTGGTGGGCGGTGTGGCCGGTTCTCTCGGGTACGGCATACTCCAGCTCGGCAAGGGTGTGGAACTGGTTTTCGGCATAACCCCGAACACCATGCTCTATATCGCCATCGGCGTGGCCATCTGCATAGCCTATACCGCAACCAGCATCAGCGGACTCCAGCGCGGCATACTCTGGCTTGGGGACAAAAACGCATGGTTCTTCCTGTTCCTTCTGGCCTATCTGCTGCTGTGCGGGCCGGCGGCCTATATCTTCAACCTGTTCACCCAGTCCACCGGTTCCTACCTCGGTAACTTTATTGAATCCATGACCTATACCGCGCCGTTCCCGAACGGGGAACTGTGGCCGCAGTGGTGGGATATGTACTGGTGGGTGAACTGGCTGTCCTACGGGCCGGTCATGGGCTTGTTCTTTGTGCGCCTCGGCTACGGCCGCACCCTGCGTCAGTTCGTGGTGGTCAACTGGCTCATGCCCTCCATATTCGGCCTGGTGTGGTTCTCCATATTCGGCGGGACGGTGCTGCACGCCCAGTTCTATGAAGGCGTCAACTACTACGATATCTACAAGACCCTCGGCGCCGAAGCCATGCCGCTGGAAGCCTTCAACGGCGTGCCGCTGGCCTCTCTGGTCAAGCCCTTCATGCTGCTGATCATCGCCATTTCCTTCATTACGCTTGCCAACTCCATGATTTCCACCATTTCCAGCATGACCATGCGCAACAGCTCCGAATCGGAAGAAGCGCATTTCGGCCTCAAGCTGTGCTGGGGCATACTCATTCTTGCCGCTTCGCTGCTCTTCACTCTTTCCGGCGGCATAGACGGTATCAAGATGGTCAAGACCTTTGCCGGCTTCCCCATCGTGTTCGTCGGGCTGGCCATGGTATTCGGCTTCATCATGTACATGGCCAAGCGTCCTCGTGATATCAACAGAAATTACCTTTATGAGGATGAGGTCGCCAACGCGCCGGACTCCGGAGCGCCGGAAGCGAAGCGTTCCGCTCTGTGGGAATGCATCCGGGCCCGGTGGGCAGGAAAGGCGGAATAAGACAGAAATCTTTTGAAAGTATGCGGCGGAATACGGCAATCCCGGATTCCGCCGCGTTTCACTCCTCTCACTCCTCCGCCCGACAGCCGTGGCACGGCTGAAGGATATGCGGAGAGATTCCATTCTGAATGAAGAGGATGGCGCATGGCGGAGGGCATTTCCTCCGCACGTTGCTCCATCATGTGAACATACGGAGGAATTCCATGGACTACGCGGCAGAATCATTAAAACTGCATTATGCGCTCAAGGGAAAAATCGAAATCACTCCCCGGGCACAGGTGGACAGTGCGGAGGCCCTGTCTCTGGCCTATACCCCCGGGGTGGCTCAGCCCTGTCTGGAAATTCAGAAGGATGTGAATAAGAGCTATGAGCTGACGCGCCGCTGGAATACCGTGGCGGTTGTGACCGACGGCAGTGCAGTGCTGGGTCTGGGCGATATCGGGCCGGAAGCGGGAATGCCCGTCATGGAAGGCAAGTGTGTGCTGTTCAAGGCCTTCGGGGGGGGGTGGATGCCATTCCCCTTTGCGTGCGCAGCAAGGAAGTGGACGATATCGTCAATACTGTGGCCCTGCTTGCAGGTTCCTTCGGCGGGGTGAATCTGGAAGATATTTCCGCGCCGCGCTGCTTTGAAATTGAACGTCGCCTGAAGGAGCGTTGCGATATTCCGATTTTCCATGACGACCAGCACGGCACGGCCGTCATAACGCTGGCCGGTGTGCTGAACGCGCTCAAGCTGGTGGGCAAGCGCATCGAGGATGTCCGGATTGTTACTTCCGGCGCAGGTGCGGCAGGGATTGCCATTATCCGCCTGCTCATGAGCATGGGTCTCAAAAATGTCATCATGACCGACCGCAAGGGTGCGATTTATGCCGGAAGGGATGATCTCAATCCCATCAAGCGCGAGATTGCCGAAGTCACCAACCTGAGCAGGGAAAAGGGAAGCCTGGAACAGGTAATCCGGGGTGCGGACGTGTTCATCGGCGTGTCCGGGCCCGGTACCGTGACAAAGGAAATGGTTGCCGGCATGAACAAGGATGCCATTATTTTTGCCTGCGCCAACCCCGTTCCTGAAATATATCCGGATGAAGCCAAGGCCGGCGGCGCGGCAGTGGTATCCACGGGGCGGAGCGACTTCCCCAATCAGGTCAACAACGTGCTGGCCTTCCCCGGAATTTTCCGCGGGGCATTGGATGTGCGAGCCTGTGATATCAACGACGAGATGAAGATTGCTGCGGCGCGCGCTCTGGCTGATCTGGTGGGAGACAATGAGCTGAATGCCGAATATATCCTTCCTGCCGCCTTTGATCTCCGGGTGAAGGATGCCGTTGCTGCGGCCGTTGCCGAGGCTGCCCGCAGGAGCGGCGTGGCACGTATATAACGGGGTCAGCAGAAAAGAAAAAGGGAGACGCTCCCGGACGGCGCAACGGCGTCGGGCGTCTCCCTTTTCCGTGTCTGCCGCGTTTCTGCAGTCGGCCCCGGAAAGCACAGTCCTGCGTTTTGCCCGCTGGAGAAGCAGCCGGGACGGCCTCTGAGCGCGTTTTTAATGATTACTTTTTGCAGGGCGACAGGAAGGAATTTTCCATATCGCCCCGGTTCTTTCGTCTTGCGAGATCAGCGACCTTTGCGACGGGCTTCGCTTTTTGCCATTTTGACCAGACGGGGATGAAAGACGGCCAGAATATCCACAAGATCCTGCTGGGCCTTCATGACCGCACGGATATCCTTGTAGGCCATGGGCGATTCGTCCAGACCTGCGGAAAGCAGCTCCACGCCGTTTTCCCGCAGCACGGCGGCCAGATCCTCCTGCGTGAACTGCCGGAAGGCTGCGGCACGGCTCATGAGCCTGCCCGCTCCGTGCGAGCAGGAACAGAGCGCATCTTCCCGACCCTTGCCGCGTACTACGAATGCAGGGGAACACATGGAGCCCGGCACGACGCCGAGCCGTCCCTTATCCGCCGGAGTTGCTCCCTTGCGGTGAACCACGACCTGTTCGCCGTCGTGTTCTTCCAGCCAGGCGAAATTGTGGTGATTCTCCACATGGGTCAGGGCGCAGCATCCCAGAGCCTTCAAGATATGCCTGTGGATCAGTTCATGGTTGGCTGAGGCATAGCGTCCCATAAGCTGCATGGCCGCCCAGTATTCCTGTCCCTCTTCCCGATCCAGACTGAGCCAGGCAAGACGCCGCAGCTCCTCCGGCAGATCGGGGTGCAGGGACATGGCTCTCTGACTGTAATGCATGGCTACCGCTTCCCCCGTTCCCCGGCTTCCCGAATGACTGAGCAGAGCAAGATATGTGCCGGGAGTCAGTTCCCGTTCGCCGATACGGGCCGCCTCGTCCAGATGCAGTTCCCCGAATTCCACAAAATGATTGCCGCCCCCGCTGCTGCCCAGCTGTTTCCAGGCTTTATCCCGGTTGACGCGGGTTACTGGGCTGACGGCCCAGTCTTCTTCCATGACGGGATGATCGCGACGATACTCTTTTTCAAAGGCTGCGCCCACGCCGAAGCGAGTTTCCTGTTTAATGGCGGCGATGAAATCTTCTCTGTGTGTGGACAGGCGTTCAACAGGCATGTCCAGTACGGTCAGACGCATACGACAGGCAATGTCCACGCCGACAGCATAAGGAATGACCGCATTGCGCACCGCAAGAACGCCGCCTATGGGCAGACCGTATCCGGTATGCGCGTCGGGCATGAGCGCGCCGCGTACCGTTACGGGCAGAAGACAGGCCTTTTCCATCTGGCGCACGGCCTCCTCTTCCACCTCCATGCAGCCCCATTGCTTCCAGGGGGCGGGGCTTTCGCGCGGGGTCATATCCGGTCCTTTCGGATACAGTTCCATGAACAGTTTTGCCAGAGGCCCGAGTGTTTCATGATCCGCCATGTGTTCCGGACTGACGCACAGATCCCGTATGGCTTCACGCATGGCCTCATGACCGGATTTTCCTGCGTATGTCCAGTCCGGGACATGGGCCAGCACACTGTTGGTCACTTTCATGCCGAGGCGCATGAGCTGCGGATCATGGGGCAGACCGAGATTGTTCAGTTCCTTTGAGGTCATCATGAGGAATGTTCCTTGTTGTGCGTATGGAGATGGTACGCGAATCGTATATTAATGATGAATCTGGAGAATATCGTCAGTTCAGGCCGATTCTTGACCGCTTTCCTTCAATGGGAGTAATCCCGGCGCGCAGACCGGTGAATCGGGCAGCGACTTCCAGACAGGTACGGCAGTGCGGCGTCGGGGTTTCCGTGATCAGGCTCCCGCCGCCTGCCAGAGCCAGAGGGACAATGAGCTGATCCGCGAGGTGACGTTCCATGCAGACATTTCGCTTCAGAAAGAGAAGAGCGCGGTTTGCGGCATGTCCTGCCACGGTTTCCGCAGTGCGTCCGCGCCAGCCCGTTTCACCGAATACGGTATAAAACTGCCCGTGTCGCAGAATCAGCAGTACGGCGTTGCCCTGGCCTTCCGGCGCAGGATTGTTTCTCTGGTTCAGAATACGGATATTGCCCTTCGTGAGGCCGAGGGCGGCAAATCCGGGCTGCATCAGTGTTTCCTGTTCCCGGGCGGCAACATCATCCGGCAGGTTGTGGGCGTAAATCAGCGCTTCTGTTCCGAGAAATGGGGGGGAAGCGTCGGATTCGGCAAATCCTTCAGGAACGTCGAGCTTCGGCACGGGGTCAATGTCTACGGTCACACTGCCGCCGCCGATCTGCATGTAACCGGAGCGCTCCATCTTCGCTTTGATATGCGGGCCGAGAGCTTCCAGCCGCGGCAGAAGCGTCAGAGCCATGAATTCAAAGGGAGGGGAATGGGGCACATGCGTGCCGCCCGTCACCGTAATGCGGGAAGGTGCTGCCGCCGTCAGCAGGGGAGGAAGCAGGGCTTGAAGCACCAGCGTGATACTGCCGCCGCTGCCGATGGCAAAATGATATTCGCCGGGACGCAGCGGCCCCGGAACAAAGGAAAGTTCCCGCGAACCCATTTCATCGCCCGAAACCTCGGCTCCGCACAGCTCCCGCGCCGCCCGGACACAGGTCAGATGCTGACGCTTCAGGCCCGGAGAGGGACGATGCGCCCGGATATTTTCGATGCGGAAGGGGCGGCCCAGCGCCATGGACAGGGCCAGCGAGGCGCGAAGAATCTGCCCGCCGCCTTCCCCCATGCTGCCGTCTATCAGAATTTCATCCATGATATCGAACCTTCCGGTTTCATTTGGGGAACATTCCCGCCCCCGCCCCGTGAGCCTGCGAACAAGTTGCCCACGGGGCACGCCGACGCCGGCGGGGAGATTGACAGGTATGCTCCGCAGACGCCATTACCGGTATAGCATGAAGTATGCCACTTCAATATGAATATATAACTTATGGTAATAACATATATTTTGAGTGAGGCTTGCTCTGCGTCCGGCAATATTGTTAGAATATTTTCCAGTATTTTATATAAAAGGATAAGAAATGGGACATGATACCGTAGTCATCGGTATGCTGGGCTCAACGCTGGATCGCGGATTCTCGGCTCAGCGCTGGACGTATTGGCGTCCTACCGTGGCCTTGTGCCAGCAGGAAGATCTGCGCGTCGATCGTCTTGAGCTTTTGTACAGCAGGGAACATGGCCGGATTGCCGACACCGTGATCGGGGATCTGGGCGTCGTGTCGCCGGAAACAAAGGTCGTGCGGCATGTGTTTGAAGTAAGCAACCCCTGGGATTTTGAAGAGGTGTATGCTGCTTTTTACGACTTTGCCCGCGCCTATCCCTTTGATCCGGAGCATGAGGACTATCTGGTGCATATCACCACCGGTACTCACGTCATGCAGATCTGTCTTTTTCTGCTCATCGAATCGCGGCATATCCCGGCGCGCATACTCCAGACGAATCCCTCGGGGCGCAGGGCGTGGAATCCGGCGGGAACCTACGGCATCATCGATCTGGATCTTTCCCGCTATGATCGCCTTGCCGAGCGTTTCCGCCGTCAGGCGGAGGGGGATGCAAACTTCCTCAAATGCGGCATTGCCACGCGCAACGCGGCCTTCAACGCCATGATCGAACGTATGGAAAAAGTGGGAACGGAATCTGCGGAACCCATTCTGCTCATGGGGCCGACAGGCGCGGGCAAGTCCCGTCTGGCCCGTCTGGTATATGAACTGCGCCGTCGCCGGAGGCTGGTGAGCGGGGATTTTGTGGAAGTGAACTGCGCCACGCTGCGCGGAGATGCCGCCATATCCGCCCTGTTCGGACACCGTCGAGGAGCCTTTACAGGCGCAGTGACGGATCGTACGGGGCTTTTGCGTCAGGCCGACGGTGGCGTGCTGTTTCTGGACGAGGTGGGGGAACTGGGACCGGACGAACAGGCCATGCTGCTCCGGGCCGTGGAAGAAAAACGCTTCTACCCGCTGGGATCGGATACGGAGATGCACAGCGATTTTCAGCTGATATGCGGCACCAATCGGCCTCTGGAGGAACTTGCGGCGCGGGGGGCCTTTCGTGAGGATCTGCTGGCGCGCATCAATCTCTGGACCTTCCGCCTGCCCGGTCTGGCCGAAAGGCCGGAAGACATTGAGCCGAATCTGGAGTACGAGCTGGAACGCGTGGCGGAAAAGACGGGGCGGCAGGTACGCTTCAACAGGGAAGCGCGGGAATTGTTTCTGTCTCTGTCCATGAGTTCAGAGGCTTCCTGGCGCGGCAACTTCCGGGATCTTTCCGCCATGGTGACGCGTATGAGCGTACTGGCCGGAGGCGGCCGCATCGGCACGGATATTGTGCGCGAAGAATGGGAGCGCATGACGGAAAGCTGGCGGCGGCTGGAGAACGGCAGCGATCAGGACGGAATGCTGTTGAAGTCCGTGCTGGGAGAAGCTGCGGCGGAGCTGGATTTGTTCGACGCCGCACAACTGGCCTGTGTCGTGCGGGTGTGCCGCCGCACCCGCAGCCTTTCCGAGGCGGGCCGTCTGCTTTTTGCCAGATCGCGGGAGAGGAAGCAGCACGCCAACGATGCCGACCGCCTGCGTAAATATCTGGCGAAATTCGGGCTGGACTGGGAAAGCCTGCGGGAGAAGCGTTCCTGACTACTTTGCTTCCGCATTATCCATCAGGCGGATCAGCAGCTCTTCATATGCGTCATTTATCGGCAGCTCCATTTCCGTATGGATGCGGCTGCGCAGCGTTATGACGGATTCTCCGCTAAGGGGATTGTAGCCTTCCTTTTCTTCCTTGATTCGGTAGAAGCCCATGCCGCGCTTCTGCCAGGCGGGCAGATCGTTGAAGTTGACGCCGTGCTGAAACAGCAGTTCGTTCTTGCCTGCCGTATCCATATGGGCCAGTCTGTCCGCCGCCGCGCGCGGGGAAAGGCCGTCTTCGCGGAGTTTCCAGTAGCAATGGGCGTTCAGAGCGTTGCGCAGGGCGTCCCCGGCACGCCAGCGGAAATAGTCCAGCACCTGCCGCCGGGTGGGCAGTTCGCAGATGCGGCAGTCAAAGGCGGCGTGTACGCCCAGCAGCAGGCTGCATTTTGCTGCCGCCTCGGCCGCAAGAATGGAATTATACTTGCGGTGCTTGCGGCCGAAAGCCTGTTCGTCCAGATCAAAAAGCAACGATATCTCGTCGCTTTCCGTGTAGCCGTAAATGACGCTGAAACCGCAGGACATAAGGTGACGCACCGTTTCCGCCATGCAGTCGCGGAAGCGTTCGTCAAAGGGAGCCTTGAAGGCGCAGGTTTCCTTGGTAAGGCGGGAAAAATTCCGCCCGTCGATACGTGCGACCATGTGGATCCCCGGCAGGACACATACATCGTGGACAGTTTCAAAAATACGCATCGTCTCATCAAAGTCATCAAAATTCATGCTCTTCCTCCATATGATGGCGTTCGCGTACATGAAAGCCTTCTGCGCCCAGCCTCACTTCATACAGACTGTCAAAACCTTCCCCGAAAAGAGGCTGCTCAAACTTTGCCAGAGTTGCCCTCAGGGCCACGTCCGGTACGCGTTCCACTCCCTCCCGTGCCGCGTTGCGCCGCAGGGCTTCTTCCAGAGGGCTGATGAAATGGTATCCGATGACGGAAAAGCCCTTTGCCTTTGCCCCAGCGATATACACGGCCCGCTCGGCCCGCGTGGGATTGGTGTTGTCCACCACGAAACGCTGCCCGGATTCCAGACAGGTATTCAGAAAGAGCCGTTCCCGGTGTCTGGTACGCAGCAGATCGAGGGAGATGCGTACATGCGTCCGGAAAAAGCGCTCCCGGTAAAAGCTGCTTTTCCCCGCAGCCTGTATGCCGCAGAAAATTACGGCTTTCATACAGCATCCCCCCATGTCTCGCGCAGTATGTCCCGGAACAGTGCGTTCAGATTTTCCGGTTCTGAAGCTGCGGCAGGCAGATCCGGACGATCCTGTCGCGCCGTTTCCGCTTCCGCAAAGGCTGCGATTCGGGGAGGGGGCGTAAACGCTTCCTTCTCGTTCCCTTCCTTCTTCCGTGCTACCAGTTCCGTCACTTCCGCCCGGAACTCAGGATCGCAGCGGCTTCCTTCCAACAGCAGATCGAAACGCATGGGAGGGATGGCGCGCCTTTCTTCGACCCAGCGTGCGGCCAGCAGGGGGCGCAGCACATAGAACCAGCCCTTGATGGTCGGCCCGTGCTTCTGATAATGCGCCATATTCTTTTTTGCCATGCTCCGGTAATGATGCCAGATCCGCAGAAGAGATACGGAGTGCGGGGCCGCCTTGCGCAGTCGTTCCGCAAGACTTCCCCGTTCGCAGTACACCTGAGGGGAGGAAAGCCACTCCAGAAGAGGCGGATTGGATATCCTGAACAGCTTGAGAGCCTTGCGCAGTTCCCAGCCGCTGAGATCCAGAACGCCTTCCGCTCTGTGTTCCGTCCCTGTTTCCAGCACGTCCCGCCGCTCTTCCGGGGCCAGACCGAGATACCAGTCCGGAGCGTGAACATAAATGAAGCGCACGTCGAAATCGGAATCCGCCGAGGCAAAGCCCCATCCCCGACTGCCGGATTCGCAGGCATACAGGACACGGATGTTCTGCGTCCGCTCCAGCATGTCCACCTTTTCCGCAACAAGCTGCACAATGGCCGGGGAGATCTCGTCCAGCCTGCTCTGCCGGGAGGGAAGCGGGGGAGGCGCGGCGTAGCAGGCCAGTGCACAGTCTTTCGCAAAGGCGGGATCGTAGCCGCGATCGACCTGTTCCCCGACCCTGTTGTCCAGCGCTGTCAGACGGGTTCGCAGACGGGAAAGCAGGCGGAAGAGGGCAGCTCTGTCTGTGCTTTCCTGTCTGATTGCGGAAAGTTCCTCTCTTCCTGCCAGAGGATAACGTATCCTTCCCTCGTGTTGCAGCTCTTCCAGCTGCATGATTCCGCGCAGAACATGGGCAAAGGCCTTGGGCTTCGCTTTTCCCGTTCCGAAACGGCGCAGCTCCGCATTCAGTCTCTGCCCGAATTCCGCCAGAGATACATTTCCGGCGTACAGCCTGCCGCAGAGGCGCAGGCCTCTTTCTCCCTCATGCTCGACGGGCAGACAGAGGCTGTCGTCGGCACAGTCTTCGATCAGGCTGTCCAGCACCTCCCGCAGGCGGAGGCGGGTATCGGAGGCGTGAGTATCCAGCCGGAGGCGCACGTTCTTCAGGGTATCCAGAGAGCTTTCTCTGGACAGGGATTTTTCCATCTTCATGAGAGCGCGTTCCATGCGCGAGCGGACGCGGGCCACATCCGCCAGACGCAGCGGCTCGGAGAAGACCGGATCCAGCGCGGCATCCCGGTACAGCGTGCAGGCTGCATGTGAGGGAGAAAAAAGCAGCTCCAGCGCGTCGCTGTCCCCGGCGGGAAGCAGCTCCAGCAGCCAGCGGGCGACGGGCCACAGGCATATGTCCATATCCTGTGCCGTATTGCGTTCTCCGGGGAGGGCGGTGGAAAAATTCAGATGGGAAGGAGCTTCCCCCAGGGCGAGGGATTTCAGCGAAGGCAGGAAGAGTCCGCGTGCATCGATATCCGAAAGGCCGGGGCGCGCCGTACCGTGCAGCAGAGAACCGGAGAGCGTCAGATACAGCAGCCTTGCTCCGTGTTCTTCGCACAGGGCAGAGGCCCGGTGCAGCAGGAACTGTTTGCGGGCGTCATCGATCATGGGGTGTTTCCTTTTCCCCTCTCGGCAGAAGACATTCCGCCGCGCTCCGGGATAGGGGGGCGGCATTTGATGTTTGTCAGATGATTTCAGCATGGCACGAAGTCCGCAGGGAGGCAAGAGATGTTGCTTGACGCGGAGGCTGAAAGGGAGCATTGCAGGAACTTTCCGTCAAAATTTCCTTTTTCTGGATCCGTC
>DWXS01000049.1 GCA_019119045.1 Candidatus Mailhella merdavium | reverse complement strand
CGTGGAGACCTGTTCATAGCGGTCAGGATCAAGGCCCCTGTCGCGGGCCTTGATCCTGTCCTTCTTTACCCACCCCAGCCCCCCGTTATACCCCGACAGGGCAAAGCTCATGCGGTCACAGGGGGCCAGGGTCGCTCCGGCGCTCATGGCGCTCTGGCGATCATGCAGCCACAGATCATACTCGCACATGGCCCTCAGCGCCCAGCCCGGATTATACGGGGCGGGACTCCCTCCCCGCAGGGCCGGAGCTATGTCCGGCAGCCAGCGGGCGGTGGACGGCATGATCTGTGCGATGCCCATCGCTCCGACAGGAGAGACGGCATCGGCCTTCCAGAGGCTCTCGGTATGTACCTGCGCGGCCAGTACCGCCACGGGAGCGTCAAGCCCCCATACGGCATGGGCCGCGCGGATCAGCGTGTCGCGGTACTGGTGGGCAGCACGGGGGACGCCCTCGGCGGCTCTGCCCATATCGACAAGGAACAGGGCAGTTGTCAGGGCAATCAGCAGGATGATCGCGCCCGCCGCGTTCAGGATCGCAAGCCAGCTCTTCAGTGTATCGCGCATGGCTACAATCCCAGGCATACCGCCCCCATGGCAGCGCACACCACAAGCGCCTGCCGCAGCATGGCCGCCACGAACGGCCAGCGGTACTCGTTGACGATGGGATAATCGGCGTTGCCCCGATTGTCCGCGTCCGGTTCCTTGCGCCAGTCGTCGGCAAGGTAGCCCGCCGGGTGAGCGTAGGGCCAGATCGCCCGGTCAAGCCAGTATCCGGCCAGCCCCGCGCCCAGAGCGAGGCATACCTTGTAAATGGCAACAGGTATCTGCACCGGGGCGAACCAGTACAGAAGCGCGGCAAGCCCCGCCGTCAGAATGATGCAGTACAGCCACCACAGACGGGAGCTGCTCACGGCGGACCACAGCCCGATAACGAAATCCTTGAGCTTGTTAAACATGAAGCCCTCCTTGTGCGCGTCATTCTGACGCGCCGGAGGGCCGAAATCTCCCCGGAAAAGGTTCCCCCTCCCCCGAAAGCTACAGCAGGCTGTACTGCGCCGGCGCTCCCCGCATCCGTGCCGCCACCATCCGCACGTACCGCTCCGTCACTCCAAGCTCCAGAGCGATGGAACCATGCGGACGCCCCGCTTCCAGCAGCCGGATCACCGCCCCCTTGTGCGGCTCCGGACGGCGGCCGTTCGGTACCGTGATCCGCATCCCGCCGTATTCCGCGCACAGTGCCGCCAGCGGCCCCGGCCCCAGCAGGCGGCCAAGCCGGCTCCCCGCGTCCGGGCTGTACGGCACATGCAGCGGCACGCCCCCGCTCGTACGGCACAGCGTGTCCGCCGCCTCACGGCCGATGACCTCCTCAAGCTCCGGACGCGATATCCAGTTCTCCGCCATGTGTGCTTCCTCCTTTGCGCGGGAGGATACACAAAAAGGCGGCGTCTGGGGGAAAATTGCGTTATCTGTAATTTTGTTGACGAATTTGAGGGGCGGCAAAAAAGGGAGGGCCAAGCCCTCCCTTGGAGTTATGCCTTCACCCACATGGGGATGGGGCGTCCGGTATAAAATTGCGCGGCAAAAGCCGGGAAGGAAAACAGCACGGACAGCAGCAGTGCCGCAAGAAATCGCATAATCCTACTCCTTTTTGAAAATGGTGTTCGCCCCATAAACCCTAACCAGCATCCCCCGCAGCCGCACGGAATACAGCAGCAGCCCCCTTCTGCGCCTCCCTGAGTCCGGCGTTTTCCTTTTCGAGCTCATGGATGCGCATGTCCCGGCGTTCTAGCTGTAGGCGGAGTTCCGCGTTTTGTTCGGTGAGAGAGAGGAGGCGTTCATGCGCGGCGAGCAGCCGTTCCTGTAGCTCCATATTTTTTCTGATGGAAGGAGAGACCTGCGACATGTCGCAGGTTTTATTTGATTGCGATTGTGTATTTTCAATAGGTTGTACACTTGAAACACTACTTTCACCTGCGACAGTGTCGCAGGTACGCCCCTCTCTTTTATCCGCATTAGCTCGCATCGGGCCTTCGCCAGTCAACAGCCATTGTTCACATATTCCAAATCGTTCACATATAGAGTTAAGAATTTTTTTTCTGGGCACCCTCCCAGATATTTCATAATTTATAACAGCACGTTGAGTAATTCCAAGGATCTCAGAAAATTCCTTCTGAGTCATTTTTCCTCTGATTTTTTTTATTCTTTCACCGAGTTTTGTCATTATTTATTCACCTTTTGGTGTTGTTCATATGAACAAATTGTTGACTTTTTCATACTTTGTTCATATAAATGTTCATATCAAAACACGACAAAACACCTTTCCCCAGAATCCTACAGAACAGGCTTGAGGGACACAAGGAGGAAAAGATGACAAATCAAACGGAAACCGGCTTTCTTCGTCCGCTGGAAGAGGTGGAACAGGAGTTTAACCGGAAGGGCATATGCAAGGCCGAATGGGCGCGGGAACACGGGATCAGGCCCGGCGTCGTTTATGAAATCTTTTCCCGCCGTTCTTCCTGTAAGCGGGGCGAGGCGCATCGGGCCGCCGTGCTGCTGGGATTGAAGGAAGGCGTCATTGAAGAGAGGGCTGCGGTATGAAGAAAAAGGCGATCATCACTGTTACGGAAGGCGAGGACGGCGTGGCGGTACGCATTCACTGCCTGCCCAGCGTCGGGGAGGCGGGAGTTTGTGCCGCCCTGGGGGCGGTAGGTTTTCAGGCTATTGCGAAATCCTGCCGGGAACTTGGCAGCGAAGAACTGGAAAATCAGGAAGGAGACTGAACCATGTCTGAGCGGGATGACGATCTTGAACTGTTCACGGGAGAATGCCCGTATTGTGGCGGCATTATGGAGCGCATTGATTCCGGCTATGACTATGAGCTTGACCGTCCGTATGACCGCTATGTCTGCATGGACTGCTGCGACAAGGCGGGCTGCCATGAAGCGGACATTCATGTTGATTCGGAAACCGATGAAATCTTGTAGGAGAAAACGGCATGAGCTGTGAAAGCATGAATTACGTTAGGAGCCTGATCGAAAAAGCCTATTACAACGGCGCATGGGACATGTCGATGAAATTGGTTCTGACAGACAACATAACCTACGGACTGGCGCAACGATTTCTGAAAGAAATGAAAGCGGAGGCCGACGCCTATGCCAAAGAACTCACCATAAACAAAAAAGCCCTCCGCTGCGCCAACAGCGAAAGGGCAGAAAGAGAAGAAGCTAGCAGCAATCTTCACGCCGTACCTACCACGCTGGGCAATTCCGCGCAACTCCCGCCCCTTGCCGCCGACTTGGAAGGGCTGGCCGTATCCCTCGGCATTCTGGCCGGAAAGGTTCCCGCCGAGGAATGGGAGTTTCTGAAGATATTCCGCGCCAACCTTCGCGCCGCCGCCGAGCGCGTGGCCGCTCTGGAAAACAGTCTGGAGGTTCCTCATGGGCAAATCTGAACGCCGGAACCAGCTTTCCCGCTGTGTCTCTCTCATGACCGCGCTTGCCCCGCATATTGTTTCCGGCCTGTCCGTCACCGAGCTTTCTCAGAAAGCCGGGCTGCCTGCATCTGTCGTCTGCCGGGACATGGAAGAGCTGAGGGCGGTCGGCTGGGCGGAAAAGCTGGAATCAGGACGCTGGTCCCTTACCACAAAACCAATATCACTTGCCACAGCCTGCGATCTGGCACTCAAGACCGCCCGCGAACGGCAGGACGACTTCAAACGCAACGTTACCGCCGGGGCTTTCCGGCTGCTTGAAAAGTAAGGAGACCTGTCATGTCTGATACTACACCCGCCGCCCTTGACGCGGAACTTTCCGCCGCCCGTACTGAGACCGTTTCCATATCGGAAGCCGACTTTGCCGAGTCCGTCCGCATGGCGGAAGAGATCGGCAAGGTGAAGATGGCACAGGCCATTTCCAGCGGGCTTTCCCTGTCCGTCATCCGCTGGTTTTCTTCCATGAAGGAATCTGGGGCTTACAAGGGCAGGCTTCTTGTGGGGCCGGACGGCAATACTTTCCGTCCTGATACCTTTGAAAAGCTCTGTGACGGCATGGGTTTTTCCTATCGAACAGTCGCTGAGAACCTCCAAAATTTCGCCGCGCTCGGGGAACGCTGCCTTTCCGAAGCGCAGGAGCTTGGCCTGAAAGTCCGTGATCTGCGCAAGGTGAGGAAGGCTTTGAAGGACGCGCCGGAGGAGACGAAACAGGAAGTTTTCGCGGCCCTGCGCGGCGCGAAGGATTCCTCGGAAGACCTGAAGACCGCTCTTGACGTTGTCTGCGCCCAGCTCACCGCCGCGAAGACGGAAACGAAGAAACTCGCGGAACAGGCTGAAAAGCTGAAGAAGGCGGAAGAAGATCTGCGCAAGAACTACGATGCCCGCGGCCAGGTCATGGAAGCGCAGGCGGCGAAGTACGACGAACTCAACGAAAAATACATCCGCGCCACCAGCCCGCACCCGTCGGACAGGGAAGCGCAGAAGCTCCTCCGCAACAAGACCTCGCGGGAAGAACTGGACAGAAAGTGCGGGGACGCGCTTCTGGCTGTGGCCCAGCTTGCGGCGCACGGCGCGGCCATGCTGGCCGATGAAGAGCTGGAAGAGGACACTCTTTCCTATGTTCACCAGCGTATCTCTCTGGCGGTGAAGAGTATGGCCGCCGCCATTCTGGATAACGGGATCGACGTTGATCTTGCCGCCGAGTTCTCGGTGGACTTCGGAGACGAAGGCGAAGCGGCGGAATCCGGGACAGACAACGAGTAAAAGGCGGGCGGCATGGCTTCTTCCCTTACACCGGAACAGACCCGGCTTGTGGGCGACATTGCGCGGGAACTTGCCGCGGCCGATCCCTGCACGGGGGAGCGCGGCGTCATCGTGAAGCGCCTGGCCGGAGCTCTCGGCGTCTCGGTCAACACAGCATATCGGTATCTGAAACAGTATGCGGGCTGGACAAGCGGGAAGAAGCCGCGCCGCGGCAAGGGCGAAACCTGCGTGCCGGAAAGTCTGTGCCGGAAAATCGCCGAACTCATGCTGTTCCCGCGCGCCAACGGCAAGCAGGTCATGACGCTGAAACTCGCCGTCCACATTGCACAAAGCAACGGGGAAGGCATTGCCGACCCCGAAACGGGGGAGATAACCATGCCCTCAGTTGAAACTATCAGCCGGGCGATGCGGCAATACGGCTGCCACCCGGAACAGCTCAAGACGGGGAAACCTACGGGGCGCGTCCGTTCCCTGCATCCTAATCATACCTGGCTGCTGGACGCCTCCGTCTGTATCCTCTACCGCATACGCGGCACAAAGCGCGTCGTTTTCCTTGATGAAAGGAGCTACAACGCCAAGAAGCCAAAAAACCTTGTTGAAATCGGCAACCGGCGCATCGTGCGCTATGTCGTTGTCGATCACACCTCCAATGCCTTTTATGTCCGGTACGAGCAAGCCGCGGGCGAAACAGCGGAAGGAGTGCTGCGTACCCTGATCGACTTCATGGCGGATCGTGGAGAGCGCGATCCGGCGCACGGCCTGCCGCGCATCCTCTATACTGACCCCGGCCCGGCCAATACCGCGTCCCTGATAACGAACTTCTGCGATCAGCTTGATATCCGGCTTATTCACCACGCGCCCGGCGCGGCGAACGCCACGGGCGCGGTGGAAGTCCACCAGGACATCATAGAAAAGCAGTTTGAAAGCCGCCTGCGCTTTATGGACGTGCCGGACGTGGCATTCCTGCAAGGCGAGGCCGACCGCTGGCGTCGGCACTTCTGCGCACGAGTCGAGCACACCCGGCTGAAGACGACGCGCAACAACGCATGGCTGACCATCAAGGAAGAACAGTTGCACACGGTTCCGCGGGATGTCCTGGAAGCCATTGCCCAATGGAAGACGGAACGCCGGAACGTGGGAACCGACTTTGTTATTTCCGTTGATACCCGCACCCACTACGGCGTCCAGAGCTACGACCTGCGGGAACTGGCCTATCACGGCCTGAGCGCAAGGGAGTCAGTGCGGGTTCTGTTGAACCCCTTCAAGGCCCCGGAAATCGTGGCCGTGATGGACATGCCGGACGGTACGGAAAAGCGTTTCAATATCAGCCCAATGGAAAAGGACCAGTACAATCAGGACTTGTCAGCTCCGGTGTTCGGCGAAGGCTTCAGGGCCATGCCGAAGACACACACGGAAAAGATTCTGGAAGAAATCAGAAAGCAGGCTTACGGCGTGGAATCTGCCGAGGAAGCGGACCGCCTGCACAATGCTGGCAAGCGGCCGTCATCGGTCACAAACATCATGGCGGACGTAAAGGAAGCGCCGCTGTACCTCGGCAGGACGGGGCAGCCCGTCAAGCTGGCCGCGCCCACGGCGGACCCCATGCCCATGTCGCGCGTTGCATTCGCGGTCATGATGAAACGCGAACACCCGGACGTCTGGAACGACACGAACGCCGCGGCCTGCATGGAATGGCTTTCAACCCGCTACCCGGATTCCGTACCCGGTTCCGAGATTGAAAGTGTCGTCGCCCGCATGTGCGAGAAGTTCATGCCCCGGCGCGCCTCCGTGCTGACCTTCATACCCGCCGAAGGCGAAAGGAGAACCGCATGTCAATAAAGGAACTCCTTTCCGATTGCGCTCCTTCACGCCGGAAGCTGGCGGAGGAGCTGGGCATGTCCCCCGCGGCGCTCAGTCAACTTCTGAACCACGGGACGCTCCCTAAAAGGCGCTGGCCGGAAATCCGGGAAGCCATGCTTTCCCTCGCAGCCGCACGCGGCAAGGCGGAAAGCGACATGGAAGCGGCCCTGAAGGAATTGGAACAAAAACCGGAATCCGCCCCGGAAGAAACGGCGGAACAGGAGAAAGAACCTATGATCCTTCGCAAGCAGACCTTGACCATGCAGGCCCGGCAGACGTTCGGGCTGGTGCGCAATCCCTTTACCGACCCGGAAACATCCGCCGACGTGTTCATGTCTCCCGATATCCGTTTTGCCCGCGAAACGCTGTACCAGGCCGCGACCGGCAGCGGGTTCCTTGCCCTGGTCGGGGAATCCGGCTCCGGCAAGTCCACCCTCAAGGACGAGCTTATCACGCGCATCAATGATGAAAACCTGCCCGTCATCATCATTGAACCTTACACCCTGGCAATGGCCGCCAATGAATCCCAGGGCAAGCCGCTGCGTTCCTCGCACATTGCCGAGGCCATTATCAGCACGGTTCAACCGGGGGCGAAGATTCCTTCCAGCCCGGAAATGCGGTTTCGCCGTCTGCATGAAATCTTGAAGGCCAGCCATACGGCGGGAATGCGGCATTGCCTGATCATAGAGGAAGCGCACGACCTGCACAGGCACACGCTGAAAAGTCTGAAGCGGTTCCACGAGTTGAAGGACGGCCTTGCCCGTCTGCTTTCCATCATTCTGATAGGGCAGACGGAGCTTGAAAAGAAGCTCCGCGTCACGGATGCGAGCGTCCGCGAAGTGGTGCAGCGGTGCGATGTGGTTCACCTGTCCGCCATAGCCGACCCCGGCGCGTACCTTCGCCACCGCTTCGAGCACGCCGGGGCGGATTTCGATGCGACCTTCAGCCCGGACGGCATTGAAGAAATTCGCGCGAATCTCACCGTATCGCCGGACAGTCGGGGGGACGGCGTGTATATGGGCTATCCGCTCATGATTGCGAACCTTGCCACGGCCGCGCTGAACCTCGCGGCCAGCGTGGGGGAAAAGCAGGTCACGGCGGACGTTGTGCGCATGGTGCGGCAATAGGCGGCGGAAGCGCCGCGGAAAGGCAAGGTTCTTTTAATTAAGGATGGTAAAGACAATGGCAAAGCGAATGAAACCGACCCTGAACATCCCGACCGTCAGCAGTCTGGAGGAAGCGGACGCCATGCTGGCACGGATAGCGGCCCGGAAGCGGGAACTGTCCCTTCTTGAACTTGACCTGAAAGAAGACGTGGACGCTCTGAAACTCAAGTGCGCTGAGGCCAGCGAACCGATCAAACAGGATATAGAAGTCCTGGAACAGGCTCTTGTCAGGTTTGGCGAGTCCAAAAAGACGGAGCTTTTCACCAGGCGGCGTTCCGTTTCCCTGAACTTCGGAACCCTCGGCTTCCGGGCGTCTTCCTCCGTGAAGCCCATGAAGAAAACCACTTGGGAACAGGTTCTCGGCTTTCTGACGAGTGCGAAGGACAGCGCACTTGCGGCCTGCATCCGAACCAAAAGGGAGGTGGACAGGGAGGCTCTTCGCCAGCTTCCGCCTGAAAAGCTCGCGGAAGTGGGCTGCCGCCTGGAACAGACGGATTCCTTCTATTATGAACTGGCGGAAACGGAACTGACCGGAGCGTCAGAAGCGGGAGGCGCACAATGAACACCAGTACCAGCGGACTTATCAAGGCCATACAGACCGGACGCCGCAAGCTCGGCTTGTCCGATGAGGAGTACCACGCCCTGCTTGAGGGAGTCAGCGGCAAGACTTCCTCAAGGGAACTCAACGCATATCAGTTGAAGGAAGTCCTTCGCCGGATGCGCGAGGCCGGTTTCTGTTCCTCAGCCGCAACCGAACCTCAGCTCCAGAAGATCAGAAGTCTGTGGTTCAGCATGTACGACGAGGGGATCGTCAAAAGCAAAACCGACCAGTCCATTTCCGCTTATATCCGGCGGATAACGAAAAAGAGCGCCAATGCCTGCGGCGTGAAAGACCTCCAGCGCGTCATCGAGACATTGAAGCAATGGATCGACCGCATGGATGATCCCGCCGTGCGGGAACGTCTTCGCAAGGCGTTTGTCACCATGCCGGCAGCTTCGCCGATCCTTCAGTAACCTGTAACTTGCATCGGAGGATTCCATGAAAAAGGAAGATTTTGTTGTCCTGGCTACGGCCGCGGTACGTTCCGATTATGACCGAGCCCTGAGCCGTGCGGACATGGAAAGCGCGCTTGCCGCCTTCTGTGATGTGGCCGCCGCGGAACTGCTCGACGGTGGGGAGATTTCCCTGCCCGGCCTGGGTAAGCTGAAGGTGAAGGAGACCTCCGCCCGTACCGGGCGCAATCCCCGCACAGGGGAAAGGATCGATATCCCCGCGAGCCGGAAGGTTGTTTTCACGCCGGGCAAAGAGTTCAAGGAAGCTTTCCGTGGATAGAGACACCATAGACGAGGCCGCCCTGGTTATGCTGGTTGAAAACCATTGGCAGGAGTTCGTTGAATATTCCGGCGGGGAAGAATCGGCGGAAACAACCCTGCGGGCGCTGAAAGACGCTGCAGGCATGGATTAGCTATGGATAAGGCCGTTGATATGTGGCTTGGCATATTCACGCTTTGCGGAGGGCTTTCCGGTATTGGTTTCGTGCTTGCGAACCTTTTGAACTGCAAAGCCGCCGGATATGTGTTGGCTGGGTTGGCAATGATTGGCGTCACGTTCGGGGCTGCCCTGTTCGGAGCCGTTGGCATCCTTCACTCTCTGGAAGGCTGTGAAGTACGGCATATCAGGGACGGACGCGAGGAAATCATTATCGAGCTTCGGCTTGGCCCGTTCAGCTACCGCCGCAGTCTGCCTTTTATAGAAGAACACAACTAAGCGAAACGGTCCCCACGCGGGGCCGTCGTCGGAATGTGGCGGTTCCGGCCTGATGAGCAGCCGACAGGAGAACGCAATGAAATTGAACTTTGGGAAAAATAGAAAATGCAGAAACTAAGGCCCGTAAACACTGGAACCGAATAAACACCGCCGGGAAATAACTTCTTGAATATCAGAGCGGCAATTCCAGCGGGCGAACGTCCAGGAGAAAACATGCCGAAACGATTCATATTACAGAGAAAGCTGGGTAACGCCTGGACTATTGTTGATACCTCGGACGGCAGCATGGTCTGCATCATAACAGGCGGCGGGCGCGGAGAGAAAAAGACTCTGGCTATGGCCGAGGTCATGCTGGCGGCCTTGAATCACGCCGTCGCGCCGCGTGGAGAAAAAAAGCATGATGGACATACCGCGACATCTGCCGCTGAGTGAACGCGACGGCGACATTATTATCGGTGAGGGTGTTGACTTTGAGCGTATCCGTCGCATCACTGGCTACCTCGTGGGGACAACCGATCGCTTCAACAATGCCAAGCGCGCGGAAGAACGTGACCGCGTGAAACATGCTTCCATGAAATCATGAAACAATGTGCCCCATCCCAAAAAGAGTACAAAACTGAAACCATAAAGGAGCCGTGCGGCTCCTTTTTTCTACTACATATCCGTCAATAAAATTACAAAGTCTCACAAAAACGCAAAACCTAAATCCCAACTTATCACGTTTTATCCCCTAAAGTTATCACGACGTTCTTCAGCTGGAGCCGAAGTAGGTGATTGCGCCGGTGACGCCGAGTATGTAGAGCGTGGCAAAGCAGATGGTGGCAACGCTCCACGGCCAGGGGGCGGAAAGAGAAAGCCGCATCAGCAGGGTTCCGATGACGAAGGAGGAATTGCGGAATACGGCGTGAAAGCTGGGCATGAATCGCTGAGAAACGAGAACCAGCGCAATATCCGCGAAAATGAGTACGGTATAGATGGTCTCGAAAAACGCGCTTTCCTCTCCAGAGCGCAGAAAGATGACGGCATCACGCAGAGCAATGCCCACGAAAAGCAGCACCAGCACCAGCGCCATGAGCTTTTTGCTCATGACATAACGCATCTGTTCGAGCGGATCGCTGATGTAGTTCTGATGTGCCCGCAGTTTATGGTAAAAGCCCAGACAGAGAAAAATGAACAGGGCTCCTGCTCCGGAAGAGGCAATGAAGAGCAGCGGCAAGGGATCTGTTATGCTTACTGGTTCGGGCAGGAGAGAAAGCTGCTTGAAGGCGTCGCGCATCAGGATGAGAGCCATGACTTCAAGCTGTTTGCCCAGAGACTTGGAAAGCGAGCCGGAGATGCTCAGGATGAGTTCCATCATTTCCATGCCGAGTATCAGGGTAAAAGCGAGCTGTATGGCCTGAAAGTGGCTGGACGGCGTCAGACGGGCCATCCAGTCGGGGAGCAGACCTTCCCTGTTTGCTTCGATCCCCGCAAGCGCAAGCAGATAGGTCACAAGAATAAGAACGGCAAGAATCTTCTGAGTGCGGGGATGCTCCCAAAAATGATGGATGCAGTCGAAGATATTGGTCAGCGGTTCGCAGCGTTCGATCATGGCGGGCTCCGGGATGCTTGTTGGCGCGATCTCTCCCTTTCCTCGGTTCTTGTCAAGGTGGCGGAAGGGGGAGGGGGGATGCTCTTGCTTGGGCGCCGCTTTGCATCGGCTATGGGAAGTGATTCACCTTGAGTCTTTTTTAAGATAGGAGAAGATCGACTATCTCAATATTCTTCTGCATTGCGCCGCAATCCGGGAGATGTCCCGCAGTCGGTGCCTTCCGAGCTGTCGCGTGCCGGGAACGGACAGCGCGGTGAAAAAAGGAGGCGTGTCATGAGTACCCCCTTTTCGAAGAATCCGGGTGATATCCCCTGTGCCGCTGCCGCCGCTGTGCTGCTGCTGGCCCCTCTACTTTCCGATACCGTACTGAATGCCTATATCACGTTTACGGTATCTCATCCGTTTTCTTCCGGATTTATAAAATTTGCTCTGCTGTCCACCTTCGGGGAGGCTCTTGCCCAGCGGGCCCTGAGGGGGCATTATCTGCCCGCAGGTTTCGGGCTTGTGCCCAGAGCCGTGATCTGGGGGCTGCTCGGCCTGTGCATCACCATGGCATTCACTGTTTTTTCGGCAGGTGTGCCGCAGCTTCTGGCTCAGGCGGGTCTGGAATGGGCCCCCGGCGCGTTGGCCGGTTCTCTCGGTCTGCATAAGCTGCTGACGGCCTTTGCCGTCAGCGTGGCCATGAATGTCATGTTCGCTCCTGCGCTCATGGTGGCTCACAAGATCGGAGATCTGCATCTTGCTGCCTATAACGGAAGCCTGTCCTGTCTCGTTCACAGCCCCAGGGTGGGGGAACTGCTCGCCTCGGTGAACTGGCAGGTCATGTGGCGGGTGGTGCTGGTGCGCTCGCTGTTGTTTTTCTGGATTCCGGTACATACGGTGACCTTTCTGTTGCCCTCCGCCTTTCGCGTGTTGTTTGCGGCGTTGCTGGGTGCCTGTCTCGGGCTTATTCTGGCTTGGGCGGGATCACGCGGAAGGATATAAGCATCTCATGTTTTTCTTCTGCTGCCTGCGGCGCTGCTTTCCCGAATGTTCTCGGCCTCAACGTCTGCCGGCGAACACATGGTCCGGAGACGTATCACTGGCAGTATTCTGGAGAAACAACAGCGCTCGGGCCGCTTTGCATGTGGGCGTACATTGCAATCCGTGAGTTAAAAGATAAAGATATTCCCGCCCGTTACTTGGAAACTTGCGTTCTATGTCGGCCTGAGGCTGCGTGCAGAGGAGTCGTTTCCTGATTCTGGATGATATTCTGCCTCCTGTCGCTTACGTTCCGGGGCATATTGATGTTTGCAGAAATAAAAAGGAGATGAAATTCAATGCCCTTCCAACCGCTCTTTTCTCTCCCTGCCGTGTTTGCCTCGGTGAGCCAGGGCCCCTATCCCCGGAAAAAAGGATGCCGTTGTGCCTTGAGCGGGCTTTTGATTTCGCATGGAGATCCGGTGTACCGGATCAAGTTCAAGACCTGGAATGATGCCGATATATACGACGTGCGTGTGGATGAAGCCCTGAAAAATCCGGACTTCATGCGCAGTGTGGAGTATTTTGAACGGCGCATGTATCCCTGCTCCGTCATGTTTTATGACAGTCCGAACAGGATGGAGCTGTTTGATCCGAAATGGGCCGCCGCCGAACGTATACTCCGCAAGCATGATCTCATGCGCCGGGTTCTGGAGACGGCGCCGGAGAAACGGCTTCCGCTGTTGTTCCGCTACTGTTTTGATATGGATATGATTCAGGAGGAGCTGAAAAAGCCGGAGCCGGAGCGTCGTCCGCCTCTTTCAGCTGAACAGATTTTGGAAAAGTTCCTTGACGGACTTGAAAAAATCCGTTGCGGGCAGAAGGTAACTCTTGAAGATACGGACTGGCTGTGGAAGGCTCTGGGGACGCTGGTCATGAGCGAAGTGCATCTTCTGCTGGCGGAACGCTATGCGGAACTTCCGGGCGAGCTTCGCGTTGCACTGGCCTGTTCCGATAATCATGTATTCGCCGGGCTGGCCGCGGCCGGCGGCCTGCTGCCGGACTGGGAACATATTCATAGTCTGGTGAGCAAGGGACGTTTGAGTCTGAAGGATATGCTGGCTCTTGCCGAGTAGGGCAGGGGCAATCCGGAAGGGCTGAAACTGCTTTGGAAGACGCATGAGCTGTTCGGTATTCTCGGTTTCAGTGCGGGCGGTTCTCTGGGCTTTGGAGAAATGCTGAAAAACGGACATGCCGGCCATCTTATGTTCCTTTTTGCCGCGCACCCCGAACTGGCGCCCATGCTTGCTTCCTTCAATCCGAAAAATCCTTGTTCGAGCAGGGGCATACTTGTGGAAAGCTGGAGCTATCAGCTCCCCTATATGTATCGTACCAGCGTGTTTTCTGCCCTGCTTGCCGGGGACGCGGCCGGAGCGGAAGAGAGGATTGCCCTGATGCGTGAGCATGTGGGCTATTATTATCATGGGGAACCGGACGGATTCATCAACGATACGGCAAAAATGGCGGAGAGCTATATCAGGAGACAAAACAGCATGATTTCTCTTCCTACTGTGTTTGCTTCGGTGAGCCGGTGCCCCTATCCACGGAAGAGCATAAGCCGCTGCGCCTTGAGCGGTCTGCCGATTTCGCATGGAGATCCGGTGTATCGGGTCAAGTATAAAACCTGGAACGATGCCAGCATATATGATGTGCTTGTGGACAAGGCGCAGGAAAATCCGGACTTCATGCGCAGTGTGGAGTATTTTGAACGGCGCATGTATCCCTGTTCGCTCATGTTTTATGATGATCTGGACAATATGAAGCTGTTCGATCCGGAATGGGCCCGTGATGAAGCCATAATCCGGGAGCATGAGCGTATGCGCAGTATTGTGGAGGCAAAACCGGAGGATCGGGCCTCGCTGATGATGCGCTATTGTCTTTTTGACCTGGCCGAGATTAAAGCCAAGCTTCGGAGGAAGATTCCCGCAGGGCGTCCGCCTCTTTCCGCTGAACAGATTTTGGAAAAGTTCCTTGACGGACTTGAAAAAATCCGTTGCGGGCAGAAGGTAACTCTCGAAGATACGGACTGGCTGTGGAAGGCTCTGGGGACGCTGGTCATGAGCGAAGTGCATCTTCTGCTGGCGGAACGCCATGCGGAACTTCCGGACGAGCTTCGCGTCGCGCTGGCCTGTTCCGATAATCATGTATTCGTCAGGCTGGCTGCGGCCGGCGGTCTGCTGCCGGACTGGGAACAGATTCATGGTCTGGTGGGCAAGGCCCGTCTGACGCTGGACGACATGCTGGCTCTTGCCGAATGGGGCAGGAACAATCCGGACAGGCTGAAACTGCTGTGGAAAACGCATGAGCTGTTCGGTATTCTCGGCTTCAGCGCGGGCGGCCCGCTGGGCTTTGGAGAAATGCTGGAAAACGGACATGCCGGCTATCTTCTGTTCCTCTTTGCCGCGCATCCTGAACTGGCGCCCATGCTTGCTTCCTTCAATCCGAAAGATCCGTATTCGAGCAGGGGAATGCTTGTGGAAAGCTGGAGTTATCAGCTTCCCTATATGTATCGCAGCGGCGTGTTTTCAGCCCTGCTTGCCGGGGACGCGGCCGGGGCGGAAGCGTGGGTTGCCCTGATGCGCGAGCATGTGGGCTATTATTATCATGGGAAGCCGGACGGATTCATCAACGATACGG
>DWXS01000048.1 GCA_019119045.1 Candidatus Mailhella merdavium | reverse complement strand
CAATATGCTCATATTTCGAAAACCAAGGCCATGTTTGCGAGCATTGAAAAAAAAAGAACATCTTATACAAGTAATGCCGCGTCATATGAATCTGTTTTTTAACCTTGGAATTTCATTCATGAAAACTCATCTCACATTTATGTGTGCGTTACATGCATTTTTATTGTTTACAGGACTGTTTCTATCACGAGCCTCTCCATATTCATTTTCTTTTTCTGTTCTTCTTAATCCATTCCCATGACTGTAGTAAAAAATTTTCGTATTGTTATGTTATCGGAAATTATACGTTCCATATAACAGAGTAAATCAGGAGTTCCTCATGCGCCTCACATTGCTGGCAAAGATGCTGTTGTTTTCGGTTCCTCCCACTCTGCTGGGGTTCGGATTGATGACCGCAATCAGTTTCAAAAGTGCGGAAAACGCCCTGACTTCGCAAATACGAAAGGAACTGACCCTGACCATAGATATTCAGACACGGGAACTTGGGAACACACTTTCCCAGGCAAAAAATATAATACAAAACTACGCGGAAATTCCTGATGTACTTCACCTGTTGCAGGCATATGAAAACGGAGCCCCAATTGAAACGCAGGAGGCTCTCCGTGCCACTGCCCAGGCTTCCCTAGACCGAATGAGTTCCAGGTTCAGCCTGATTCAGGCAGGAGGTCTGCTCGCTTCGGACGGTACGGTTCTTTTGCATTCAGAACACCGATCCATCGGTACATCCCGTGCGGATCGCAGCTACTTCAAAACGACAATGCAAGGCAAGACCTCTACGGAAAATCTTGTCAGCGCCTCAACAGGCGAACTGACAACGATCATCTCCATTCCGGTATTTCTCGACGGAAAAGTTGCAGGTGTTCTGTTTGCCAATCTCGCTCTGAAAGAAACGAGCAAAACGTCCACGGACAGCATCAAAATCGGTAAATCCGGCGAGTGCTTTGTCATCGACGGCAACGGAATCATGATCGCTCATCCCGATAAGAGCAATATCGGTGAAAGTTTTTCCAATCAGGACTGGATTCAGCGAATTCTTTCCGACAAGAAAGGAAGGGTCGAATATACCTGGAATGGCACGCGCAAAATTGCCTATTTCCGAGATATTCAGGAAGTGGACTGGTATCTTGTTCTGGCTACGGATCAGGATGAACTCCTTGCGCCGACGATGGAACTGCTGCGAAACAGCATTTTGCTCGCCCTCTTTTTTGCCTTCATAACCTTTCTGGTTCTTACCTTCGTGGCGCGGAGCATGACCAAGGTACTTAACGGTTGTGTGCTGTACGTCGGCCATGTGGCAAAGGGGAATCTGTCCATTCCTGCAGAAATGCAAACAAATCTGGATAAGGCAAGCGAGCGCGGCGATGAAATAGGAACGCTTTCACGCGGCATCGGTCAGATGGTGGACGGCATACGCAAGCTGTTCTCCGAAGCGGAAAAGAAAACAAAAGAAGCGGAAGCTTCCGCAGAAAAAGCCCGAGTCGCGGTCAAGGAAGCTGAGGAAGCCCGTAAAGAGGCGGAGAATGCCCGACGCGACGGGATGCTGGCGGCTGCTTCTCATGTGGAAGGCGTAGTCAATATCATTTCCTCGGCCTCTACCGAACTGTCCGCTCAAATCGAGCAGTCCGGAAGAGGTGCGGAAGAACAGGCTGCACGCACGGCGGAAACCGCAACCGCCATGGAAGAAATGAACAGTACGGTCATTGAAGTGGCAAAAAATGCCGGAGAAGCGGCAAAAATGTCTTCTAAAGCCCGTGAAAAGGCAGAAGAAGGAGAAAAAATCGTCAGAACTGCGGTGGAAAGCATCAAGGAAGTGCAATGTCTGGCTCTGGATCTCATGAAGGATATGAAGACGCTGGATAATCATGCCCAGTCCATCAGCCAGATTATGAACGTTATTTCCGATATAGCCGATCAGACGAATCTTCTGGCGCTTAACGCCGCAACAGAGGCCGCCCGTGCCGGCGAGGCAGGACGCGGCTTTGCTGTGGTCGCGGATGAAGTGCGCAAGCTGGCTGAAAAAACCATGGCCTCGACATCGCAGGTCGGCGAAGCCATCAAGGCCATTCAGGAAAGTGCCGATCTTAGTGTAAAACAGGTGGAAACGGCTGTACGGAGCATAGACTCGGCCACGGAACTGGCCGGTCAGTCAGGCAACGCGCTTGAGGAAATCGTCAAAATGACGGAAAATGCGGAAGATCAGGTTCGGGCCATTGCAGCCGCCTCGGAACAGCAGTCCGCATCAAGCGAAGAAATCAACAAGTCCGTCACTCAGGTGACGACCATCGCGGGAGAGACGGCCCGCGCCATGGAAGAAGCCGCCAAAGCGGTGTCTGAACTGGCCGCACAGGCCCAGATACTCAACGGTCTTGTGAACGATATGAGACGAGCGTGATGCCCTCCGGGGAGAGGAAGCACTTCCTCTCCCCGGCACATCTTCCATATCAACAGCCACCATGCTACCGAAAGGAAGCAATTATGCCAGACGCTCCTACTTCCAGTCCCGCATCAACGCCTCAATCTGTTCGGCTTTCTCTCGACGCACTCCTCAAGATAGCGTCATCCTACGCTGAAGCCAGTGCCGAGGCCCTGTGCGTCACACCTGACGACAGAAACCTCCATGCCTTTTCCATTTTCGTTGAAAACGCGCATTTCTATCTGAAGCAGCTCAAAACACAAATTGAATCTCTGGAAAAAATTCAGGATATCATCTCAACATACAAACTTCGGACAACTCCTACCGACAGCATCCGTCAGTAGACTGCAAAACGCCGTCATATCGAAAGTAGCCGACTGTAGTCGTAATATTTTTGAATGAAACCACTACCGTACGCGCGCAAAGGCAGTAGAAATATCCATACGGGACAGCATCAGGGATATCGTCCCCCTCTTCTTTTCCACCTTCTCGCAATATATGACTGTGTGGGATTTACCTTCTTCTGCGTTGCCTCTGGAAAAACAGTGCAGCTCTGTTATACCGTAATTTCATACTCTCGCAAACGGAAGTGCCGACGACGCTCCGGGACACTTGAATTCCGTATGCAAGCCTCGACTGCGACTTTCTTAAGGATTTTTCGTCACATCATTCTGAATGAAAACACCCTTACAACAGAAAGCGCAAATCCGTACAAAGACAGCTTCACAAAATATTGCCATTTTCAGGGACGACAACAGTCGCAGGGTCAGCGATTGTAAATTTCTCCCGCTGAACCTTCACAGCAGAAAGACACCTTGCCGTATTTCCCGGAGGAAAACGCTACAAAACGTGAAGAGCCGATCCAACCAGGACTGCCGGCAAAAAACTGTCCGGCAAGGACGCTCTTTTTTCCGGCCTCGTCGCCTTTTCGGAAAACTCGAATTAAAAAATGCTAACGCTTCAAACCGGCATAATGCAGACGCAGCAGGGCCGCACACAGCAACAGTACCTGCGTTCCCCAAGCCCCCGCCTGAGGAGGAACAAGCCCGCGCTGCCCCATGGTATCTCCGAACAGCGTCAGCACATAGGTCACAAAGGTCACCACAATGGCGATCGCAACCGCCATATAGACATTTTCCTTCCATGAAACAATGGCGGAAGCCACAAGGGCCATGACCATCAGCGAAGCCGCATAGGCCAGTTTTGCATGCCACAGCGTGAGCAGGCCCTCGACATTGGAGCCTGCATCCCGCAGCCTCTCTATGGCATCGCCGAGCAGCCAGAAAGAAAGCTGCTCCGGTTTTTCGCTTTCCGACACAAAAAAGAGCGTCACATCCTGCGTCAAAGGAACAGGCATTTCCTCAACGTGATCAGAAAGATAGTCCTCCGGCTTGATCCGCAGCACGTCGAAGGCCGTCCATGTTCCCCCGCTCACCTCAAAACGGGGAGCCCGGATCACGAGTTCAAAGCGCAGTCCGTCATCCGACAGACGATACGCCGTCAGATCCCGGCCCTGTCCGTCCTCCCGCAGTTCCCCTGCGGAGACTATCCATTCATGATCGCTGAACCATACATTATCCAGCAATCGCAGTTCGCTTTTATTCTGCCGCACCTGTTCCTGCCAGATACGGCTCGACAGCTTTTCTCCCTGAACGGCCAGATACTGGGAGCAGGCAAACTGCACCACGCCCCAGAACAGACCGCACCACACCAGAATAATCGTCACCGCAGCGGGAGAGACTCCTCCGGCCTGAAGCGCGGTACTTTCCCGGCTGTGCGACATGAGGCAGAGAAGAATAACGGAAGCAAGCAGAAATACGGCGGGCAGAATCTGGGCGATGATCCCGGGCAAACGTGCCGCATAATACACAAGCATCAGCGAAATACCCACCCCCGCATCCAGCAGAACGTCCAGACGTTCCACCATATCGGTAAGCAGAAACATCCCCCCGCCAAGCGCAAGCGTGAGGAAAAGCAGCCGGGCATGGCGCAAAAAAAGATATCGGAACAGCAGACTCATGCCGCGCCCCCATCGGTCACATTATTGCCGTTTTCCTTACGGTTCCTGCGTTTTTTTGCCTGACGGAATCTCCGCAGCCATTCCAGCGCGTGCGGCATACGTTCCTGAGCGGCCAGATGAAAGGCTTCCAGCCCAAGGAGCAGAAACACGAGATTGGGAGCCCATATGCAGTACAGGGGATTGACCCCGTTGTATTTGCCCATGTTCATGCCCCCGGACAGCACCGCATAATACAGCAGAAAAATGACCAGTCCCATGACCATGCCGCTCTGCCTCCGCACCCCCTCCAGAGAGACCGCAACAGGAATAGCTATGAACGAAAGCAGCAAACAGGCAAGCGGAAAAATTATCCGCGAATGACGCTCAACAACAACCTTGCCGGCAAACCAGTTATCCGTTTTCGCAAGTTCGCTCTGATCCGCCGTCATGAGCTGCTCCCAGGTCATCTCTCCCGGTTTGAGCGGCCCCAGATCCAGAGATTTGAACATTTCGCTGAGCTTGAGGCGAACGACATATTCCTCAAAACCTATCGTCGTTACCGTATTATCCCGTTCCGTATAAATACGCCCGTCCTTCAGGAGAAAAAGCAGCTCCCCAAGCGTATAATCCACACCGAGATTTCCCTGCGGAGCAAGGATGGTAAGACGCATGTCCGGACGGGATTTATCCTCAACCAGCACCTGAGCAAGCGTTCCCCGTTCCGGGTCTACCCTCCGGGCAAAGAACACCTTATTCGGAATATCCTGATTGAACACACCCGGACGCAACACGACCCTTGCCCGGCTGCTTGCGATATCCAGCACTTCCGTCCGAAAATGACCGGCTCCCCAGCCGACCCAGAACATGGTGATCCACAGGGAAAGCAGCGTGCATAAGCCGCTGAACAGCAGCGGCGCGGGCAGCATCTGATACAGACTCACGCCTCCGGCCTTGAGCGCAATCAGTTCCCTGTCCGAACTCATGCGGAGAAAGGTGAGAAATACTGCGAGCATGCAGGCAACAGGCAACACATATTGAAGCAGAGAAGGCGTCAGATAGAGAAAGAGCCGCAGCGTGTCGACCAGGCCGAGTTCAAGCCCCAGCAGCATATCCCGCAGACGCATGGCCTGCCCCATGAGAATAAAGAGCAGAAGAATCGCGAGAGAAAGAATAAATACCTTGGAGAACTCGGCAAAAAGCCGACGCTGCAACAGATTCATTCCGGAAACTTTCCTTGGATCGTGTTGACCGGGCCGTTTCCAACCCGTCCGACCAGACTGGAACATCGCGCCCGAAAGGGGTTCCCCGCAAAGACGCCTCTGCCGCAAGGTCGCCGGAGGGGCAGACCGTCTGTGCCGGAAGCCCATAAAAGAGGAAGATCATCGTTGCCGCCCGACAGCCCTGCCCAACCGCCCGTCCGAATTTCGCATCCGAGCCTTGTTCCCGAATATCGCGCCCGGAGGTCGCCTCCGGAGCTTGCATCGGGACGCCGAGGCGACATATCGTCATTGCGCCTTTCCCGGCACATCGTTTTCCGGCAGACCGTGGAACATTCCGAAAAAAGAGCTGAAAGTGCGGCACGCTGCTTTCCGGAACGAGGATTCCGTCCTCGTTCCGGAAAGACATACTCTCTTCCGGATGCGGGGAAAAACTATTTTTCTCCGCCGATCCGCGCAAGCAGAAACGCCAGACGTTCGCTGCGCGCCGGAGAAAGATTGAATCTGGCTCCCGCTTCGTCCAGCAGATCCGACATTGCGGCCTTTCCGCCCCTGCCTTCCTGCTTCATGCTTTCAAGACGTTCCTCGATGAAGGCAAAGGCACGGCGTACCAGTTCATCTTCCTTTACAATGGTCGTCATGCGTTTTTCGCCTCAAAATCCGCCTTTTCTCCCGGCTTCAGGCACAGTGCCCTGCATTCCGGAGCTTCCTTTTCAAGCGCACTCACAAAGGCGTCCGCATTCGGGGCAATCACGGGGAAGGTTCCGTAATGCATGGGAATGACCTGAGGCACGCCGAGAAGCGAGCAGGCATGAGCGGCCTGACGTCCGTCCATGGTATAAAAGCCCCCTATGGGCAGAAGCGCGACGTCCGGCGAAAAGAGATTGCCGATAAAGGTCATGTCGCCGAACAGCGCGGTATCCCCCGCATGATAGACGACTCCGCCGCCGGGAAGTTCCAGAACAAACCCCACGGGCGTTCCGTGAGCGCAGGTATGGAAGGCCTGAACCATGGTCACGCGCACGCCGTGCAGCTCCACCGTGCCGCCCAGGTTCCACCCCGTCACCTGCGAAGCCGGAACGCCGGCAGAGATGCAATGTTCGGCCAGTTCAACGACGGCTCCCAGCGCGGCTCCCGTTTCCCGGGCGATTTCGACCGCCTGACCGAGGTGATCGCCATGATCGTGCGTGACAAGAACGACATCCGGACGGGGGATGCTTTTCCAGTCGGGAGCGAAGGGGTTTCCTTCAAAAAAAGGATCGATGAGAACGCTGACGCCACCCGCAAAAATCTGCATATTGGAATGGCCATGCCACAAAATGGAAAACGACATGGAAACCTCCGAAAAAAGTTTATCATGCTGAACGTTCCGCAGCATGAATGCTTCGTCTTTTCCTACATTATGAACAGAGCGTGCCGCCGGGTCAAGCCGGAAGAAAAAGCTCCGGGAAAAGGCTTGCTTTTTTTTATGCAGGACACTATAAATCTCCGTTTGCTAAACCACACACTCCGGCAGCAGCTCCCGGTCCCGGGCCATGCACGGGCGGAGTTTCACGGCGAAGCCGGTGTGGAGGAAAAACCTTTTCCCTTTTCAAGGAGACTATCATGGCTTATGTCAGCATGAAGCAGATGCTGGAAACGGGCGTGCATTTCGGTCACCAGACCCGTCGCTGGAACCCCAAGATGCGCCCCTTCATTTTCGGCGCCCGCAACGGAATCCATATCATTGACCTTCAGCAGACCGTGAAGCTGTTCCGCACGGCTCACGACAAGCTGGTCGAAACCGTGGCCCGCGGCGGCAAGGTGCTGTTCATCGGCACCAAGCGTCAGGCTCAGGAAGCCGTGGCGGCCGAAGCCACCCGCGCCGGGCAGCCCTATGTGACCAACCGCTGGATGGGCGGCACGCTGACCAACTTCGTCACCATCCAGAAGAGCGTCGAACGCCTGAAGAAGCTCGAAGCCATGTTCGCCGACGGCACCATCAACCGTTACCAGAAGAAGGAAATCCTTACCCTTCAGCGCGAACTGGACAAGCTCAACCTGACGCTCGGCGGCATCAAGGATATGGAACAGCTGCCTCAGCTGGCCTTTATCATTGACCCCCACCGCGAAGAAATTGCAGTAAAGGAATGCCGCAAGCTGGGTATTCCGATTGTGGCCGTGACGGACACCAACTGCGATCCCGACGTGATCGACTACATCATTCCCGGCAATGACGACGCCATCCGCGCCATCAAGCTTTTTGTGAACGCCATGGCCGAAGCCTGCATCGAAGGCGCCGCCATGCAGAAGGAAGACGCTTCGGCCGATCCCGAAAGCGCCATGCAGAAGGCTGCCGAAAAGGAAGAAGCCGCTCCCGCCGCTGAAGCCGAATAAGGCATAACCCCACACATTACGGAGTATTGCCATGAATATTACTGCCGCTATGGTAAAAGACCTGCGCGAAAAAACCGGCGCGGGCATGATGGATTGCAAGAAGGCTCTTGCCGAATGTGAAGCCGATCTGGAAAAGGCCATCGACTGGCTGCGCCAGAAAGGCCTTTCCAAGGCCGCCAAGCGTGCCGACCGCGCCACCTCTGAAGGCGTGATCGCCGAATGGATTTCCGACGACAGCAAGTCCGCCGTCATGGTCGAAGTAAAGTGCGAAACCGACTTCGTTGCCCGCGGCGACAAGTTCAAGGAATTCGCCGACGCCGTTGTCCGGAAGATTGCGGACACCCGTCCCGCCACCCTTGAAGAAGCCGGTCTTCAGGACATGCTGAACGAAACCATCGCCGCCACGGGTGAAAACGTCACCCTCGGCAAGTTCGTGCGCATCGACATTGAAGGAGCCGGACTGGTCGGCGCCTATGTCCACGCCAACGGCAAGATCGCGTCCATGATCGAAGTGCTGTGCGATACGGAAGCCGTAGCCGCTTCCGACGCAGTTCGCGAATGCGCCAAGAACGTGGCCATGCAGATCGCCGCGACCAACCCCCTCGCTCTGGACGCTTCCAGCCTTGATCCCGCGCTCATGGAACGTGAACGCGAAGTGTATCGCCAGAAGGCCCGCGAAGAAGGCAAGCCGGAAAACATCATCGAAAAGATTGCCGACGGCGCGGTGAAAAAATACTGCAAGGAAGTATGCCTGATTGAGCAGCCCTATATCCGCGACGACAAGCAGACCATCGCCGACCTGCTCAAGGCCACCGGCAAGGCTGCCGGCGGTTCGGTCAGCCTCGGCAACTTCTTCCGCATCCAGCTCGGTGCGGAATAAGTTCATCGCCTGAACACTGCTGAAAAACGCCCCGTCTTCCCTGGAAGGCGGGGCGTTTCCGTTTCCATGTCCGCTCATGAAGCTGCCGCCCTCAAGACGATGCCTCCCCCCGGTGCAGCGTCTTTTGCTCCTGAAAGTATGTAATCAAGCCCCTGCGTTCCGGTCTCCGCTTTCCCGCCTCTCCCGGAGCCTGCCGCCCATGCCTGTGCCTCCTGCGGACTTTACTCCGCCCTGCGGCTGTCCATCCGGTGGCTGCGCCGTAAATACCGTGCGTCGGTTCCGGCCCCGCTTCGCAGTCGCACTTCGCCTGACTGAAGGAACAGGCTCTACCCCCCTGCACCTTCCGTTCCGATCGTTTCGTTCTGGTCGTTCCGCCACGTTCCCCCTGAACCTGCCGCCCATGCCCGTTCAGAAGGTGTTTTCTGCCCAGCGTCCCCAGCAAGGTCCATGGAAGTTCCCGCACAACTTCTGTGGGAGCTTCTGTAGGAGCTTTCGTGGCACAGTTTTCCGGGAGAATTCGGCAGTCGGGAGCATTTTCCGCAGAGAGATGCTGAAATCCGCCTTTTCCCGATATCCGCCGGACCTTCCGAGCTTCCCGGCCCAGAAGTCCTCCGGCTACAAGAACGGCTCCGGATTCCTCAGCGACGCTGCGCCCGCAGCCCGCATTCCCTATGATTTTGCGGGACTTTCCCTCTGCTGTACAGGATCGGACAAGGGGGCTTCAGCTTCCTGCGCCTCAGCCCCCCCGTCTTCATGCTCTGTTCTCCGGCTCCCTGCGCTCCCCGGAATCCGGAGAGGCAGATTTCCCTATCCGTCAAAAACCTTCAGAATATCCGGATCCGGCTTCTTTCCCCAGTATGTGCCTGCGGCAAAGGCCAGCGCGGACACAAGCAGCGTCGGAACAATGGGGTGTATGCCGCCCAGAGGAATGCCGCCCACGCTCAGCACAAAGAACACGACCACCCCGGACACAATGGCGGCAAGGGCTCCGGCGGCATTGGCCCGCTTCCAGTACAGGCCGAGAACCACGGGCCACAGGAAGACGGCCTCAAGCCCGCCGAAGGCAAAAAGGTTGATCCATACCAGCAGATCCGGCGGTTCCAGCGCGGACACAAACACCAGAGCGCCGACGGCCACCGTGACCAGAAAACCGGCCCGTTTCAGCGAAGCCGGACGCATGCGGGACGCATCGTCGCCAAGGGCATAATGAATATACAGATCCTTGATGATGGCGGCCGAGGCAAGCAACAGCATGGAATCCACCGTGGACATGATCGCAGCCAGCGGCCCGGCAATGAATACCCCTGCCCAGAAAGGCGGGAGCAGTTCCACAATGAGGGTGGGCATGGCCAGATCTCCGGCGGGCAGATCGGGGAACACGGCGCGCCCCAGCGCACCGGCAAGATGGGCGCATAAAATCATGAAGCCGATGATCAGCGTCCCCATGAGCATGGCCTGATGCATGGAACGGGAGTCTCTGTAGGCCATGCAGCGCTGCGTGGTCTGCGGCAGCCCCAGAATACCCAGCCCCACCAGGATCCAGAAGGACAGGATAAAGGGCTTCGGCACGGCATTTCCCGGGCCGGAGGGCGTGACCAGACCGGGGTCGATGCGTTCCAGCGCGGCGATACAGCTTTCCATGCCGCCCCCCTTGTCGATGACCGCAAGCAGCACCAGAATCGACGCCGTCAGCATGACCACGCCCTGAACGGCGTCGGTCAGAGCTACAGCCCGGAATCCTCCCAGTGCGGTATACAGAACGACCGTCACGCCGAACAGGGCCAGACCGACGATATAGGGATAGCCCGTCACGGCCTGAAACAGCCGCGCTCCGCCGATGAACTGGGCCAGCATGGCCGCCATGAAAAACACCAGCAGCGCGACGGAACAGAGTATGACCACGGCATCGCTTCTGTATCTGGCGCGCAGATAATCGGTGATGGTGACGGCCCCGGTGCGGCGGGCGACAATGGCAAAGCGTTTGCCCAGCACGCCGAGCGTCAGAAAGGTGGTGGGCACCTGAATCATGGCGAGCAGAACCCAGCTCAAACCCAGCTGATAGGCAACGCCGGGGCCGCCGACAAAGGAACTTGCGCTGGTGTAGCTGGCAATGATGGTCATGGCCAGAACAAAACCGCCGAGCGTACGCCCGCCGATGAAATATTCCTCGATGACGCCTTTCGAGCCCTTTGCCGCCCGTTCTCTGCTTCCCGCCCATACGGCCACGATGAAGGAAAGTATCAGATAGGCAAGCACGGGGATAAGCATTTGCAGACGCTCGCTCATGCCTTCTTCTCCATTGCTTCCCCGCCCGAGTCGGGGCGGACGGGGGCCGTTGCGCTTTTTTCCCCTGCTTTTTCCGCTTCCGGGGAATCCGTCCATTCTCCGCCTTCGTCATCCAGCGGCATATCCTTGAAAAACAGCCGCATCAATATCCACAGCAGCAGCGTGATCAGAGGGTAGCCGAGAATGCAGCTGTAAAAGAACCAGGAAGGCATGCCCAGAACATGCGAATATTCCTTCGGGTCGCCGTCACCCAGTCCATAGGCGGAAAGATACCACCACAGAAAATACACGGCATATGCCCCCAGCGAGATCAGAGCTTCCCGATTCGCCTGAGCAAAACGCCCGTCCCCTGTTTTTTTCTTCATCAGATCCTCCCCGTTTCCGCGCTTTCCTGCCGAAAAAGGGCCGACGCACGGAACGCGCCGTATGCGGCGCAACTCCTTCATATGTCATATCATTACTCTTGTCACTTCGGAGCGTCGAGGGCCCGGCGGCCCCCTTTCCGGGGTTGTTTTTTGCGCTTGAATTGCGCTCTCCATCAGGATAAAAGAAAAAAGTTTCACCGTCAGCCTCTCCGGCATGGAAGGCTCCCTTCCTGCCGTACAACAACGACGCGGCGGACAACAACAACACAGCGGACAGACATGGAAGAACCCTCACGCCCGGTAAAGCTCACCGCAGTCATCATCACGCTCAACGGTGAACGTCTGTTCGGACGCTGTCTGGATTCGCTCGCCTTTTGCGACCGGATTCTCGTCGTCGACTCGTTCAGCAGCGACGCCACACAGCGCATTGCAGAAGAACACGGCGCGATATTCATTCAAAACCCGTGGCCGGGCAACGCAAAGCAGATACGCTTCGGCGTGCAGTGGCTGGAGGAACATGCGCCTACGGAATGGGTACTGTTCCTTGACTGCGATGAAATCTGTTCCCCGGAACTGGCAGAGTCGATACGGCGGGCGCTGGCTTCTCCGGGCGATAAAAGCGCCTTTTCCATGCCCAGACGCACCTGGTACTTTGATCGTTTTCTGCGCCACGGCGGCTCCTATCCGGACAGACTCTTTCGTCTGTTCCGGCCGGAAAGCATACGCATTGAAGAAAGCGGGGCGCATCAGCAGTTCCGCCCTTCCGGCCCGCACGGCGATCTGGAAGGAGATCTGCTGCATTATACCTACGCGAATTTTTTCAACCAGATGGACAAGCTGAACGACTACGCCCAGCGCGGCGCGAAAGATCTTGAGCGCAGAGGCAGGCGGGGAGGTATTGCCGCCGGACTCGGACATGGACTGTGGCGTTTTGTCAGCATGTATATTCTGAAAAGAGGATTCCTTGACGGCAGAGCCGGGTTTCTCATGGCCGCGCATACCGCCTTCTATACCTTTCTCAAGTATATCCGGATCAACGAAGGGGCCTGGGGCGCGCCCTATACTGCGGGCCTCTCGTCTTCACAGACTGCGGCCCCGAGATCCGGTTCCGACTCTGAATCCTGACACGATCCGACACGCAGATTCCAGCAAGGAGGCATCATCCATGTCGCAGCTCAAATACAAGAGGGTACTGCTCAAACTCAGCGGGGAGGCTCTGGCCGGAGAAAAGGGCTATGGTCTCGATCCGGACACGGTATCCCGCATCTGCCGGGAACTGGCGGACGTAGCTTCTCTGGGACTGGAACTCGCTCTGGTCATCGGGGGCGGGAACATTTTCCGCGGGCTTTCGTCCTCCGCACGGGGCATGGATCGCTCGACGGCCGATTATATGGGGATGCTGGCAACCATTCTGAACGCCATGGCCGTTCAGGACGCGCTGGAAAAAAGCGGCTGCCCCACACGCGTGCTTTCCGCCATCAACACCACAGAACTCTGCGAACCGTATATCCGCCGCAGAGCCTTGCGGCATCTGGAAAAAGGCCGCATCGTCATCTGTGCGGCGGGCACGGGCAATCCCTACTTCACCACGGATACCGCCGCAGCCCTGCGCGCCATGGAACTCAAATGCGAGGCCATCATCAAGGGGACCAAGGTGGACGGAATCTACGACAAGGATCCGGTCAAACATCCCGATGCCGTGCGTTTCTCCCGCATCAGCTATGACGAGACGCTGCAACGCCGTCTTCAGGTCATGGACGCCACGGCAATCACCCTTGCCAGAGAAAATCATATGCCGATCATCGTCTGCAACATGTTCGGCGGCGATATACGCCGCGTCGTGTGCGGCGAAGATGCCGGCACTATCGTTGAGGAAAAGGATTAATCCTCCCCAGCGCGATGCCGGGGCGAAAGCCCCCTTCTCAACCTTCCGAAAGGACGATAACCAGGACATCAAGGAGACGCATCATGGATAGAGACGAACTGCTGCTTGACGCCGAAGAGCGCATGGAAAAGGCTCTTGTGGCTCTTGAACGGGATTACGGCAAACTGCGTACGGGCAGAGCCACCACCGGACTGGTGGAAGATATCAAGGTGGACTACTACGGCACCCCCACCCCCATCAAGCAGCTTGCCTCGGTCGCCGTTCCGGACAGCCGCACCGTGACCATTCAGCCCTGGGATCGCGGGGCCTTCTCTCTGGTGGAAAAAGCCATTCTGAAATCCGATCTCGGCCTGACTCCCATGAATGACGGCAAGCTCATCCGCATCGCCATTCCCCCGCTGACCGAAGAACGGCGCAAGGAGTTGAGCAAGGTAGCCAAAAAGTACACCGAAGACGCCAAGGTCGCCATTCGCAACATACGCCGCGATGTCAACGACGCGCTGAAAAAGCTGGAAAAGGACAAGGTGCTTTCCGAAGACGAACTGAAGAAAGCCATGGACGACATCCAGAAACTCACCGATTCCTATGTGGCCAAGTCCGATGCGAAGGCCTCCGCCAAGGAAAAGGAAATCATGGAAATATGACCCCGGTCTCCGGCGGGGCTTCTTCCCCGCCGTCCCCCGGAAGGAGACGACCGACAGGACAGGTGCCGAAACATTATGCAACAACAGCTACCGCAACACATCGCCATCATCATGGACGGCAACGGCCGCTGGGCACAGCGACGCGGTATGCCCCGCAGCGCAGGGCATACGCGGGGAGTGGACGCCGTGCGGATCATGCTGACGCGCTGCCGGGAGCTGGGTATTCCCTATGTGACGGTATATGCGCTCTCACGGGAGAACCTCGGTCGTCCGCAGCAGGAGCTGGCCTTCCTCTTTGATCTGTTCCTCCGCTTTCTGAAATCGGAGCTGCCGGAACTTGAGCGTCAGAGCATACGGCTCGCCATGATTGGAGATCGGAGCGCGCTTCCCCTGACCGTGAGAACCGCACTGGATTACGCCATAAAGCGAACCTCCGGCGGAACCATGTTGTTCACGCTGGCCCTCGCCTATTCCGGGCGCGAAGAAATCATGCGTGCGGCGCGTACTCTGGCCGCCTCCTGCCCCGGCGAAAACGCTTCTCCGGAGGAATGGGAACGCGCCTTCCGCTGCGGCCTTTACAATCCCGAGCTTCCGGATCCGGATCTGATTATCCGAACCGGAGGCGAACTGCGCCTCAGCAACTTCCTTCTGTTTCAGTGCGCCTATGCGGAACTGTATTTCAGCGACAGGCTCTGGCCCGATTTCGACAATGCCGAGCTTGATCGCGCCCTTGCCCACTATGCGGGAAGAAAACGCCGCTTTGGTCTGACAGAATCACAAATTGAGGAAGGAAATATTCCCTCCTCCGGCAGCCTCCCCCATAGTGTCCGGGGCTGCCCCCGATCCGAAACGGAGGATCGGACAAGCTGATTTTCCCGGAGCCTTCATGTCTTTGCAAAACTATATCGCCGCAGGCCTCGGGCCGCGCATCGTCACCGGAATCATCCTCCTCGCCGTAGTCTTCTCCGCCTGGACGGCCGGGGGCCTTCCCCTCTTTCTGCTGCTTCTCGTCATAAGCTGTCTGGCTCAGTGGGAGTGCTATTCCCTGTTCCTTCCCCACGGTGAAGTTCCCGCCAGGCTGCTGGGGATAGTTCTGGGCGCGGGGCTTGTGACCCTGTGTCAGTTTCACCCGGAGTATCCCGCCTCTCTGGGGCTGACAGCAGCCTTCATCGTGCTGGCAATTCATTCCCTTGCCGGCTGGACGCAGGAACATTCCCTTGAAAGATTCCGCAGAGCAGCCATTCTGCTGGGCGGCATCGTCTATATTCCCCTTCTGCTCGCCCCCGCCCTGCATTACAGCCCGGGAGAACAGCTCTTCATCGTGCTTGTTCCCGCCCTGTCCGACATTGCGGCCTATGCCGCAGGCGTCCAGTTCGGCAAACACAGAATATGGCCCGCCGTCAGCCCGAAAAAAAGTACGGAAGGTGCGGTCGCAGGTCTGCTTGCCGCAATTCTGGCCGCGCTTGTCGCCGGATACCTGCTCCGGGGCGCGGATTTTTCCTTCCACGAATGGGCGCTTCTGGGGCTTTTCATGGGAATTATGGCCCAGCTCGGGGATTTTTTTGAATCCGCCCTCAAGCGCGCGGCGCACATCAAGGATTCCGGCAAGATCCTGCCCGGACACGGCGGGGTTCTGGATCGCATCGACAGCATTCTCTTCGCCTCGGCGGCCTTTGCTCTGGCAAGGCCCTTTCTGGGATAAGCCGCTTCGGGAAAACAACCATGCGTTATATCAGCCGCCTTCCCTTTGATCATCCCCTGCCCTGGCCCCGCAGCATCGCGCTTATGGGCAGTACGGGTTCCATAGGTTCCAGCACTCTGCGCGTACTCGACGCCTGGGAGAAGGGCCGCCTTTCCCGCACACGGGGAGACGCGGGAGAATTCAGGGTAAGCGCGCTGGCAGGCGGAAGAAACATTAAACTCCTCGCCGAACAGGCGGAACGCTGGCGTCCGCCCGTCCTCGCCCTGCGCGACAAAGAAGGCGAATACGGCATAGACGCACTGAAAAAGCTGCTGCCTTCCGGCTACAGGCCGGACATAGTGGCAGGCCCGGAAGGCTTTGCCGCCATTCCCGCCCGGGACGACGTGGACATCGTGCTTTCGGCGCAGGTCGGGGCGGCCGGTCTCGGGGCGACAGTATCCGCAGCCGAGGCGGGCAAGGTCATCTGTCTGGCCAACAAGGAAAGTCTGGTGCTTGCCGGGCCGCTCCTGCGCTCCATCTGTGAACGGACGGGCGCGCTGATTCTGCCGGTGGACTCCGAACACAACGCGCTTTTTCAGTGCATGACGGGCCGCCGGGCAGAGGAAATCCGCTCGCTCATCCTTACTGCTTCAGGAGGCCCCTTCCGCGGCAGAACAAGGGAAGAGCTGAAAAATGTCCGCCCCGAACACGCGCTGCGCCACCCCAACTGGAGCATGGGCGCAAAGATAACCATCGACTCCGCCACGCTCATGAACAAGGGGCTGGAAGTCATCGAAGCCTGCTATCTTTACGACATGCCTCAGTCTGAAGTTCAGGTTGCGGTTCACCCTCAGTCCGTTGTACATTCGCTGGTGGAGCTGAAGGACGGGGCCGTCATGGCGCAGCTGGCCGTGCCGGACATGCGCCTGCCCATTGCGGCCTGTCTTGCCTGGCCCTTCATGCTGGAAGACGCGATCCCCCGGCTCAACCTGCTCGCCTGCGGGCCTCTCGGCTTTGAAGCACCGGATACGGAAGTCTTTCCCTGTCTCGATCTGGCCCGCCGGGCCCTGGATGAGGGAAAAACGGTGGAACTCAATGCCGCCAACGAAATTGCGGTGGAACGCTTTCTGAAAAACGACATCGCCTTTCTGGACATTCCCGATCTTGTGCATACCATACTGGAGGCATGCTCAGGCTTCGAGCCTCCCCTTGCCGACACTCCTGCTCAGACCCGCTCCGCGCTGGACGGCATTCTGGCGCGGGATTCCCATACACGACAACAAGCCGCCGCATGGCGCGCATGACGCAACGCATGGACTTTCTTCTGCATATTCTTTCCTACTGGGATTCCGCTCTGGCCGTCATACTGGTTCTGGGCGGCCTCATCTTCTTCCACGAGCTGGGGCACTTCATCGCCTGCCGCCTGATGGGCATAGGCGTCGTCACCTTTTCCATCGGCATGGGCCCGAAACTCTGTTCCTTTCATCGGGGCAAGACGGAATATCGTCTCTCCTGGTTTCCCTTCGGAGGCTATGTCGCCTCTGTGGGCGAATACAGCGACGAGGTGGAAGAACTGGGCTTCACGCAGGAGGAAGCCGTTACCAGCCGCCCGGCGTGGCAGCGTCTGCTCATGGCCGCGGCAGGCCCCTTTGCCAATCTGCTGCTGGCCTTTCTGCTGTACTGGCTTGTGGCCGCAACGGCGGGCATGGCCGTGCCTCTGCCGCAGATCGGCGCGGTGCTTCCCGGAAGCGCGGCCCAGCAGGCCGGCATTCAGCCCGGAGACATGGTCACGGCCATTGACGGCAAGCCTCTCAGCGAATGGAATCAGATTCCCGACACGGTCGGGGCCTCGGAAGGCCGCCCGCTGCGCTTCACCATCATGCGGAACGGCGAGGAACTTTCCCTCCTCATGACCCCCACCCGCATGGAACGAACCAACATGTTCGGAGAACAGGAAACAGCCTGGATGATCGGCGTAGGCAGCGGCAACGCCGTGCGCTATGAGAAACTGGGCTTCTTCGCCGCCGCCGGACAGGGGCTGAAACAGGCCTGGAACGCCATAGACATTACGGTTCAGAGCATCAAAAAGCTGGTGACCGGCTCCGTCGCGGCGGAAAACGTGGGCGGCCCGATCATGATCGCGGAAATGCTGGGCAAGAGCGTCGAATACGGACTTACCTCCCTTGCTCTGCTGGCCGCCTTCATAAGCGTCAATCTGGGGCTGCTCAACCTGCTCCCCATTCCCGTTCTGGACGGCGGACTCATTCTGTTCTGCCTGGTTGAAATGCTCATCCGGCGTCCCGTGCCGGAAAAGATACAGGACTACGCCATGCGCGCGGGCGTGGCCTTCCTCATCTGCCTGATGCTGTTTGCCACCTTCAACGACGTGAAACGCTGGTTTGTCCGCCCTGAAAGCACGCCGCAGGAAAGCAGCGCGCCCGCAGAGCCGCAAACGGAACGTCCGCAGGAATAATACCGTTCATATACGCAAAACCAGCGGCCCAGAAATACTATCCCCACTTTCCCGCAGACCATTCCGGAGTATGCCATGTCCGCTCCTCTGACTCTTGTCCTGAACTCGGCGGAAAAACGCGTTCAACTGCTCATCGCCCGCGGAAGCGACATACTCTGTTCGCAGGACTGGCTGTGCCGCACGGGAAGCACGGAACTTCTGGCTCCGGTTCTGCACGACGCCTTTGCCCGTCTGAATCTTTCCCCTCTTTCGCCGGATCGCATCGCCTGCGTATCCGGGCCGGGCAGTTTCACAGGCCTGCGCCTTGCGCTGACCACGGCCGCGGCCCTTGCCCGCGCAGGCTCCGCACACCGCGGCGAGCCGGTGCGTCAGGCCGGTCTGGACTATCTTCAGTGCCTTGCGGCCAACGTCCCGGCTCTTGCCGGAGAGCGCATCCGGGTCGTGACCAACGCCAGACGCGGCTGGATCTATCAGGCAGATTACACGGCGCAGCCCCCTTCCGAAGAAAACGGCCTCACGCCTCCCCCCCTGCGGGAAGGAGATATACGGATGCTTCCCCTGCCCACCCCGGAAAGTCCCCGGGAAGAGGGCATTTCCTGGATTCTCGGCAGTGCGTTCGGCTCCCCGCAAAGCGAACGCGCAAAGCTCTTTCTCTCTCTGCTGCCGGGAGCGCGTCCGGCAGACGCCGAACACCCCTTCCCCGCATCCCTGCTTTCCGTTGCGCTTGCGGCCCCGTGGCAGGACGAGACCACGCTGGAAGACATCGTCCCCGTCTACCTGCGCGATCCGGACGCCATAGACAACCTTGACGCAATCTCCCGGACTCAGGGCCGCGACCCGGCCCGGGCCAGAACGGAGCTTCAGCAGCTTCTTACCAGAGGCATATAGCGGAACAGCTCAAAGCGGTTTCGCCCCTTCTCCCCTCTGCCTGACGTACCCACCTCTTCCCCCTCCGAGCGACGAGCCGCTGTCGTTGCCCCCGTCGGCGCACACATGGTCGCGCTCAAAAAAACGTTTGACGGACAAATCACGTGCCTTTCCGTGCCGGGATCGTCTCTCCGGGCATTGCCGCCACGGCACGCCGCTTCCCCGTGCGGCTCGGTCCCCGCGCAAGGAGAATGCCTCCGTCCCGCCTGCCTTGAAGACCGCCACCCGCCGTGAACAGCGGCCCCCGATCGCGTGCGGAACATCCGGGCTTCCCGGACGGGAACATCCGGAGCCGCACCGCGCGGGCCCTCCCGTATCCTGCACTGTACAGCTTCCGGCCGCGCCTGAATCCCGGGAACAGTCTTCGGCTCCCGGAACGCTGCTTCCCGATGCGGCCCCTTCTGCAATCCGGCTCATTTCCTCCGGAACTTCCCCTTGCTACCCGGTATGATTTGCGTCATCATCAACTTTATGCTGATCCGGTTCATCAATCTGCCTTACGCCGTGTCGCTTTCCTGAGCCTGCATGGCTGCTCCGCAACCTTTGCCGGGGAAGCCGGAAAGAGGCGGCAGGGCCTTACGGAAGGCGGCACGGACATGCAATCGCACAAGTGTTCAACCCGAGGAGTCAATCCATGCCCATCGTCAATAAAGGAAAAGAACACGGCCCGGTATGCGACATGATGCGCGAAGCCTTCGGCCACCGCGCAGCCTGGCTGTATCTGCTGCTGGATGAAGCCAGGAAGCGCGGATACGACGTGGAAGAATTTGCCCGCCCCGCCATACGACGCATGGGGCATGTCCACGGCGGGCAGCGTTTCAGTGAGGAAGCGCGCCACGACCTCAAGCTCTTTTCCAAAGAGTTTGCTACGGAAATTCCCATGCAGCTCTTTGATATGGAAATTGTGGAAAGCACGGACGAACGCTTTGTTGTGGATTTCCACTACTGCCCCCTTCTGGCGGCATGGCAGACCTTCACCTCCGACGAAAAGACCCTTGCCGAAGTGTGCGACATCGCCATGGACGGCGACAGAGGCATAGCGGATACCCTGCCCGACTACGAGTTCACGCTGGAATCCACCCTTGCAGGCGGCGCCAGGGTCTGCCGCCTTGTCTTCACCAGGAAGCACTGAGGAAGATCCGATGAATCTGGACGCTTTTTTCCGGGCGGAGGTCAAGCCTGCGCTCGGATGTACCGAACCGGGAGCCGTGGCCCTTGCCGCAGCCTATGCGGGCCGCGCCCACGGGGGCACTATCGAAAAAATCAAATTAACGCTTTCCGTCAACGTCTACAAAAACGGCCGTTCCGTCATGCTGCCCCATACGGGGGGGCTCAAGGGGAACCGTCTGGCCGCAGCCCTCGGCGCGCTGGCAGGAAATCCCGAACGCGGTCTTACCGTACTTCAGGACATGACGCCGGAAACCGTGGCAAAGGCACGCGCCCTGCTTGATTCCGGCGCCATAGAAGAAAATGTGGCACAGGATGTTCCGTCCGTATGGATTCAGGTGGAAGTCCTGGGAGAAGGCCGTTCCGCCCTCTGCCGCATATCCGGCAAGCACGATCGTGTGGAGCTGGTCGAAGCGGACGGTAAAATTCTTCAGGAAGCCGCCCCTCTTGAGGAAGCCGGCCCCGGAGACAGCGCGGAAATGTATGAAGAACTCAAGGCCATGAACTTTGCCGACCTGTGGCGTATGGCCGGTGAAATTTCGCCGGAGGCGGAAAATTTTCTGCTGGAAGGCGCAAACATGAATATGGGCGTGGCCGACAAGGGCATGAAATCCCTGTGGGGCATGGGCGTCGGACGCAGCGACGGCAACGAATCCAATATTCTTGATCGCATCCGGCACGCCACGGGCGGAGCCTCCGACGTGCGTATGAGCGGAGGCGACTTCCCCATCATGAGCAGCGCAGGGAGCGGCAATCACGGCATCACCGCCATTATTCCCGTGACCGTGGTTGCCCGGAGCCTCGGATCCTCGCGCCGCGCTCTGGCGGAAGCGCTCGCCTTAAGTCATCTGGTCTGCGGCTATCTCAAGGCCTATACCGGCCGCCTGACTCCCATCTGCGGCTGTTCCGTAGCCGCAGGGGCAGGAGCTGCGGGCGGCATGGCCCGCCTTATGGGCGCCGATCCGGATCAGGCGGAACGGGCCGTGGTCACGCTTGTTGCCAGCCTGCTGGGCATGATTTGCGACGGCGCAAAGGAAACGTGCAGTCTCAAGGTGGCAACGGCCGGATGCGAGGCCTACAGCGCGGCCGCACTTGCCCTGAGGGGGGGCGGCGTCCACGACGTTCAGGGCATGGTCGCCCCCGGCATCAAGGAACTCGGCGGGATTCTCGCCGAATTCTCCCGGCGTATTCTGGCGGGCGCAGATAACGAAATGGCCCACATCATGCTTCAGCACCACTGACAGGCAGGGGGCACGTTCGTCCGGAACGCCCCCCGCGTGAAGTCGCAATCTCCGGGCGTATCCCCGGGCGGAAGACCGGGGACGCATCAAGAGGGAACTTTTTCCGGAGGCATCCATTCCTTTTCCTGTTCCGCAAACACGTCAGGAGGCTCCATGAGTCTGGAAGTAAAGAAAACCACCTGTCACGGCTGCACGCGGCGCTGCGGCGTGCTGCTGACCGTGGAAGACGGCAGGCCGGTCAAGGTCAAGGGCGATCCGTCTCAGCCTCTTTCACGGGGGTTCATGTGCGCGCGGGGCAGGGCCATTGCCCTCGAACTCTCGCAGGATCCCCGGCGTCTGACCACGCCGCTCAAGCGCGTCGGGGAACGGGGGGAAGGAAAATGGCAGCCCATAAGCTGGGAACAGGCCTTCAGCGAAATTGCGGAAAAACTGCACGCCATCATTGGAGAAAGCGGGCCTGAAGCCGTGGGAGTCAGTCTGGACAGCATGATCAGCACAGGGCTTGCCTTTTCCGGCAACCGCTTTGCCCGCCTGCTCGGCACCCCGAACGTCTTCACCATGGGAGGCCAGACCTGCTACGGCAACAGCGGCCAGATAGAAATGCTCACCTACGGGCACGATACCGCCTGCGATCGTGCCAATTCCCGCTGTACCGTCATCTGGGGCTGCAATCCCGCCTGGTCGAAACCGGAATTCTTCGGCTACATCAAGGAAAGCAAGGCAAAGGGCGGCAAGGTCATCGCCGTCGATCCCTATGAAACGGAAACGGTCAAGATAGCCGACCTCTGGCTGCAAAATCGCCCCGGCTCCAGCGGCGCGCTCATGTTGAGCTGGATCAACGTCATCATTGCCGAAAAGCTCTTTGACCGCGAATTTGTGGAAAACTGGAGCAACGGCCCCAACCTCGTGCGCCGCGATACGGGCAAGCTGCTGCGGGAACGCGACGTGATTGAGGGCGGCGATGCGGAAACATTTCTCGTCTGGGATGCCTCCCGCGGGCGCGCCGTCGCCTATGATGCCGACGCCATGCGCTATAAGGAAGAAGGCGTTCAGGCCCGTCTGAGCGGTTCCTTCCCCGTAACGCTGGCGGACGGCCGCAAAATCGAATGCGTCACCGTCTGGGATCGGCTCACGGAGCGTGTGGCCCCCTATACGCCGGAGGCTGTGGAAAGCATTTCGTGGGTTCCGGCCGAAAAAATCCGCGAAGCCGCCCGGATGTATGCCACAACAAAGCCGGGCAACTTCTTCCCCGGCTTTGCCATGGATGTCATCGGTCTCAGCGCCAACCAGTGCGGCCGCGCCCGCAGCGTCCTCAACGCCATTACCGGCAATCTCGACGTGCGGGGAGGCCAGCTCTTCCTGGACGGGCCGAGTACCGAAGTGCGCAACGATCCCGGCCCTGCGCTCAGTCCGGAAACCTATGCCAAAACGCTGGGAGCGGATCGCTTCCGCATGTGGTCCTGGGAAGCGAGCATGAAGATGTTCAAATTCCAGAAGCGCGTCGGTTCCAGAATTCCTTCTCCCTTCTACGGCGCACATTCCGCCGCGGTCTGGCGTTCCATACTCGGGCAGGGCCCCTATCGCATGCGGGCGCTGATCAACGTGGGCAACAATCCCATGCTCAGCGCAGGACATACGGAAATCGTGGACAAGGCGCTCCGTGCGCTGGATCTGCTGGTCGTGCAGGATATCTACATGACGCCGACGGCGGAGCTGGCCGATTATGTCACCCCGGCCGCCACGGACGATACGGAATGCGCCCGCCTGTATACGGGAGGTTACTGCTCCGGCTGGCTGGAAACCCAGTCTTTTCTCTCTGGAGAACAGGCCGTCACCCCTCCGGGCAAAGCGAAAACCGACTTCTGCTTCTTCCGCGGGCTCGGGCTTGCGCTCGGGCAGGACTGGCCCTGGGAAAACGACGAGGCCTTTTACGGCTGGCAGCTTGAGCCTCTGGGATATTCCTCCTTCAAGGATTTTCACGAGCGCGTCCAGTGGGATATACGTCCCCCGAAATACGAACGCTACAAGGAACGGGGCTTCGGCACCCCCTCCCGCAAGGTGGAACTCTATTCCATGATTCTTGAGGATTTCGGCTACGATCCTCTGCCCAATTTCTGCGAACCGCCCTACAGCCCCTTCCGCACGCCGGAACTGTACAAGGAATATCCCTTCATCATGGGAGCCATGCGCCCGCACTACTTCTATCAGTCCGGCTACCGCAGCCTTCCTTCCCTCACGGCGCGGCAGACCCTGCCCCGGATCCGTCTGCATCCGGACGCAGCCCGGAAACTCGGCGTTACGGACGGCGACTGGCTGTGGCTTTCCTCCCCTTCCACCACCCGGCGCATAAAGATGACGGCAAGTCTTGACGAAGGCCTTGATCCCCGCGTGGTATATCCGGATTACGGATGGTGGTATCCGGATCTCCCGGCTTCGGAAAATCACGGCGTATGGGAATCGAACATCAACGTCCTCACCGATGACGATCCCGAACACTGCTGCCCGATGATCGGCGGAACCTTCCTCAACGCCAACCTGCTCAAACTGGAAAAAGCATAAGTCCGGGGGCTTCCATGTCAGAACAGCATACTTCCTTCAACAAAAGCAGAGCCCTGCTGCTATTCTTCCTCTGCAACGCGATCGGTATCATCATCTTTTTCGTCAGCATCACCATAGGCGGAAAAAATACGGTCGTCCTCGATCATATATGCGCCTGGTTCCGGAGCGTCTTCGGCTCCGTCATTCCCTGGATCACGGTGCTGCTCATGCTCTACTGTCTGGCAGACACCTTCTTCATCCGCAAGATATGGAAGAAAAACGCGACGGAACTTCTGATGAGCGTGGCCAAGCTGGCGGGGCTGGGCATCGTGATCATGGGGCTTACCGGTCTCGGGGCGGAAACTTTCCCCTCCCTGTTCGACAAGCGCATCATCCCCTTTGTCATGGATAACCTCATAGGCACCATGTTCACCGCGCTGCTCGTGGCCATATTCTTCATGCCTTTTCTGGTGGATTACGGTCTGCTGGAATTCTGCGGCGTCCTTCTGCGCCCCGTCATGCGCCCCCTGTTCCGTACCCCCGGAACCTCTGCCGTCATTGCGGTCACGGCCTTTGTGGGCAGCTTCACCATCGGAGTGCTGGCAACGGAACAAATGTACCGGGAAGGCAAATTCACTGCCCGGGAATCCGTCATCATCACCACGGGCTTTTCCACCACCTCCATTGCCATGATGATGGTGCTGGCGCAGATGATGGGCCTGATGGAGCATTGGAGCTTCTACTTCTGGACAACCCTGCTCATCACCTTCGGCATCACGGCAGTCACGGCGCGCATCTGGCCCATAAGCCGCAAGCCGGAAAGCTTCTTCCCCGGAGTCACGCCGCGTCCTGAACAGCCCGTTTCCGGCGATGTTCTGCGCCACGCCTGGGAAGCGGGGCTGACCCGCGCCGGAACGCAGGCCACGCCGCCCGTCTGCGTACTGCGTTCCCTGAAGCTCGGCTTCCGTATGCTCGTCACCATGATGTCCACCGTGCCCGCCTTTGCCACCCTCGGACTGTACCTCGGCTTCAACACCTCCGTGTTCCAGTATCTGGGCTATATCTTCGCGCCCTTCCTCCTGCCCTTCGGCCTCTCCCCGTCGGACATGGAAGTAGCCATGACGGCTTCCGCCATGGGCTCCGTGGATATGATGGTCGGCCCCATCTACGCGGCCAGCGCAGGAGATCTCGGTATCGTGACCCGTTACCTCATGGCGCTTGTTCCCGTTTCCATGGTCGCCTATCTGTCCGGCTATGTGCCCTGCATCAAGAGTACGGAAATCCCCGTCACCTTTTCCGAAATCTTCCTGATCTGGTTCGAGCGCGTGGTGTTGAGCCTCCTTGCGGGCGGCGCCATTGCGTGGCTTTTCCTTGCATGATTCCGCGTTGCCGGGTGCGGACGCTCGTTGCCCGCACCCGCATCGCGCTCGAGCCCTTTAGTCCCGACCATCTCTACCGGCAGCCCCTGTGTTCCGGCCCGCAGCGTTCACGGCTGCGCCGTCACCTGCGCTGCGTCCATGCCTGTTGCATCCCCGTGTGCCTGCCGCCTGGCCTCCAAGCTGCCTGCCGGCTGCGCCGCAGGGACATCCCGGCCGATCCGGCCTCATGGAGCAGTTTCGCCTGCCTGACTCCGAAGGCATGTTCCCGACAAAGACGCTCCATGCTGCGGAATGACAACTCTGCTCCCCCGTTCGCACTGCATCTCCGTTTTTTCATCGCTCCGGAATCCGGCGCATCATCATGAAACGCAAGGCCCGACAGGGCCATACATTCCCGGAGCCTCCCTTCGCAGATCCGCCCTGCCGCTTTTCCGGGCATGGGCGTCAAAGCTGCCGCATTCTGCATGGCACAGGCCTCTCCCTCCGTTTTCTGCTTTCAAAACGCTGCACAGCGCCGTCTTCTGCCCAAGCGCATGTTTCTTTTCTGAAAAAAATCATCCGAACCGGGCATTCCGGAAAATTTCCCTAAAGCCTTTTTCTCCGGCAGCCGATATATCCTTAAAATTATTTATTCGGCTTCAGGGGCTGAACTTATAACTGGCATTATTTTTGCATAAATAAAGACGACATTATTTTCAACGGCAAATTTTTCCGCGCGAGGATTATGATATGAGTTCTATTTCCGGTGGCATTACCTTTCAGGGCCTTGGTTCCGGCACAGACTTTTCCTCGATCATTGAAAAGCTGAAGGAAACGGAATCCATGCAGAAATCCCGCATGGAAATCTGGAAGGCGGAATGGCAGCTGCGCATTGACGCCTTTCAGGAAATCACCACCGCCATGACGGAAGCAAAGACGGCGCTGAGCGACTTCAACAGCATGAACAAGATGCTCAAGCGCGATGTGGCCAGCTCCAACGAAAGCGTGGCCACGGCCACGGCGGATTCCACCATCGAGCAGGGCCTGTACAGTATTGACGTGCGCCAGCTGGCAACAAGCGCCATATACAGTAATACCACCACCTTTACGGGCAAGGACGCGAAGATCAACGATACGGGTTCCGATCAGACCTTTACCTATACCTATCAGGGTGTGACGCGGACAATCACCATTACACAGAACATGACGCTGGAGCAGTTCGCACAGAAGATCAACAACGATCCCAAGAACCCCGGCGTCAAGGCCTCCCTGATAAAGAACGGTTCCGGGTATGTCTTCCAGATTCAGGGAAAAGATACCGGTGCGGAAAATACCCTGAGCATCTCCTCCACGCTGGATACCTTCCACAGCGTGGACTCCTCGCTGACCCTGGCCTATAACGGTATGGAGTCCACATTTTCCGTCACCAAGGGGATGACGGCGCAGGATCTGGTCGACCTCATCAATACCCGCACGGGTTCCACCGGTGTAACGGCCAAGCTGACGGAAGAAAACGGCAAGCAGGTTCTCAAATTTTCCGATGCTGCCGGGCGGGACGTTACCGGCAAGGTCGGTCTGAGCGGCGGAGGTCTGGACAGTTTCATGGACGGAGCCGGCTCCCTTGCCGGCAAACAGTCTGGAGATGCCGTCCTCTCGAGCGGAGGCCCCAAGACCTACAGCTTCACCTACGGAGGCAAGGAATATTCCGTCGAGGTCACGGACGGCATGACCATTCAGGAGCTGGAAAATAAAATCAACGATTCCGTACCGAACGGAGCCCTGACGGCCGCGTGGAATTCCGCCACCGGAGAATTCGACTTCACCTCCCATGACCGCATCCTGACCACGACCAACGGGGGTTCGTTGAGCTTCAGCTTCCGCGTAGGAACTGCCTATAAGGATGACGGCAGCGGAACACCGGTCAAGGATCCCGACAGTACCAACAAGCTGACCTCTCTCTCCCTGTCCGAAGGCGCAACGCTGGACGATCTGGTTACGGCCTTCAACGAAACCGCAACGTCCGACATGTTCGCCAGCGCCAACGTGACGAACAAGGGTTATACGGCCTCCAACGAAAACGGCTTCTTCATCATCAAGAACAGCAGCGGAAAGGAACTGACGACCGAAACACTCAGTGACGGTACCGTCAGATACAAGGATGGCGATGTCGTCGTTTTTGAAACGAACTCCAACATCACCGGTCTGGAATCGGGCACGCTCGGTCAGGAAGTGACGGTTCAGCCGAAAGAGGCCAGCATAGCCGTTTCTTCCGACATCGACGGACTGAACAACTCGCTCTCCTTCGACAGTGCAGATACCGTCATCAACAGCGGTACGGACAACTGGTATTCCCAGCAGGCACAGGACGCCCGCTTTACCCTGAACGGCTGGGGACAGGAATTCACCTCATCCAGCAATACGCTTACCGACGTCATAGAAGGGCTGACCATCACCCTCAAGAGTACCGGGGAAACCAACCTCAATATCGTTGACGACAAGGAACAGCTCAAGGAAAACATCGTGGGCGTGGTTGAAGCCATAAATACCATGCTTGCAAAAATCAGAGAGCTGACCAAATATGACGATGAAAAGGAAGTAGAAGGTCCTTCCACCAACGATGACGGCGTTCTGACCATGGAATCCCAGCTTACCTGGCAGAAGGGTTCGACGCTTACCGGCAACTACGGGGTTCAGCTCCTGCAAAGCCGTCTGAAGAACATCACCTCCGGGCGCGGCCTCGGATTCGTTCCGCAGACAAGTGCTGACGACACGCTGAACGACGTTTTTTCCAGCCTTTCACAGATCGGAATCAGCACCATCACGGACGAAAGCGATCCCAACTTCGGGCAGCTTGAGATCGACGAGGCAAAACTCGACGAAGCCATTGAAAAGGATATCCGCAGCGTGGCGGAACTGTTCTCCGCCGACAGGCAGGGAGAAACCAACAGCGCAAACTTCTCCGTCGTCTCTACCGGCACTGCGGCAGAGGCAGGAACCTATAAAGTCGAATACGTCGTCAATGCGGACGGTACGCTGGATAAAAACAGCGTCTACATCAACGGTGCAAAGGCCAACTATGACTCGACAATGGGCACCTTTACCGTAGGCGACATGAACAACGCCGCCGTGGGCGTCTCCATCACCTTCCCGGTGGACGGACTTGAACCCGGCTCCTATACCGGCGCCGATGCGGATACGCTCAATATCAAGCAGGGCAAGATCAATCAGATGATCGATCAGCTCACCGACGAACTGCGCCCCGTTGCCTCAGGAAGCACGGAAAGCGCGGGAGCCATTCCTCTGCTCATCAGCAACTACCAGACGGTTATCGAAAGCATCGACGAAAAAATTGCCCGCGAAGAAACACGGCTTGCAACGTGGGAAACCCGTATGAAAGCCAAATTCGCCCGGCTGGATACCCTGCTGGCGGAAATGAACAACACCATGTCGGCCAACGCCGCAGCCCTCTCGCAGGTCTCCGGCAGCACTTCTTCCAGCTCGTAATTGATAAAAATCTCGCAGGAACGGAGCGGCAACGCTCCGGAAAAACGGCCCGGTGCAATATGCGCCGGGCCGTATGGAGTAAGGAGCACAGTTCATGCAAAATGCGGCGCACGCCTATTTGCAGACACAGGTGGGAACCACGGGACGCGGCGAAATCATCGTCATGCTCTATGACGGCGCTCTGCGCTTTCTGGCCCAGGCAAAAGAAAAAATGGAAGCCGGAGATGTGGCTGGCAAAGGCATTCTTATTTCCAGAGCGCTGGACATCATACACGAACTGGACAGCAGCCTGAATATGGAAGCAGGCGGCGATCTTGCCCAGAACCTGCATAATCTTTATTTTCTGTGCAATACAAGGCTGTTGCAGGCAAACCTCAAACTGGATACCGCCAGACTGGACAGCGTTGTGGACATTCTGAGCGGTCTGCGCAGTGCTTTTGCGGAAATCATCAATACGCCGGAAGCCCGTGCCGCCTGCGCAAAAATGGGAGCCCCGAAACCGGCTACCCAGCAGACCACACCTCCGCCTTCCACCGGCGCAGTTCACACGCCCACAGTCAACAGAAGCGTTGCTGCCAGCATGTACGGCAGGCAGGCAGGATTACGCACGGCTTCTCCCCTTGCCGGTCTGTCGGCTCCCATTCTCCCTCCGAATTTCCCTCCTCAGCCTGCTGCGGCCGAACAGGCCGCTCCGCCTGTTCCCCCCGTCCGGACAGCCGACTCCGCGCCTTCTCCTTCTTCCCCTGCGCCCTCTGCGCCCGAAGCTCCGGCTCCCGCAGCCGCCGCTCCCAAGTCGGCAGCACAAGCTTCCGAGCCGGAAAAAAAACAGCCGGATACCCCCAAAAAACTGCAGAAACCGACACTGGGCAAGTCGGGCGGCTTCGGAGGAAAGAAGCTTGCCGGATACGAAAAGCTGCTCCAGAAAAAATAATATCCTATCCATGACCGGGGTCTTTTTGCCGTCAACGCCTGCTCCCCGGGATACCGGAGCGGTATTTGCCGCAGACGGGCATAATACAAACTCATGGGAGGCTGTTCACCGCAGACCTCCCTTTTTTCCGGTCTTCGCCGTCCTCTGTCCTGCCCTTCCGCGTTTGCTCCTGTTCCCCGGGGCCGTCAGCCTCTGCGGACATTGACAACCCCCGGATTCCCTGCCAGAAAATGGAAAATTTCTCTGCCTCGCCGCGTTTGCGGCGGGAAAAGGATACGCCGGAAGACACAAAGGAGAATATCGGTGACCATTGACGAACAAATCAAAATTATCCGCCGTGGGGCGGTCGACCTTATCAGCGAAGAAGATCTGCGCAAAAAACTCGCCCGTGACAAACCCCTCAACATCAAGCTCGGCGCCGACCCTACCGCTCCGGATCTGCATCTCGGACACACCGTCATCATCCGCAAGCTCCGTCATTTTCAGGATCTCGGGCATACCGTCACCTTTCTTATCGGCGACTTCACCGGCATGATCGGCGATCCTTCCGGCCGCTCCGAAACCCGCCCCGCACTGACGCCGGAGCAGGTGAAGAGCAATGCGGAAACCTACAAGCAGCAGATTTTCAAGATTCTCGATCCTGAAAAAACCGTACTGGATTTCAATTCCCGCTGGCATGGCGCCATGAACGCCGTGGACTTCATCCGCCTCGGCTCTCACATGACGCTTGCCCGCATGCTGGAACGCGACGACTTTGCCAAGCGCTATCGTGAAGAACGCCCCATCGCCCTGCATGAACTCTATTATCCCCTTCTTCAGGGCTATGACTCCGTTGCGCTGCATACGGACGTCGAACTCGGCGGCACGGATCAGACCTTCAATCTGCTGGTGGGGCGCACTCTCCAGAGCCATTACGGGCAGGAGCCCCAGTGCGTGCTGACCATGCCCCTGCTGGAAGGGCTGGACGGCGTCCGCAAGATGAGCAAATCCTACGGCAACTATATAGGTATTGCCGAACCCGCAGCCGATCAGTTCGGCAAGGCCATGTCCATTTCCGACGAACTGATGTGGAAATATTACGAACTGCTTTCCGACAAGAGTCTGGAAGAAATCGACGACATGCGCCGCCGCGTTGAGGAAGGCACGCTCCATCCCAAACTTGCCAAGGAAGAGCTGGCCATGGAAATTGTCCGCCGCTTCCACGGAGAAGAGGCCGCCCGGCTCGCCAGAGAAGGTTTCAACGCCGTCTTCGCAAAGGGCGGCGTTCCGGATGACGCCCCCACGTGGGTCTGCCATTGCGGCGAGGGCAGTTCTCCCGTCGCCTTCCTGGCCGATTCCGGCCTTGCAGCCTCGCGCGGAGAAGCCAAACGCCTGATCGCTCAGGGTTCGCTGAGCGTCAACGATGAACGCTGGAACGACGCGCTCACCCCCCTGCCCGCCGGAGACTACACCATCAAACTGGGGAAAAAGCGTTTCCTGCTTCTGACCGTGAAGGGATAGAGGTCAAGGGCCGCAATACTTCGCCGGAGCGTTTGCCCATTCCGGGTAACGCTCCGGCCTTTATGTTAACGACCGAATGACGAAAGTCTGCCGCCTCCGGCAAGGCGCAGCTCCCGCATGATTCCGCGCAGCGTCATTCTGCGCCTTTCAGCATCCTCCCGCCTTTCGTCCTCCTGTTTTCCCGCTGTTTCTTCCGAGCGGAAAAACGGAGCCTCAGCGCATCGTATGCGGAAATATCGCTCCATTGTGAGCCGGGGATTTCTCTCCCCCATGATACGGCCTGCTGAAAATCTTCACGAAAGTCAGGCCCCGTTGGCAGCCTGACGCCCTCGACTCATCCCTTTTCCCGTCCCGGGAAGTCGAGGCCCCGGCCGGAATATCGACGCCGCACAGCCCGCCTGCCTGAACCGTACCCCGGAAACGCCTCTCCTGCACAGCTCCCGTCGGCTATGCGTCCGGCTGCGCGCGGGCTTTCAGAAACAGCCTGCCTTCGCTCCGCAGGTCTCCCCTGCCCGACGCAGACTGCGCGCTATCCCCGGAGCAGGGGAAAATTTCGGGACGCGACAACGTTCCCCCTCCCCGTCCGGAAACATAGTGCGATCTGCCCGCACGAGGCTGCGAGGCAGAATCATTCCCCGGCAAAATCCGCACGCGCTGAGGGAAAAAGACAGCCGGCCTTTCCGCATGCTCGCAGAAAGACCGGCATCACTACTGCACGGAGCAAGCCCTTGGCGGACGGTACGTCAGCCGAATACGCTTTTCAGCGTGTCCAGCATACTGCGCAAGCGCGCTTCCCAGGTATGGCAGGCCAGCACCCGCTTTCTTCCTGCCTCCACGACTTTTCTGCGGGCCTCGGGATGATCCAGCCACCAGCGGACAAGCTCCGGAACTTCGCCGGGATCACGATAGCAGATTATTTCCTTGCCCGGCTCGAATAGCTCGTCCATCTGCTCCCGCCAGTCCGTAAGCACAAAGGCTCCGGCCGCAGGCACGTCGAACACGCGCTGATTGACCGCCCCTTTCATCTGCATGCTTGTGGTATTGAAATTGATATCGCAGGAGGGATACAGGCGGGGGACTTCGTCATAATACGCCATGGGAGGATGCCAGCGCCATGGGCGCCGTTCATGGCGCAGATTGATTTTCCAGCCGTCATCCCCGACGATGAGCGGCACGGGTCTGCTTCCGTCTTCCCCGGCGGGAACGTCGAACAGGGCCTGCACGCAGGCGGCGCGATACTGGCGCGTCGATTCCCAGGTAAGCATGGTCTCATAGGCCAGACGGGATTCCAGATCCGGAAGATTCTCATAGGCGCGCGAAATTTCCGGCGACAGGGAAAGGATGAAATCCCGCACGGAACGTTGCGGCGATTTGACGAAGGAAGCGGCAACCTCCCGGTAATTTTTCAGCAATGCGGCGGGAAGATGGCCCTTTTGCATGCGCTTGACCACCTTGTGTACCATGGAATTGCCCAAAAAGGACACGGCGGAACGCACATCGTCCAGAGCTTCCAGATCCGGACGGAATCGGACGGGATCCGTACCGAGCGGCAGATGAAACACGCGGGAAAAGCCCTGCTCCCGGAGAGAGGGAATATTGTCCCTATCCCAGGTGAAGATCACCAGCCACGGGCTGGAAAGCCCCCTGTACAGATGCAGCACAAGATGGGGATTATCCACGAACCAGGAAACGAGGGGAAGTTCAAGTTTTCCGAGGAGATCCGTCAGCACGCCCTCTCTGTCGACGCCGAGATGATTCAGCGTAAGGACGGCATCCGGCCTGAAGGTGACCGCCTCATGCAGCAGGGATTTAACAAAGTCCTCACTGGAAATTTCGTCATTTTCCAAGGTGATGGTGTGATGCTGAACCCCGATGCGATCGCAGGCGGCGGCAAGCTCCCCGACCAGAAAATAGCGGCTGGTGATCAACAGTAGCCGGGGAACCTCGTCTTTGAAGCGCGGCAGTCTCGCCTTTGCCCAGAAATTGAACTTTCTGCTGGCTTCAAGACGCTGACGCAACTCCCCGTACCATGCGCGATCAAGACGCTGATAAAAGGGGTGAGCAAGGGGAAGAAAGGGCGCGCCGCCCTGCTCTTCCTGCCACAGCGAAAGGGCCTTGAGTACCTGCTCCAGCCCCTCGTTGCCCGGATTTCCCTCTATGAGAATGACTCGCGGGTCATGCAGAAGAGGAGCAAGTTCGACGCGCATGAGATCGACCAGAGGCCCTTCCCTGTCCACAACGGCCACCGGCCCGCTGTGACGTTCCAGCAGCGCACGGAGGGCATGCCCCATACCCAGCCCGAGCAGCACCGGAAGCACGTCTTCCTTTTCCTGATCCAGCGGCGCAAGTACGGCTTCCTCGCGTGCCGCCCCGCCCGACCCGAGCATGCGCAAGGGCAGAGCGTCGGAACGCTGCAGCTCAATATCGACGGGATTACCGGCTTCATCCCTTATAATCCGAACATCGGCAGCTCTCATCACCAATCCGACTCCCTGTGAAAAATTTACGGAATCCGTCAGCAGGCGTGGCGCGCCGCGCTCAGGAACGCCCTGTTTCCCGCAGAGCCATGACCATGGCAACGGCCTTGAGCCCACGGACTTCCCCCGTAAAGCCGAGTCCTTCTTCCGTTGTGGCCTTGAAATTCACCTGCGCGGGAGAAAGATGCAGCAGCCTGGCCACATTCCGGGCGATCTCCCCGGCGTGAGGCGCAAGTTTCGGCTTCTGGGCAATAACCGTCAAATCAACATGAGTCGGGCGTACTCCCGCCTCCGCAGCCATGTCCAGCACCTGCGCAAGCATGAGAGAGGACGAGGCATTTTCCCACTGCGGATCGCTGTCGGGAAAGATGCGCCCTATATCCCCTCCGCCCATGCAGCCAAGTATGGCGTCCATGAGCGCATGAAGCAGCACGTCGCCGTCGGAATGGGCAATGATGCCGAGATTCGATGCCTCCGGGCAGGGTATGGCGACCCCGCCCAGCCGCAGAGGCCTGATGCCCCCGTAGCGATGCACGTCATATCCCCATCCGCAGCAGGGAACGGAATCCGTGCCTTCGTTCAGCATGGTCAGATCCTCCGGGCGCGTGATTTTACGGTTGCTCTCATCCCCTTCCACCACCAGCACCTGTTCCCCGCAGCGTTCAAGGAGCGAAGCGTCGTCCGTCACGTCCCAGCCTTCTTTTTCGGCTCTGTCGTGAGCGCGGCATAACGGGGCAACACGGAAGGTCTGAGGCGTCTGCACGGCCCGCAGGCCCTTCCGTTCCGGAGTGCGGACAACCAGCAGTCCGCCTTCCGAGGCGGAAACCTCCTTGACCGTATCCGTCAGCGGCAGACCGGGAATCACCGCGTCAATATCGCTGCGTTCCAGCAACGGAGCTATGGTTCGCATGGCGAGCGCAGGAGAAAGAAAGGGGCGCGCGGCATCGTGAACAAGCACAATTCCGCAGGAGGACGGCAGGAGCTTCAGACCGTTGCGCACGGAATCCTGACGGCGCGATCCTCCTGCCTGAAACAGCACGGGCACTCCGGGATGACGGCGCGCAACGAGCTTTTCCGCCTCCTGCCGCGCCGTTTCCAGCAGATCGGGAGGAAAGACGAGGACAATGCCCCGCATGGGAGGAACAGCGGCCAGCGCAAGAACAGAGTGCCACCAGAGGGGCGCGCCCTTCCACACAAGAAACTGTTTGGCAGGGGCCCCGCGCGCTGCGCATGCCTCCGCCATACGTTCTCCGCGACCTGCCGCAAGCAGAATCGCCCAGCATTCGTCAGCCTGTACGGCCATAGACAGCATCCGGGGCAAGGCCCCACGGTTTGGGGAACTCTGTCCCCGCCGGTTTCGGAAACGGGCCGGAACGATAAACGCTCCGGCCCGCTGCATCAAGATTTCGGGAGTCGGCCTGTAAGCCGGGTTCTGTTCCCCGCCGGAGGCGGGGCGGCCGTCATTCCTCTAGGAGCGCAGTTGCCCGCGCCCTCAAGCAACCTACCCGGAAACCATTGATCGGGCCGATCGGTTTCCCTATTTGGTCTTGCTTCGGATGGGGCTTGCCTGGCCTGACGTGTTGCCACATCAGCCGGTGGTCTCTTACGCCACCCTTTCACCCTTACCGCCCCGAAGGACGGCGGTCTGCTTTCTGTTGCGCTTGCCGAAGATCGCTCTTCCCGGACGTTATCCGGCATCCTGCCCTGTGAAGCCCGGACTTTCCTCCCCGCGCATGCGCAGCGACGGCCCGTCCGGCTCCCGAAACATGCGTTCCGCCCCCTGACGGGGACGGATACAACTACAGGAACATGCTATATATGTTCGTCTTCAAAAAAGTGCTGCTGCACGGGAGCGGGTTCCGCAGCGGCCGCAGGATCGGAAAAATGCTGCGTCCAGTAAATGAGGCGCTGACAGTTCGGGCAGCTCAGGATCTGCTTGCCGCGCTGAAGTTCGATGAACACCTGAGGAGGAATGGCGATATGGCACCCGCTGCATACGCCGTTGTCCACCGGAACAATGACCGGATGATTCAGACGACGGCGGATGAATTCATAACGCTTGAGTACAGGCTCCGGCACTTCACCGCAGGTTTCCTTCCGCAGATTTTCCATCTCGGCGAGCTTTGCGCGGGCTTCTGTCAGACGCGAATCCAGATTCTCCCGCTTGACTTCCAGTTCGGCCTTGAGGCTTCCCCAGCTTTCGTCGATTTCCTGCAGGTTGCTTTCCTGAAGGGCGATTTCTTCCTGAAGGGTCATGCGGTCTTCTTCACGCCCGCGGCTCTGGCGTTCCATGTTGTCCATTTCGCGCACCACGGCCTGATATTCGCGGTCGTTCTCCACCTGCATGAGCTTGCTCTTGCTCTTCTTGATGCGGGAGTTTTCGCCCTCGATATCCTGTTCCAGACGCTTCTGCTGTTCACGGAGATGCTGGAGCTTGTCCAGAATACGGTTGCGCTGTTCTTCCTGCCCGGCAAAGCGGCGGGCCAGCTCTTCCACCTCTTCAGGAGCCGTCTTCAGTTCCTGCTCGATGGCATAGATATCGTCATCCACATGCTGCAGGGCAACAAGTTTACGGATTCGGTCAATATGCGTATTCACGATGATACCTCCGTGCGCTCAGAAGTCAGAGTAATGGGTATGAAAGGATTGTGCCCCGGAACAAAACTGACGCGCAGGCCGTCCGCACGTTCGGCAATCAGGGCCGCAAAACGCTTCGTCATTTCCTCTTCCAGAGAAAAGTGGCCGACATCAAGAACGGCAAAGGGCCGGGGGGCGTCGGTATCAATCCAGCCCAGATCAAGAGCGGGGTGATACTTGAAATCTCCGGTGATATAGATATCCGCCCCCATTCTGAAGGCAGCTTCCGCCAGAGAGGCGCCGGAACCGGTACACAGCGCAACGCGGCGGATGCGTGCGGGGGCCGTGCCGATGAGGCTTGCCGTCAGTCCGGGAAGAAAGGTGCCCAGCAGTGCAAAAAACGCCCCGGGTTCAAGAGCCTGCGGCAGATCCCCCACGCAGCCGAAACCTCCGGCTATTTCCCTTCCATCCGGGAGAAGGGCGCTTCCCGTGGGTTCAAGAACGTTCCTGCCCGTCAGCCCCAGTTCGTCCGGCAGCCATGCGGAAGGGCCGAAGGGGTTGGCGTCGAGCGAAGTATGGGCCGCATAATGGGGGATATCGCCGGACAGCAACAAGGCCAGCGTCTGTCGATAGCCGTCCGGACGATCGGGAAAACGGGGGGAAAGCGTCAGCGGGTGATGGGTAAGCAGCATGTCCGCGCCCAGTTCAAGGGCGGCGGAAACGGCGGCAGGCGTCGGATCAAGGCTTACCGCAAGGTGAAAAATCTCTGCCCTCGGGGAGGCCACCTGCATGCCGGATTTATCCCAGGAAGCCGCCAGAGAGAGCGGGGCCGTTTCCTCTATAAGGGAAATCAGTCTTGATTTCTGCATCCTGCCCTCGTCCAGAGTGCATTACAATTAAAATCTTCAGGTTCTCCAGCCGGACAGTCCGGCTTTGCCGACGCGCAGCCCTTCGCGGAAACACCCGCCTGCACGGACTCCTGAAAGCGCACGACCGACACGGCAAACTGGAACATTCTGTAAACGATTATGTTTACGCCCCGTAAAAACTAAAGTCAAGCAAGCCTGTTCCAGGAACCCGCCGGGGAAGAGACGGCGGGCTGCCTTCTCTTGTCATTTAATGCCAGTTTGCCTAAAACGAATGGTCGGCGGCGACACGCCGATTCCCGCGATACGGATATTTTCTGCGTCCCTTCCAGCCCTGCCAGAAGGGAAGGCGCCGTATTATCCGTTCCGGGATCTTCATGCGGCCGGAACCTGTTGCGGCGGAAACATCCGGGGAAGGCAGAGCGCACGGAGCCCCGCCGGACACGGGCGCGCCTTTTATATTTCTCATGAGGAGGTTTTCATGCTTCGGACTTTCAAGACCTGGACGGCAGCGGCCGTAATGGCCGCGCTGTCTCTGGCCCCGCTGTGCGGCGCGGCCGGAGCGGAAGAAGGCAAGGAACTCAAGGTCGGCTTTGTCTATGTTTCCCCCGTGGGAGACGACGGCTGGTCCTATGCCCATGATCAGGGGCGCAAAGCCATAGATGAAATGCCCGGGGTGGAAACAAGCTTCATGGAATCCGTTCCGGAAGGCCCGGACTCCGAGCGGGCCTTTCTGAACATGGCCCGCAAGGGATACGATATCATTGTGGGAACCAGCTTCGGCTACATGGACCCCATGGAAAAGGTGGCCAGACAGTTCCCCGACGTCACTTTCATGCACTGTTCCGGCTATAAGACGCGGGAAAACATGACGGCCTATTTCGGGCGCATGTATCAGGCCCGCTACCTCACCGGCATGGTGGCCGGCGCCATGACCAAAAAAAATGAACTCGGCTATGTGGCCGCCTTCCCGACTCCGGAAGTGATCCGCGGCATAAACGCCTTCACCCTCGGCGTGCGCGCCGTAAACCCCGACGCCAAGGTTCGCGTGGTCTGGACCCGCACCTGGTACAGCCCGGACGATGAAAAGAAGGCGGCCGAAGGCCTGCTCGACGTCGGGGTGGACGTCATCGCCCAGCATCAGAACTCCGCAGGCCCGCAGGAAGCGGCGGAAGCCCGCGGCGTCTATTCCGTAGGCTACAATACCGACATGTCGGATGTTGCTCCCAACGCGCACCTGACCTCCGCCGTCTGGAACTGGGTGGACTTCTACAAGATGTTCATCGAAAAAGTACAGGCCGGAGAATGGAAGAACGGCAATTTCTGGTACGGACTCGACAGCGGTCTGGTGGGAATCACCCCTTACGGCCCCATGGTGCCGCAGGACGTGCGCGACAGGGTCGACGCGGCAAAGCAGGACATCATCGACGGCAAGCTGGTAGTCTTTGCAGGCCCCGTCAAGGATCAGGAAGGCAAGGTACGCATTGCCGACGGCGCACTGCCCGAGGATGCGGCGCTGCTCAGCATGGACTGGTTTGTCGACGGCGTGATCGGCACGACGAACTGACGTTCGGGCGCGCTCCGCTTCTCCGGAGCGCGCTTTTCTTTCCCGCCGGGTACGGGCGGGAACATCCCCTTTCCGGCGGATACCGCCGCAACGTGGAGCGGACATGACGGGTTTTCGGATTGTCAGACGTGAAGTCCCCCTGCCGCTGGGCTGGAAATCGCTTGTCATCCTGCTGGCGGCATTGATGTTCGCCTTTTTCATCTGCTCCATGCTGCTGCTCATTCAGGACAAATCTCCCGGCGAAGCCTTCGTCCTGCTGCTTCAGGGCGGTTTCGGCGGACGCTATCCGCTTGAGGACACGCTGCTCAAGAGCATTCCGCTCTTTCTCTGTTCCGTGGGCGTATCCGTCGCCTTCCGCATGAAGGTATGGAACATCGGAGCGGAAGGCCAGTTCGCCCTCGGCGGCGTGGGCGCGACGGCCGCCGTGCTGCTGCTCCCGCCGGACGCCCCCGCATGGCTTGCCCTGCCCGCAATGATGGGAGGCGCGGCGATTGCCGGTGGACTCTGGGGCTTCATTCCGGGGCTGCTCAAACTGCGCTTCGGGCTGAACGAAATCATTTCCACTCTGATGTTCAATTATATCGGCATCGAGCTGATGCGCTATCTGGTCTACGGTCCGTGGAAGGACCCCTCCAGCATGGGCTTTCCCATGACGGCCGTCTTTCCCGATGCCGCCATATTTCCCCCGCTGTTCGGGCGGACGCACGCCGGGCTTGTTCTGTGCCTTGTCGTGGCACTGGCGATCATGATTTTTCTCGGCCGCACCCGCCTCGGCTTCGAGCTGCGCGCCGCGGGAGAAAACCCGCGCAATGCGCGCTATGCCCGCATTCCCTACGGCTTTCTTCTCGTGTTCGTGCTTGCGCTTTCCGGAGCCCTGGCGGGGCTGGCCGGATGCGTGGAAGTTTCGGCCACCTTCAACAGGCTCCAGCCCAATCTGTGTACGGGCTACGGCTACACGGCCATTGTCGTGGCCTGGCTTTCGCGCCTGCGTATTTCCTCCATCGCCTTTTTTTCCTTCTTCCTTGCCGGTCTGAAGGTGGGTGTGGAAAACCTCCAGATCGAACTCCAGGTGCCCGCGGCCTTCGGAGGTATTCTGGAAGGCTTCATTCTGCTGTGCGTTCTGGCAGGACAGTTTTTCCATCTCTACCGGCTGACCCGCGTGAACGCGCAAGAACAAGGAGAACACGCATGAGCTGGGATCTGTTCGTCTCCCTGCTGGCCGCAACCATACTCGCCGGCACCCCCCTGCTCTACGCCACCCTTGGCGAAATGCTCACCGAACGCTCGGGGGTTCTCAATCTGGGCGTGGAAGGCATGATGATCCTCGGCGCGTTTTTCGCCTTCATCGTCGAACTCAAAACGGGCAATCACTGGCTGGCAGTCTTTGCCGCCGGACTGGGAACCGCCTGCATCGGCATGCTGCACGGCGTGGTATGCCTGATTTTCCGGGGGAATCAGACCGTATCAGGTCTGGCGCTGACAATTTTCGGCGTCGGACTCTCGGATTATCTCGGCACACCCTTTGTGGGTACCATGACGGAAGGCTTTCAGCCCTTTGCACTTCCGCTGCTGGGGCAGATCCCCCTGCTCGGCCCCGTGTTCTTCCAGCATAATGCGCTGGTTTATCTTTCCTATATTCTGCCTCCCCTGCTGTGGTTCTTCCTGAACCGCACCTCGACGGGGCTGGCTCTGTGCGCCAGCGGGGAATATCCGGATGCCGTTTCCGCCGCGGGGATCAGTCCCGCACGGATGCGCTGGATCGGCATTGCCGGCGGGGCCTTCCTTGTGGGGCTGGGCGGCGCCTATCTTTCCCTGTGCGCCACGCACATGTGGACGAACAATCTCACCGCCGGGAAAGGCTGGATTGCCGTAGCTCTGGTCATCTTCGCCTTCTGGCGTCCGGGGCGCGCCGTAGTCGGAGCCTGGCTTTTCGGCGGCATCATGGCGTTGCAGCTGCGCCTTCAGGCCCTGGGGACGAATATTCCTTCTTCCTTCATGATGATGCTGCCCTACGCCCTGACCATCATTGCGCTGCTGCTGGCCACGGCCCGGGGCAGAGGACGCCGTGCCCCCGCCGCGCTCGGCGACAACATCCTTCCCGGCGCATAGGACAGGACGGCCCCCATGGCACTGACGAGACGAGAACTCCTGACCGGACTGCCGATGATTACGGCGTCCGCCCTTTTCATGCAGATGCTGGATTCCACCATTCTGAATACGGCTCTGCCCACCATTGCGGAAGACATGCACCGTTCGCCGTTTTCCATGCAGCTGGCAGTCATCAGCTACAGCCTTACCGTTGCCCTGCTCATCCCGCTCAGCGGCTGGCTGGCGGATCGCTTCGGCACACGTCGCACCTTCCTCGGCGCAGTGGCCGTATTCTCGCTGGGTTCGCTGTTCTGCGCGCTTTCCACCACGCTCCCGCAGCTTGTTGCCTCCCGGGTGGCCCAGGGCATAGGCGGCGCGATGATGGTTCCCGTTTCCCGACTTACCCTGATGCAGGCGTATCAGCGCGAAGATTTCGTCCGTGTCTTCACCTTCATCACCATCCCCGGACAGGTAGGGCCGATTCTGGGGCCGCTTCTCGGAGGCTGGCTCGTCACCTACGCTTCCTGGCACTGGATATTTCTGATCAACATTCCTTTCGGCCTTCTCGGAATTCTTTACGGACTCCGGGTTTTTCCCGATTTCCGTCAGCAGCGCGGCCCCTTCGACTTTGCGGGCTTCCTGCTCATCGGCATGGGACTCTTCGGCATGACCGCAGGGCTTGAACTCACCGGCGGCAAAACGGCCTCGCCGGGGCTGGCCGTTCTGCTGATTGCTCTGGCCTTTCTCTGTCTGACGGCCTATATAGTTCACGCCCGGAAAGTGCCTTTTCCGCTTATTCGTCTCGGAGTTTTCAAAATCCGAACCTTTTCCGTCGGTCTTGCCGGCAACGTGGTGGCAAGGCTGGGAATAGGCAGCATTCCCTTTCTGGTGCCCCTTTTTCTTCAGGTCGGACTGGGCTATCCGCCCGATATTGCGGGAATGCTGATGCTGGCTCCCGCCGTGGCCTCGCTCATGACCAAAACCTTCGTGCTGCGCGTTCTCAGCCGTTTCGGCTTCCGCAGGACGCTGCTCTTTCTCACGCTCTCCATCGGCTGCGTCTTTGCTGCCGCCTCATTGCAGCAGCCGGGCTGGTCTCTGCTGCCCATCATCGTTCAGCTCTTCATCCAGGGTATGCTGATGTCCGCGCAGTTCACGGCCATGAATACCATCACACTCGGGAATATCCCGCCCCAGATGGCCAGCGACGGCAACAGTCTGCTCTCCGTATCACAGAATCTCTGCCTCAGTTTCGGCGTGGCCATAAGCACCGCGTCCCTGCGTCTTTTCTCCGGCAGCGGAACCCCTCTCCAGGCCCTGCACTCAACCTTCATCGCCGTGGGCGCAATGACGGCCGCCGCCGCCTTCGTATTCATGCTGCTGCGCCCTGAAGACGGAAATCGCCTGCTCCCTTCCTCTCTGGAAGAAAAAGCCCGCGCAGACAAGAAGGAACGCAACTCATGAAACAGCTTCGCACGACGCACGCCGAAACGGAACGCCGGGACGAACATCAGCCTGTCGTCAGACTTGAGGGAATCTGCAAGAGCTTCGGCCGGGTACGGGCAAACAGCAATATCACGCTGGATATCCGCCCCACCCGGATCAAGGCCCTGCTCGGGGAAAACGGCGCGGGCAAATCAACGCTCATGTCCATTCTGGCCGGCAAGTCCCGCCCGGACGCGGGCAGAATCTATGTCGACGGGCTGCCCATGACCTTCCGCTCTCCCGCCGACGCGCTCGCGGCGGGAATCGGCATGGTGTATCAGCACTTCATGCTGGTGGAGGCCATGAGCGTGGCCCAGAACATTCTGCTGGGCCAGGAATCGGGCTTCATCAATCCGCAGAACATGGGTTCCCGCGTGCGGCGACTTGCCGAACGCTACGGCCTGGAGGTGGACCCCGACGCGCTCATTTCCGATCTTTCCATGGGCGAACGCCAGCGGGTGGAAATTCTCAAGCTGCTGTACCGGGACTGCCGCGTTCTCATTCTTGACGAGCCCACGGCCGTGCTTACCCCTCCGGAAATAACGCGACTGTTCGACGCGCTGCGCCGCATGGCGGAAGACGGCAAGGCCATTGTGTTCATCAGCCACAAGATGAAGGAAGTTCTTGCGCTGGCGGATGAAGTGGAAATTCTGCGTCGCGGGGAAATTGTGGACAGTTTTCTGCGGGCGGACGTTCCAGACGAGCGGGAACTGGCCGCGCGCATGATAGGGCGCAATCTGGAACCGGTCATGGAACTGACTCCCGTGCCGAAGGGCGACGTGCTGCTGCGTCTGGAAAACGCCCGCTGCGCCCGTGTGGAGGGCGTCAGCTTTTCGCTCCGTCAGGGCGAAGTGCTTGCCGTGGCGGGCGTGGCCGGCAACGGACAGAAAGAACTGGTGGAAATGCTCACGGGCCTGCGGGAACCGGAAGGCGGTACGCTGGACATTCTCGGGAAGGACTGGAAAGGCTTTTTCCACACGCCCGTGCGCCAGAAAGACGGCCTGGTCTATATTCCCGAAGATCGCAAGGGGCTGGCCACCTGCCCGACGCTCAACCTGACGGACAATTTCGTACTGACCAACCGCCTGAGCTTCGTGAACGGGCCCTTCATGGACTGGAAGCGGGGTGAAGCCGCCACCCGCGAGGCCATACGGGAATTCAACGTCCAGCCGCCCGATCCCTCCGTACCCGCAGGTTCCCTGTCCGGCGGAAACCTCCAGAAACTGGTCATCGCGCGCGAATTTTACCGTCATCCCCGGCTCATCATTGCGGAAAATCCCACGCAGGGGCTGGACATACAGGCCATGGAAGAAGTATGGCGACGTATTCTCGCCGCCCGGGAACATGCCGGTATTCTGCTGGTCACGAGCGATCTCACCGAAGCCCTGACCCTGGCGGACAGCTTTGCCGTCATGTACGGCGGACGCTTCATCGACGTGTTTCCCCGCGAAGACAGGGCAAAACTGGAATCCATAGGGCTTATGCTGGCAGGGGTGAAGCCGGAGGAACACAGCACAGCCGGAGAATCTGAAGCATGAAAAAACAGTTGAGCGTGGCGCGCGCCGTGGAGGCTGCGGGTATTCTGTTTGAACTCAATACGGGCCGTCAGGGCGTGCTGGACATGGCCGCAAGGGCGGAACTGACCCCCGGCAGTCCCGATGAGGAAAAAAAGCTGCTGCGGGAATGGTATGCCTTCGTTCATGCCGCCGTACTGTATGCCCTTATGGTACAGGCTCCCAACATTGTTGTTGTGGAGTATCTGCGCTCGACGCAGACCATGCTGACGGCTCTCGGATTTTCCCCGGACGAGGCGACCCTCTTTGTCGACGACGCCTTCCGCGCCTATGTGGACCCTCTGGTCCGCACCCGCACGGAAGAATGTCCCGCCGTGTTCTTCCGCCGCCTGCTGGGGAAGGAGGTTCAGGACCTACCTGCCCGACAGCTTGCCGTCATATCCGGCGTCATGGCCATGATTCTGGCTGCTGTTCTGGATAAACTGGAACAGTATGAATTTCTGACCTGCTGACAGGCAGGACGCTCACAGCCCACACTTCCGATACGGAGCAGGAAAATTCCCATGAAAGAAAGCACTATCCATCTGCTGAACACCATGCAGATCAATGAAGCCACAGACTGCCTGATATACCGCAAACTCGCAAAAAGAACCAAAGGCCCGAACAGGGACGTGCTGATACAGATGGCGGAAGACGAAGCCAGACACTGCGCGACCTGGGGCAAATACACCGGCAAGCATGCCGTTCCGAACAAGCTCAAGGTGTTCTGGTACAACATACTCGGCTTTCTGTTCGGCCTGACCTTTGTCATCAATCTGCTGGAATCGGCGGAAAATACGGCGGGCGAACACTATGCCGCGCTGATCGAGGACGTGCCGGAAGCCCGTGAAATCATGGAGGAAGAAGAACGCCACGAGCGCGAACTGGCCGACATGGTGGACGAAGAACGCCTGAAGTATATCGGCAGTATGGTGCTGGGGCTGAATGATGCGCTGGTGGAACTGACCGGTGCGCTCGCAGGCTTCACGCTTGCGCTGGGCAACAACAGCACCGTCGGACTGGCCGGCTTCATCACCGGGGTATCCGCCACGCTGTCCATGGCCGCTTCCGAGTATCTGTCCAAAAAGGCGGAACCCGGGGAAAAGCACCCCTTCAAGGCCTCCGTCTATACCGGCATTGCCTACATGATTACCGTGGCACTGCTGCTTCTGCCGTACGGCCTTCTTTCTTCACCCTATGCCGCGCTCGCCTGCTGCCTGATCATCGCGGCCTGCATCATCTGTCTGTTCACCTTCTTCGTCGCCGTCGTCCGGCGGGAGCCTTTCCGCGCACGCTTCCTCGAAATGCTGGGGATCAGCTTCTGCGTCGCGGCCATATCCTTCTTCATCGGATGGATTGCCAGAACCTGGATCGGTATCGATATTTAGAGCCTTTTGCTCCTGAACATATCCGTCGAGCGGAACTCTGTGTTCCGGAGCAGCCTTCGCGCCTGCTCCGGAGCCTGCTCTGTCGCTCACACCCGTACGCCCTGCGGCTACGGCACAGCCCTGATGGCCGTCCGTCGGGTTGCTGCTCCGCAAGTATAGTATGGCTGCTCCGGCCTCGCGGCACAGTCCTGCTTCACCTGACTTCCGGGAACAGTTCAAAACCCGAATGCCCGGGCAGAGCCGTCTGAAAAGAGATTGCGCCACATACGAAAGAGGGAAAAGAGGAGGCTCCCCCGCTTTTCGCCCTCGCTTTCTGCTCCGGCCCTTCCATCCGCCCCCTTTTGCCCCGATCTTACGGCCGATTCGGTGTTGCGGCTGATCCGCTTTCTGCTCCGACCTTGCGCTCCGGCCCCTTCCCCGCGGAAGGTTCACCGAAGGCTCGGGCAGAGGGTTCGGGATGTTCGTTCGGAGGCTTTGTTTCCGGCCGGAGGGGACGCATGAGCATGTCTGAAAAAGACCGCAGCATATGAAGGCGAAGCGTCCGCACCCTTTATTCCGCAGCGGAAGCAGAGGAAGCGCGGCACTTTCGTCCCCTGCCCCCCGCCGTGGCAGTCATGGCCTTCACCGCAGCAAAGGCGGAAGCCAGGGCCCAGTGTATGTTGTACCCGCCGAGAAGGCCCGTCACATCCATGACCTCCCCGCAGAAAAAAAGCCCGGGGACGATACGGCTTTCCATGCCCGATCCCAGCTCCCGCACGTCCACGCCTCCGGCAGCGGCTTCCGCCTTGCGCAGCCCCTCCGTTCCGGAGGGAATGACCCCGTGTTCATGGACGGATTTTCGTATGCGCTCCCGATCCTTTTTCCCCAGTTCCGCCACCTTCCGATCCGCCAGATCCTGAGGAACGAGGCGTTCCGCAAGCCGTGCGGGCAGGCGCCGGGCGAGCAGTCCGCGGACAAGCTGCCTGCCGTGCTCCGGGCGGTGCATGATCTCGATCAGATTTTCCCCCGGCAGAAAATCCACGACAAGGGCATTCCCCTCCTGCCAGAAGCAGGAGGCCACCAGCGCAGCAGGCCCGCTGAGGCCGCGATGTGTGAACAGAAGAGAGCGTGCGCCGCAGGGATCGGACGCTGAACCATGCTCCGTACATACCCGGAGTTCTGCCGTCAGACTGATGCCTTCCAGCCCGTGCAGGGGCCACTCCGGCGGCATGACGAAGGGCACGAGAACGGGGCGGAAGGGGATGATCGTATGCCCCAGACGTGCGGCAAGACGGGCTGCGGACTCTCCGGCTCCCGCCTGAGGGCAGGCTGGACTGCCTCCGGCGATCAGAAGTCGGGACGCGCTCAGTTGACGCTCTCCGCAACGTACATGAAACACGCCCTCCTTGTACGCACATTCGCGCAGAGGGGAGCCGGACAGAAAAAGGACGCCTTCCGCCAAAGCAGAGTCCAGCAGCCGACGGGCAAACAGGGAGGCCGGCTCAAGGCAGAAAATCTGTCCATATTCCCGCTCTTCCCATGGGATGCGTAATTCGCTCAACAGCGCAAGGGCGGATTCCGTTCCGAAACGATGCAGAACACTTTTACAGAACGAGGGGCGGGAGCCGACAAAATGCTCCGGGGAAAGCGTCCTGTTTGTGATATTCCCCATGCCGCCCCCGGCCATGCTCAATTTACGCCCGGCCCGATCCTGCGCCTCGACCAGCGCGACGACAAGGCCCCGGCGTGCGGCCTCGCGAGAAGCGAAAAGCCCTCCCGGCCCTGCTCCCATAACAACGAGATCAACATGCTGCATATGATTCATCCTCTCTTCCTGCCTGCGCTCCGCCGATTTTTGACGCCGTGCCGCAACATGTCAACCAGAACAGCGCAGACTTTTCTTTTCAGCGAAAAGGATCTAATTCTTTAAACAATCCTGACCGATAAGAAGTACAGGAGCTTTCATTATGGATATCAGCGGACTCGGAGTTTACAGCGGCATACCGCTCGGACTTGATTCCTCCTTCAGCAGCAGCGATTACCGCGGCAGAAGAGGAAAGGCCGGCGTGTCCTTTGACCTGTCCAGGTCAACAGATTCAACGGGATTGCACGTTTCCGACGAAGACAAACGCCTGATCCGGGAACTGCAAAAGCGGGATCAGGAAGTCCGCGCCCACGAACGCGCCCACAAAATGGCGGCGGGCGAGCTTGCCCGCGGCTCCATCAGCTATACTTATCAGATCGGGCCGGATGGCAGACGCTACGCAATAGGCGGCGAAGTCCGCATTGACGCCTCTCCCGGCAATACGCCGGAAGAAAGCCTTGAACGGGCCAGAAAGATCAGAGCCGCAGCCTCCGCGCCTTCCGCACCTTCCGCTCAGGATCACAGCGCAGCCGCCGACGCCGCACAGCTTGAAGCCGAGGCGCGCAGTCAGCTTCGGGAAAATGAACGCGAACAGGGAGAAAGTCGTTCCAGTCTGGACGGCCCTGTTCAGGGTGTAAGCGGGCCTCCCGAACTCGGCGGCCCGGCCGAAAGCATCAGCGGCCCGCCCCAGCCGCTGAATCGGGCTGCGGAACGCCTCGATATGCCCTGGACGCGGAGCGATTCTCTCCTTTCCGTACTGGAGGAAAACGGCTCCGCCGGAGGCGGAAACGCCCGGCAGACTGCCTTTGCAGCGCAGGACGCGCAGGCCTATGGTCTGGAGGCCGCCGATCAGGCCACGGTCGACGCAGCCTTCTCCATCGCGCTGAACGGAAATCTGGCTCGGGCCAGCGCAATCTGGCAGGGCAGCGGGGATACCCCGTACGCCCAGTTTGCCGTCGATCCCCTGCGCGACGGCTCCGCAGCCTCCGGCCTTGCGGGTGTCTACCCGGCAGACCGTCCGGCCTATGCCTTTCTTGAGCCTCAGACACCCCTTCAGTCTCTGACGCCGCTGAACTCCACCCTTGACTCTTTTGCCTTTGCTTCCGAACCTTCCTACGGTCTGTCTTCCGGCACGGAAGCAAGCCCCACGCCTTCCGACTATCTTTCCAGACAAAACGAGGAATATGCCGCTTCGCTTCTTGATTTGCGCCGGGCGGCGCAGGCCTATGCCTCTTCTTCTCCTGCCTCCATGCTTGTTCCTTACGGGCTTGGGACAGGCATTTCCCTGCAAATCTGAACCAGGACACAGCCTGACGCCCGACATCCGGCCGGAATGGGAACGGCGCGGCATTTCCTGATCTCGGGAAGCCGCGCCGTTCCTGCCTCTTCGCCGGATCGGACAAGGGCCGCTTCCCTTCATGCGCTCCCTGCCCGGACGCAGACGCATGACCTTGTGCGGCAGAGACCTTTTGCGACCGGACGCCTCCATGCCCGCACCGCGTTGCTTTCCCGACATATCTCACGGCAGACCGCACCTCGCCGCACCCCGTATCCGGACGGCACCTGCCGCTGCGCCCCTGTCCTTCTGAAACGGCGGCACAGGCTCCCGGGAGCAACACTCCGGAACCATTCCCGTCCGGTTCAGGACATACCGTTCCCGCACGGCAAGGGGCTGAAACGCCGTTTTTTCTTTCTCACGACATTGCCTTGCGTCCCGTTATATCTTATGTCTGAAGCCCGGGCAGTATGAGCCCGGGAACTCAATCACAGAGAGTGAAACATGCGTAAACTGCTTGTCATGTGTCTGGCTCTGGTGCTGGGAATAGGCTGTGCAGCCCTGCCGGCAGCCCCCTCATCGGCCGCAACAAACGGAGGAAAAATCGTGAAGGTGAAACTGCAGACGTCCATGGGAGATATCACGCTGGAACTGGATGGGGAAAAAGCCCCCGCCACGGTGGAAAATTTTGTCCAGTATGTGAAGGACGGGTTCTATGACGGAGTCATTTTCCACCGCGTCATCGACGGATTCATGATTCAGGGCGGAGGCTTCACCCCCGACATGAAGCAGAAACCCACCCGCGCCCCCATCAAGAATGAAGCGGACAACGGCCTCAAGAACGATGTGTACACCATCGCCATGGCCCGCACCCCCGATCCTCATTCCGCCAGCGCACAGTTCTTCATCAACGTGAAGGATAATGATTTCCTGAACTTCTCCGCCCCCACGCCTTCCGGCTGGGGCTATGCCGTGTTCGGCAAAGTGATCGACGGCAGCGACGTCGTCGACGCCATTGCCAAGGTGAACACCGGCAACTTCGGCCCCTTCGGCGACGTTCCGCTGGAACCCGTGATCATCACCAAGGCAGAAGTGCTGGAATAAGCCCGCATTCATATAAAAAAACAGGGTCTGAGCCGTCCGGCTCAGACCCTGTTTTTTTATCCTGCCTCCCATTCTTTCAGAGAGGGAGTTTTTGTTTTATCCGTTCAGCCATTCCACCTGACCGTCGTCCAGAATATGGCCGAAGCGCAGGGGAGCGTCCGTTTCCTCGTTGTCCACAAGGCTCATGTCCACGCGGATTTTCCAGCCGTCATGGATCCGGCCGCCGATGATGTCGCGGGCCAGAGGCGTTTCCAGTTCATGCTGGAGGTAACGCTTCAGCGGACGTGCGCCGAAGGCAGGATCGTAGGCTGCGTCGGCGATATAGGTTCTGGCCTGATCGGTGAGTTCCAGTTCGATCTTGCGTTCGGCAAGACGCTTTCTCAGCGCACCGAGCTGGATATCGACGATTTTGGCAATCTGGTTGGACTGCAACGGCTTGAAGAGGACGGTTTCATCCACACGGTTCAGGAATTCCGGCCGGAAGAAGCGGCGCAGTTCGGCCATGACCTTGTCGCGCACGCCTTCCAGGAAGTGTCCGTTTTCGTCTATACCTTCAAGAATCATGGGCGATCCGATGTTGGATGTCATGATGATGATGGTATTGCGGAAATCGACCGTTCTGCCCTGGCTGTCGGTCAGACGTCCGTCATCCAGCAGCTGGAGCAGGGTATTGAACACGTCGGGATGGGCCTTTTCCACTTCGTCCAGCAGCACCACGCAGTAGGGACGACGGCGCACGGCTTCCGTAAGCTGGCCGCCTTCATCGTAGCCCACATATCCTGGAGGCGCGCCGATGAGGCGGGATACCGAGTGCTTTTCCATGTATTCGCTCATGTCGAGACGGACCATGTTGTCCTCGGTATCGAACAGGGCTTCCGCCAGGGCCTTGCACAGTTCCGTCTTGCCCACGCCCGTGGGGCCGAGGAAGATGAAGGACCCCAGAGGACGCGAAGGATCGGAGAGACCGGCCCGGGCGCGCAGAACCGCGTCGGCCACGGCCGCAACGGCCTCATCCTGCCCGACGACACGTTCATGCAGCTTCTGGGGGAGGGAGAGCAGCTTTTCCCGCTCCGACTCCAGCAGCCGCGTCACCGGTATGCCCGTCCATCTGGCAACGATATCCGCCACATCGTCGGGACGCACTTCCTGCTTGAGCAGAGAACTTTCCGAACCGTCCGGCTTGGATTCCAGTTCCTTGAGCTGTTTTTCCAGCTCGAAAAGGGTGGAATACTTCAGTTCCGCAGCGCGGTTCAGGTCGTAATTGCGTTCGGCCTCCTCAATCTGGTGGCGGGTCTGCTCAATCTTTTCCTTGACCTGACGCACGGCGTCAATGGAGCCTTTTTCCTTTTCCCACTGGGCGCGCAGACTTTCCTGCGTGGTACGCAGGTCGGCCAGTTCGTTTTCCAGCTTTTGCAGACGTTCGCGGGAAGCGTCGTCCGTTTCCCTGCGCAGGGCCTCGCGTTCGATTTCGAGCTGCATGACCTTGCGGTTGGCCTCGTCGAGTTCCGCAGGCAGGGAATCTATTTCCGTACGGATCATGGCCGCGGCTTCGTCGATGATGTCGATCGCCTTGTCCGGGAGCTGCCGATCCGGAATATAACGCTGGGACAGGACCACCGCTTCCACAATGGCGGAATCGCTGATGCGCACGCCGTGATGCACTTCAAAGCGTTCCTTCAGGCCGCGCAGAATGGAGATGGCGTCTTCCGTCGTGGGTTCGTCCACCAGCACAGGCTGGAAACGGCGTTCCAGCGCGGGGTCTTTTTCGATATACTTGCGGTATTCGTCCACCGTGGTGGCGCCGATGCAGTGCAGTTCCCCGCGTGCCAGCATGGGCTTGAGCAGGTTGGAGGCATCCATGGCGCCGTCGGTCTTGCCCGCGCCCACGATGGTATGCAGTTCGTCGATGAACAGAATGATCTGTCCCTCGGCCTTTTCCACTTCGGTCAGCACGGCCTTCAGACGCTCTTCAAATTCGCCGCGGTACTTGGCGCCAGCAATGAGCGCGCCCATATCCAGCGCAATGAGCTTCTTGTTCTTCAGACCTTCCGGCACGTCTCCCTTGACGATACGATGCGCCAGCCCTTCCACAATGGCCGTCTTGCCGACCCCGGCCTCACCGATGAGAACGGGGTTGTTCTTGGTGCGGCGCGAAAGAATGCGGATGGTGCGCCGGATTTCCTGATCCCGGCCGATGACGGGATCGAGCTTGCCCTTGCCCGCAGCCTCAACCAGATCGCGACCGTATTTCTTCAAGGCCTCAAAGGAATCTTCCGGACTTGCGGACGTTACCCGGTGCGGCCCGCGCACATCCATGGTGGCTTTCAGGAATTTTTCCTGATCCATGCCGTATTCCCGGCATATGTCCCCGAAGGCTCCGGACAGCGTGGGTCCTATCAGTTCGGCAAAGATATGCTCCACGCTCACATATTCGTCGCGCAGACGCTTGGCCAGTTCTTCCGCCAGCGCAAGGCTCTTGGCCAGACGCTGCGAAATGCGGATGCCCTGACCTTCCATGCCCGGCCCGCGTACGCCGGGACGCTTTGCCAGAGCCTGTTCCAGCGAGTTGGCAATGGCTCCGGGCACAAGCCCCATGCGCTCCACGATGCGCGGCACAAGGCCGTCTTCCTGACGCAGAAGCGCCAGCGCCATATGCTCGACATCAACTTCCTGATGATCCCGGGCAGCGGCAAGGTTCTGCGCCTCGCTCAGAGCTTCCTGAGCTTTGATGGTAAATTTGTTTATATCCATATTCTCCTCCTTCCGGGGGAACATCCCCCGTTCCCGCCCAATCTGTCGAAAGCGTTTTCCTCACGGATTGCGACCTTCCGGCCTGTACTCTCCTCCCCAGCGGGGAAATCGGGCGGGAGGATTTTTCTATTCCCGTTCAAGCTCGCGCAGACGGGTTTCCAGATCCTCGATGCGCTCCAGCAGATCGACAATCATGGCCCCCGCAAGACAGGGCAGCTCGAAATCGTTGCACAGTCTGTCCACCTTGCGGGTTCTGTATACGTCTATCTGACGGAACATGAGAGACTGTTCTGTTTTCCGGGCGGCCTGCAGCCAGCCGAGTTCGATAAGTTCATGCAGCCTGTCCTCCGGCGTGCCCGTCTGCTCAACAAATTCCGACCAGGCCAGCAGCGAGGACGCCGCAGGAAATGAAATATCCACTTTCTTGATGGACATGGCGTGCCTCCTATGCGTTTTCCTTCATTGCCTGCGCCAGAGTTTCCCACAAAGCCTTCTGATGCGCGGTCAATTTTGCAGGATCCGGCACGCGGATGGCCACCCGTACAAATTCGTCGCCCCGGGCATTTTCCGGGCCGAGCCCCTTGCCTTTAAGACGCAGCTTGCGTCCGCTGCTGCTCCCGGCAGGGATATTGAGTTCCACCTGACCTTCCAGCGTGGGAACGCGCACCTTTGCACCGAGTACGGCATCCCACGGCGTTACGGAAACGTCACAGGTGATATCCTTGCCGTCCACCTGAAAGACGGGATGCGGCGCATAACGGATCGTCAGGAAAAGATCGCCCGCCGGCGTACCGGGACGCCCCTGTCCGGCAAGACGCAACTTCGCCCCGTCGTGGATTCCGGCCGGAATGTTCACCTTCAGAGTGCGGGGAGAATCCGACCCGCCGCTCAGGGTGAAGGTCTTTTCTCCGCCGCGCCGGGCTTCTTCCAGCGTAATGGCCAGTTCCGCCTCGACATCGCGTCCCCTGCGGGAACGTCCGGATCCGGAGGAAAAGCTTCCGAAAGGATCCGCCCCGAAATTTCCGCCTCTTCTGGCTCCGCCGAACAGCGTTTCAAAGAAGTCGCTGAAATCGCCTCCGCTGAAACTTGCACCGTTTCCGCCGGAACCGAAGTCAAAGTGGAAGTTTTCAAAACCGGGGCCGCCCTGGAACTGTTGACCGTCCTTCCAGTTGGGACCGAGCTGATCGTACAGACGGCGCTTTTCATCGTCCTTCAGGACTTCATACGCCTCATTAATATCCTTAAAGCGCTCTTCCGCGCTCGAGTCACCGGGATTGAGGTCGGGGTGATATTTGCGTGCGAGCTTCTTGTAGGCCTTGGAAATTTCATCCTTGCTCGCTCCCCGTTCCACACCGAGAAGCTTGTAGTAGTCTTTATATGCTACAGCCATGCTCACTCTCCTGTGTTGAAGGAAAGTATCCTTCACAAAAAGCAAAAATAAGATCTCCCTCCGCGCTGTCAATCCTTTTAATGACCTGTTCTTACAGAAGGATGCTGAATAAACAGCAAATTATATCAGAGCATCAGAGGTCGGACACGACGAAATGCAGGCTCCTTTTCCTTTCCCGCACAAGAGCCGCAGGGCTTTAAAGGAAAACAACATTCCTCTCCCGCTTTCACG
>DWXS01000047.1 GCA_019119045.1 Candidatus Mailhella merdavium | reverse complement strand
GTCAATGATGAGATTGACATTGAATTGAAAGGTGGTTTGAAACTTGCCGCCATCGTCACCTGCAAGAGTACGGAAACTCTTGGCCTTAAGCCCGGTCGTGAAGTGCTGGCTATGGTGAAGGGCGTCAATGTGCTGCTCACCCGCGATATGGAAGATTATGTCCTTTCCTCCCGGAATATGTTGCCCGGTAAGGTGAAGGCTGTGAAAAAGGGCGAAATTATGGCAAGTATTGCCGTTGAGCTGGATAACGGTGACAGCTTAACCTCTGTTTGTACTGTGGACAGTGCGGATGAAGCTGGAATTGCCGAAGGTGTACGCGTGCAGGCCGCCATTAAGGCTCCGTATGTGATTCTTGCGGCAAAAAAATAACTTGAGTAAGTGCGGGGGGCTTCATCCCCGTTATGTCTGGCAGAGCGCAGATTATGAGGACTTTGATCTGAAGGTTTGCATATGCTGAGAATATCTGCCGCGGGCAGATACTTGGTTACAAAGGCACCTTTTCTGTACGATGGGCTGAACGGCTTTATCGTATCGGAAAGGTGCCTTTTTTATGAAGAGGGCCCAATGGTACGTTCTTAATCGTTGTGGCAGACGACGCGAAGCTTGAATAAGCCAGAAATTTTTCCTGCGTTATTATACAGGTTTTTCCGTACCCTGAAAAACATGAGTCAGGACGGGAAAGTCGTTTCAGAATCAGAGATGCCGTGAATCCCCTTCAGGGAAACATGTCTTTTGTTGAATGCCAGAATGGCTGTATGGGCTATACAGAATGTCGCGTGTCTGAATAAGGCGGGCGTATGCGGTCCATATTTCTGCCGACAGAGACCTGCCGCAGATATACTTTCTTCAGCAAACAGCCGGACATCAGGCCCAAACGAAAACGACAAGAAAAAATGAGCTGCTGTCGGGCATAACGTGTCCCATGCAGATATTGCGCTTTTGGATTTTTCGGTGTCTCCCGTCGGGAATCCGGGGACGGGAGACGCTTCAGAATTTAATTGGCGCAGGGAAGGGGATCGCTGTGCGGCAGCTCACTGCGGATTTTTTCGATGAGCGCGGAAGCCTGCGGACTGAGATGCTTGTGTCGGCGCAGGAGGATGCCGCAGCGGACGCTGGGCAGTATGGTGTCCAGAGGATAGGACACGATACCGCTCCATGATGTGCCGTAGGAGCTGGCCATAAGACACATTTCGTCCATTATGGCAACACCCAGTCCCTGCCTCACATAGCGCAGCATGAGATGGTAGTTGTTGACGCTGTTCCCTGAAGGCCGTGTTTGCGGCCGGGGATGTGTCCGCAGGGCCTTCTTCCATCGCCCGTGCCGTCGGGGACGGACGTCGTGCAGCCTTCGGCGTTCATGCGCTGCTTACCGGAGAAGATGCCCGCGTCTGGGTGATCAACGACGACGACATGCTTGAAGCTCGCGACGACATGGCCGGACGCGAAGCTCCTCATGTGGTTGCCATCGAGGAAATCTACGGCATAAGCCAGTATGAAAAGGTAAAAGCCCAGAAGCAGGCCGAGGAAAACCGTCTTGATTTCAGCGAAATCAAGGCCGGCTATACCAGGGAGCAGGCCATGAAGGAAGCGGCCCGCTGCTTCCACTGCGGCCATTGCAAGGGCTGCGGCACCTGCGTGGAAGACTGCCCCGGCTATGTGCTTGTTCTCCGGCATCTGGAAGATCGTGATCGGCCGGAAGTAGCCTTCGGCGATGAATGCTGGCACTGCGCCAACTGCCGCACCAGCTGCCCCACCGGCGCCATAGGCTTCAAGTTCCCCCTGCGTATGCAGGTGTAGTTTCTGACGCGGAAATAAAGACAGGTTTTCCCCCTCCCGAAACGGAGGGGTAACCCGCCGCTCATGAGGTCGGAACATTTTCCTGGCCTCTGGTCTTGGTTTGCGCCCTTTTGGCGGCGGAATACAGACCGTTGAACATGTTGAGGAAAAACCATGATTCAGCGCATAGACGCGGAAAAATGCGTCGGCTGTGGAGTCTGTGCGGAGAAATGTCCGCTGGATACCATCCGACTGCGCGGGGGGAAGGCCGTCATAGCCTACCCCGACGACTGCATGACCTGTTTCATTTGCGAACGAGTTTGCCCTGCCGGGGCTATATTTGTGCATCCCTTCAAGGAAAAACTGCCTCCGGTCTTTCCCGGACCCGCCTTTGAGAATGTGGAAGGCAACGATCTGCGAGACAGGGAGGAATACCATGCCTGATCGGGACGTGGAACATACAGTGGACTGCGATCTGCTCATTGTCGGCGGCGGCTCCGCCGGACTGTGGGATGCTAATCGTTTCACCGAACTCATGCCGGATCGTTCCGTCGTCATCGTGGACAAGGGCCCGAAGGACTGGGGCGGCCTTATGGCCATGGCGGGCGGCGATTTCGACGCCGTGATGCCGGATGAGAATGTCGACGACTGGCTTGCGGACTTCGTGTACTATTTCGACGGACTCTGTGATCAGCCGCAGATGGCGGAAATACTTCGCCGTTCGCATGATCGCATGGCGGATTATCAGGCCTACGGGTGTGAATTTTTCCGCAAGGAGGACGGTTCTCTCAAGGCCGTACCGCAACGCGGTCTGCCACATGTGCGTCTGTATCCCGCCAGCCTCAAGGGGCGAGGCGGCGAACTGATGGTGAAAAAGCTGGTGGAGCGTCTCAAGGGCCGCAAGGTAACGCGGCTCGGCAGGATCATGATCACGGATCTGCTCCAGAACGGGGAGCGCGTATGCGGAGCCGTGGGCTTCGATTCGATCAACGGGGATTTTTATATCTTCCGGGCACAGGTGGTGATTGCCGCTTCGGGCGTCGGCGGGTGGAAAACCTCCTATGGTAAGAATACCCCTACGGGCGAAGGCGTGGAAATGGCCTGGAACGCGGGGGCGATTCTCCGCGATTTCGAGTTCGGCCGGGTATGGAACATGCCCCGCTACTTCGGCTGGGAAGGCCAGACGACGCTCATGCCTCTGGGCGGACGTTTCGTGAATGCGAAGGGCGAATCCTTTATGGAGCGTTACTCGCCCGTACTGGGAGCGAATACCGACCCTCACTACACCACCATTGCCATGGCCATGGAAATCCGTGCCGGGCGCGGCCCCATATTTTTCGATATCAGCCGCATCAATCCGGATGATCTGGTGCTGCTCAAGCCTCAGAACGGATGGCAGTTGCTCAATTATGAAAAACTGCGCTCGCTCGGAATGGATCTGTTCCGGGACAATACCGAATGGCTGCCGCAGATGACCATTTCCTATGGCGGTATGCATGCCGACGTCACGGGACATACCTCCGTGCCGGGGCTTTTTGCCGCAGGTACGGCGCGCAGTACGGAACCCGGCGTGTATGCTGGCGGCTTCGCTCTGATGACTACCTCCGTGACGGGACATCTGGCCGGCGAAGGAGCCGCGCAGTATCTGGAGGAACACGAGCATGTGAACTGCCCGGAAAGTGCGGAGTGCGGACGTTTCCGGGAGGAAATCTATGCGCCGCTGGGCCGGGATTCGGGGCTTGCCCCCAAGCAGGTGTTGACCCGCATTCAGACGGTCATGTTCCCGTACGACGTTTCCATCCTCAAAAACGGAAAGGCCTTGTCCCGTGCGCTGGAGGAAATACGCCGCATACGGGAAGAGGATGTTCCCGCCATGCGGGCGGACGATCCTCATTACCTGCTCAAGCTGCGAGAAGTTCGTTCCATGGCCTTTGTCAGCGAGCTGTATCTGCGCGCTTCGCTGGAGCGGAAGGAAAGCCGCGCAGGGCACTACCGTGAGGATTTCCCGTCGCGCGACAATTCCCTCTATCTGGCCTGGCTGGAACTTGCCAGAGGAGAGAACGGCGCAGTCGATATGACGTGGAAGCCCGTTCCCCTGGAAACATACCCCCTCCCTGTGACCCGTTATTATCAGGACAATTTCCGTTTCAACGACGACAGCCTCAATATGGCCGCCCCGTCCGGGGTGAAGGAGTAGCGCCATGGCCGCTCAGCATGCCTTTTTTGAAAAAAAGGACGCAATGTACTTTGTCCATTCGCTGATTTGCCTTGTGATCATGTTCGGTTTCGGACAACTGCCACCGATGGAGCCTCTCACCCCTCTGGGGATGAACCTCATCGGCATTTTTCTCGGCGTACTGTATGGCTGGATATTCATTGACATCATCTGGCCCAGTATCGCCGGTCTGCTGGCTCTTACCCTGATCGGGGGGATGAAGCCGGGAGTGCTTCTGAACAAAAGTTTCGGCGACCCCATCGTCGTGATGATGTTCTTCATCTTCGTGTTCTGCGCCACCATCAATTATTACGGTCTTTCCAAATTCATTTCCCTGTGGTTCATCACCCGTAAGGCGGTGGCGGGCAAGCCCTGGCTGTTCACCTATACTTTTCTTGCCTCGATTATGCTGCTCGGCGGTCTTACCAGCGCATCGCCCGCCGCAGTCATAGGCTGGAGCATTCTGTACGGGGTGTGCGACGTGTGCGGCTACAAGAGAGGCGAGGGCTATCCGACCATGATGGTGTTCGGCATCGTCTACGCCGCGCAGGTGGGCATGGCGCTCATTCCCTTCAAACAGGCTGCTCTGACCGTGATGAGTGCCTATGAAACCATGTCCGGCACACATATCGATTACGCCAAGTACATGCTGATTGCCTTTGTGGCCTGCGCCTTGTGTTCACTGCTGTTCATTCTGATCGGCAAGTATGTGTTCCGTCCGGATGTGAGCAAGCTGAAGAATCTGGATCCGAGCAAACTGGATACGGAAGGCAGTCTGGTGCTGAACCGGGTACAGAAACTTGTGCTGTTTTTCCTTTTCGCTCTTGTTGCGCTGCTGCTCATGCCCGCCTTCCTGCCCGGCGATTTCATGGTTGCACGCTTCCTCAAGGGGATTGGCAATACGGGAATTTGCATGTTCCTGGTGGGCGTGATGTGCTTCATCAAGATAGACGGCAAGCCGCTGCTGCAATTCAAGCCCATGGTGGATTCCGGCGTGGCATGGGGGATTATCTTCATCCTTGCCATGGTGCAGCCTCTTTCCGGGGCCATGGCCGCCGATGAAAGCGGGATCACTCCCTTCCTGATGAAAGTCCTCGAACCCCTGTTCGGCAGCGGATCTCCGTTGTTCTTTGCGCTCTGCATGGGGCTGCTGGCTACCATCCTGACCCAGTTCATCAACAACGGCGCCGTGGGCGTTGCGCTCATGCCCGTCATCTACAGCTATTGCGTCAACATGAATGTGGGGCCGGAACTGCCGGTCATCATGGTGGTCATGGGCGTGCATCTTGCTTTCCTGACGCCTGCGGCCAGCTCCAGCGCGGCTCTGCTGCATGGAAACGAATGGTCGGATACAAGAAGCGTCTGGAAGTCCTCCCCCATAGTTATTCTGGCCTCCTGGGCCTTGATGAGTCTGGTCATTGCCGTCGTGGGCTCCATGATTTTCTAATCATCTTATCGCGATAAGCCGGACCGGAGAGTGACGGAACCATTCAGCTCATGATGTGGCGTCTTCATTCTCCGGCGGCTCCGTCTGTTTTCAGACAGAAGATATCTCCAATATTGTCTTTTCAGGAGTTTCGTCATGTATCTTTCCCGTCGTTCCTTTGTGCGGGCTTTGTCCGGCGTGGCCGCAGCGGCCATGCTTCCTTTTCCTCTTCAGGCCCTGGCCTCTTCTGACGGACCGGTGGTGAAATGCCGTCTGGGTTCGTTAAAGGGGAGCGTCGTCAACGGCGTGCATGTTTTCCGGGGGGTACCCTGCGGAAAGAACCCCTATGTGGGGGCGCAGCGGCTGGCCGCTCCGGAATTTGTCGATGCCTGGAGCGGCACGGTGGAGGCCGTGACGCCTGGGGACATTCCTCTTCAGGCTTCCCGGGATGTGCCCGGCGGCGTGACGGGAGGCGGCGACTGTCTGCGTCTGAACATCTGGACGCCCGCTCCGGGGGCGACAAAGTGCCCGGTCATGCTCTGGATTCCCGGCGGCGGCAGTACGAACTGCGACAATAACGATCCCCGTTTCAACGGGGAGGCTTTCGCCCGTGACGGCATAGTGCTGGTGACGGCGAATTACCGCGTAAATGTGGACGGTTTTTTGAAGATCCCCGGCGTTCCGGCAAATATCGCCCTGCGCGACATGACGCTCGCTCTGCGCTGGGTGCAGGAAAATATTGCGGCCTTCGGCGGCGATCCCGACAACGTGACCGTGTTCGGTCAATCCGCGGGCGCAACGCATATTTCCTCGCTGCTGGTGTCTCCTCCTGCGCGCGGGCTGTTCCGGCGTGCGATTCTCCAGAGTCCTGCGGCGCTTGCTCAGTATGATCCGGAAACGGCGGACAAGGCAGCCGCCCAGCTCTTTGCCTTTTACGGAATAGCTCCGACGCGCGAAGCCGTGGCGGCCATGCCCTTTGAAAAGCTGGTGACGTATACGAAATTTGTCGGTTCCAAATCCACAGATGACGCCTGGGCGGATATGACCGGTGGAAACGTGGCCGTGTTCAAACCCTGGTTTGACGGCGAAATTCTTCCCATGCGTCCGGTGGATGCCATTCGCGAAGGACAGACAAAAGATATTGACATTCTCGTGGGTTCAGCGGAGCAGGAATGGCGCAACTATACCGTACCCGGGGGTGCCATTGCGAACATCGGGCCGGACGCGGCGCAGCGTCTGATCCGTTCCGCGCATCTTGATCCGGATCTGGTGGAACGGTACCGCAAGGCCGGCCGGGGAGACACGCCGGGGGAACTGTTCACGGCCATGCAGGGCGACTTCATTTTCCGTATGCCCGCAAACAAGGTGTTGGAATCGCAGGTGGCCGGAGGAGGCCGGGCCTGGGCCTATTCCTTCGCCTGGAAAAGCCCCGTTGTCGGCAAGTCCGGGGCGAAGCTGGGGGCGGCGCACAGTTGCGACGTTCCTTTCGTGTTCAAGACAACGGAAGCCTCGAAAAAGAATCTCGGAGATACCCCCCCGCAGGCTCTTGCCGAGGCCATGCACTCGGCCTGGGTAAGCTTTGCGAAGAACGGCAATCCCGGATGGACGCCCTTTGATACCCAGAAGCGCATGACCATGCGTTTTGATGAAAAATCGTAAGAAGTCTCCGATCCCTGGAAATTTGAAAGGGAAGCCATACGCCTGAGCTAGACGGGCTTCCGCACGCCCGTTCTTGTGGATGAAAACGGAGAAGATATGCCGATTCCCCCGGCAGTATTCCGGAGGAAGGCTTCACCTGATTCATCCATAAGGCGGCATGGACGTTCTCCTGTCGGGACTCATGTCCGACGAGATCGGTCTTTCAGTGGAGATGTGGCCCGACGGATCTGTCTTGTGCCGGGACGAACTCCTTCACTCCAGACAGACATCAGAAAATTTTTTCAGAAAAGCGCATGAAGCCGGAGACGACATACAAACGTCGCCTCCGGCTTCATGTATTAATGTCCCGACTCTGATATGCTTCTGAGCCGGAACTGTACGGACTGTCCGTACAGAAGCTTAGGAGAAGGAGCTTCTGGCTGTAACCGTTCAGCGGATGAAATTCGTCCAGACGTGGGCTTCCTGCTCGGGCAGGGGAACCGTGTTTCTGGCTGCGGCGAGGCTTTTGATCATCCAGGCCATATTATTGCCCAGGGTGCGCATGATCTGAAGACCTTCCGCGTCCTGACGCACCTCATCCGGCGTGTTGCCGTGTACCATGTTCCAGTACTGTGAGGAAACCACGGGCATCTGGGAGATGGTGAAATATTTATTGAGTACGTCCAGCGAAGCCGTGGCTCCGCCCCGGCGACAGCTCACCACTGCGGCCGCGGGTTTGAAGGCATAAGGCGCGGCCTTGCCGTAGAACACACGATCAAGCAGAGAGATCAGCGCGCCGCTGGGCGAAGCATAATAGACCGGAGAGCCGACAACCAGCCCGTCGGCCTGTTTCAGACGCTCCACACATTCGTTGACCGGATCGTCATCGAATATGCAGGCTCCTGTCTGAACACATTTACCACACGCAATGCAGCCGCGTATGGGCTTGGAGCCGATATGCAGAATGTGCGTTTCTATTCCCTGTTTGTTCAGTTGCCCGGCCACTTCGTTCAGAGCCGTGTATGTGCAGCCGTTTTTATGCGGACTTCCGTTGATAAGCAGAACGTTCATGATTTTCCTCCTTTGAACAGCTTCCCGGCCGACAGCTTTTCCGTAAGGCACGGGATGTCGAGACCGGCAGAATATTCCGTCGACTGCTGTCTGGAATAGCAGTTTTTTTCTGATCGTTCCATGCGGGTATTTCGCCAGTACGGAGCCGGCGCAGGGTGCGTCGTTACCCGGTATTGCGGATGCTTGTCGTTCGCCCCTGCCCGCTGGACGGCCGGAGTCTGTCGTTGTTATAAGTTCCTGAACGGAAAGATGGTTTTTGGCCCGGAGCAGGGGCGGAGTCATACTGCGCTTTGTCTGTCGGAAATGCCAGCTTCCGGAAATGATGGAGTTTTGCATGACGACGACGATAAAAGCAATAGTCTGTCCGCGTTGCGGCAGTACGGAGCATGAGACGCTTGAAGCGGGGAGACAATACCGTTGCTCCTCCTGCGGCACGGAATTTTTTCTGGACAGCGACCGTAAGGAAGTTCTGGTTCAGCACAAGGTGATTCGGGAGGAAGAAAAGAAGGCCTCTTCCCGAGGCTGTCTTTTTATCACAGCCCTGTTCCTGCTGCTGGTTGCCGTGATCTTTGCTGCGGTTTCCCGGAGCTGCCGGGAACAGCCCGTGCAGCGCAGAGCTTCTGTTTCTGCTTCCGGCGCGACGCCGAAGGCTCCTGCCGTGCATTATGATGTCGAAAGTCTAGTGCTTGTCGCAGACCCCGCGCATGGGAACGCGCCGATCGCATTGCGGATCAGAGGCAGTTCCGGTAAAAACGGAACGCCCGGTTATTTTGCGGATAGCTGCGATCTCCGTACAAAGCAGTGGAGTGAAGCCGCGCTTCTTCAGGACAGAATCGGCACGGGGGCGCGCGAGGCGAGGTTCCAGCGTCTGTCCGACGGTCAGCTTTTTCTTGTGCTGGATAAAAGCAGGCTGTTCCGTTTTGATTTTTCCTCAAGAGCATGGGAGGACGCCCGTCCTCTGTTGGATCAGCAGAAGGAGCTTGCCGGATCGCTTGTTCAGATCGAAACGGGATACCCTTCCGAAGGAGACGCATTGCGGGTTGTGACGGCCGACGGTGTGCGACGTTATTTTTATCCCGGCGTGAATATGTCTCCGACGTATCAGGAACTGGGCAAACTTGTGACGGAGTATCGCCATCCCGGGGCCGAAGAAGGCTACGGCTTTACCTTTGCCCGTAAACGTGTGGGAAGTACCGGGCCTCAGCAGCTGATCCGTTATCACTATCTGGATAACAGGACGGGGCCGCGTATGTTCAGCGGCTACCTGGAATGGGAAGGCGACGGGGCGGAACGCCATATTGTGGAACAGCCCTATCTTCTCCGGCAGGCCCGTATTGACGCTCTGGAGTTTTTCACCCCGGATCGGCAGTATTTTCAAGCTTCCGTGAGTCTGTATGATGAAAAGGAGCTGATCATATTTTTCCGTCCGGATCCCGGCCCGGAAAGTCCGTTCCTGCTTCAGGCCCTTGATCCTGAAAGCGGCGCGATACGCTGGACGCGAAAGGGAAATTTCAGCGGAACGCTGACCAGAACGGCAGACGGACTCTATCTCCGGCAGGGAATGAAACTGTATCGCATCAGCGATACAGAAACGGTATATGAGGAACCGGAGCGCGTTCTCTGAGGAACGTGTTTACATGTCCTCAACGCATATTCTGGAATGTGCGCTGAAGGATCAAGGCGGAGATCGGGGCTGCCCGATCCTCGGGGGCTGACGTATGGGACTGGGAAATTTATTCAGACGGCAGATGCGGAGCATCCTTGAATGGCGGGATGGAGAGGCGAACACGGTATTTTATCGCCTGCCGACGGCAACAGATGAAATAAAGAATGCGTCCCGGCTGATTGTCGGCCCTGCCCAGGGCTGTCTGCTGGTTTATGAGGGCAGAATACTGGAGCAGGTAGGCGAGCAGACGCTGCTTTCCCTCAAGACGGACAACCATCCTTTCATAACGACGCTGGGCAAGTTTGCCACCATGTTTGAAAGCGAACACAAGCTCCGGCTTTATTTTTACAGAACCACAATATTCCCCGCCCTGAGGTGGGGCACGTCGCAGCCTGTCAGATATCTTGATCCCGTGTACCGCCTGCCTCTGGCGGTGGGGGCCAACGGAACGTACAGCCTGCGGCTTGAAGATCCGCAAAAGGCCTTCCTGAAGCTGGTCGCCGGGGAAAGTTCCGTTGATATTTCCCGCATCAGAGTCGCGCTGGAGGCTTTTATTCCCCGCTTTATAGGGACGTCGCTGGCAGGAGCAGCCTGTTCCTGCAACGAGCTGGACGTCCATCTGGAAGAGCTTGGCGCGGATGTACACGCCAGATTGCGCGAAGCGGCCGGAGAATACGGATTTGACGTGCCGGAGTTCAGGATCAACGGAACCGTATTCGACGAGGAGACGAAACGGAATCTGAATGCGGTCTTTTCCATGCGTACCCGACAGCTCGAGGCGGAACAGGTGCATATGTCGTACGAACAGCTTGAACGTCTGCGCGCCATGCGGGAAGCGGCTGCCGGAGATGGCAGTCTTGCGGGTGCGGCCATGCAGATCGGCACGGGGCTGGAGCTGGCGGAACGCCTGCTGTCCCGGGACAGCCGTGAAGTTTCCCGATCCGTTGAGCAGGAGAAGAAAAAGGAAGTTCATACCGTTACGACAGGCGCGAGTCTGGAAGAACTGCAACAGGCTCTGGAAGAGGGGCGTATATCCCGCAGCGAATACGAGGCGGAAAAACGCGCCCTGAGCGGAAAGGTATAGACGAAAAGGCGGGTCGGGATTCATGATAAAAGTACCCGGCCGCTACGGAAAAGAAGACGGAGCAGTAAAACAACATGACTCGGAAAAGCTCGCCATGTTGGAAAGGGATCGGGTTGATTTTGCTGTCTGCCCTGCTGGCGTCCGGATGTGCGTGCGCAGAGCGGGACTCCCGGGAGGCGAAAGCTCCTGGGCTGGAGCTTGTCATCCTGCACGTCAACGATACTCATTCCCATGTCGCGGGAATTGACCGCTATGGAAACGCCGCCTTTTCCACAGCAGGAAGCCGCGGCGGTCTGAGCAGAACTGCGGCGGCCGTTCAGACGGCCAAAATGAATCGCGATAACGTTATCGCGCTGGATGCCGGCGATCAGTTTCAGGGCACATTGTATTACAGCGTCCATAAATGGCCCATGCTGGCAGATCTGGATCGATTCATTGCATACGACGCCATGACGCTGGGAAATCATGAGTTCGACGAGGGCTGTGAGGAGCTGTCACGTTTTCTTGAACGTGTGTCCTTTCCCGTGCTGGCGGCCAACCTTGTTCCGGAGGCAGGCTGTCCTCTGCGGGGAGCGAAAACGCTTCCGTATGTCATTCGCGAGGTACGGGGCGTTCCCGTGGGGATAGTCGGTCTGGCCAACGATGAGGTCAATCTTGCATCAGCCTGCTCTCAGACCCGTTTTGCGGACAGAGAGGAGACGTTGAGAAATGTTGTTGCGGAGCTGGAAGCGCAGGGCGTTCGGCATATTGTCGTGCTGACGCATCTGGGTCTGCCTGCGGATCGCGAACTGGCCCGTTCCGTGGACGGTGTGGATGTGATTGTGGGGGGACATACGCACAGCTATCTTGGCCCGGACTCCGAAGAAGGGCCGTATCCTATTGTGGAATATTCACCTTCCGGTTTGCCTGTGCTGGTGGTAACGGCGGGGCGCGCAACGCGCTATCTCGGGGAGTTGCAGGTTGATTTCAGTGCGGAGGGAGTGCCCGTAAACTGGAGCGGCGGCCTGCATGAGCTGGAAAACGGAGAGGCAGGGCTTCCGGAGCTGGATGTGCGCATTGAAGGCTATACGACTGCACTCGACAGATTCCGCAGAGAGATGGTGGGCTATCAGAATCTCGGCATGCCGGACGGTATGGAGGCCTGTCGGTCGGGGGATTGTCTGGGCGGGATGGTGACGGCGGACGCCATGCTGGAATATGCCCGTCCTTATGGCGCCGATTTGGCCCTGTGCAACGGAGGGGCTATTCGCGCTGCGTTTCCGCGGGGCGGAATATCGCTGGGAGATATTCTGACCATGCACCCCTTCGGGAATCAGGTTGTATTGCGCGAATACGATGGAGAACAGATTCTGGACGCGCTGGAACACGGCGTGGCTGCGGACGGAGGCGTCGGGCCGCATCTGCTTCAGGTTGCGGGACTGCGCTATGTTGTGGATGCGGAGCGTCCTGCGGGCAGTCGGGTGATCTCTGTGGACATCGTGGATACGGAGGGCGGTCATACGCCGCTTGACCTGAAGGCGCGTTACGTCGTCGTTACGCTGGAGTATCTGGTTCGGGGAGGGGACGGCTACGAAATGCTGAAGAAGGGGAGAGAGCTGCCTTTTCCCCAGCCCATCGACGTGGATATCGTGGAAGCATATCTGCGCGCCCATGATCCTCTTCCCTCACCGTCGACCGGTCGCATCGTCCGTATGGATAAGGGAAAAAGCGGAGTATAGAGAAAATACGCTCTTGTATGTCCCAAAATTGCCAGCTGTATGAATGGTTCCCCGGAAGGAAAGCCGTAAGCTCGTTGCGGGACTTTTCGCTCTTTTCACAGCAGAGTTTTTCCCATGCCCTGATACCGCGTCTTTCTCAGATTTTTTGCCTGAAAAGAACAGGATGTCCGGAAAATTTTGAAGAGCGGCCCCGTTTGCTGATCTGCTTTTTTCGGGATTGTTCCTTCGGATAAAGCCTGCGTCTCTTTCGTTCTGGAATATGACGCAGGCTTGATTCCCGTATGCGGATTGCGTTCCGTGCTGCCGGATATGAAATTTTTACCTGTTTTTTCTTTCTCTGTTTACTAAAAAGTCGGATCGACCGGGGAAGTACGGCCGATCCGGCTGGGAGCAGGGGGAAACTCAATAAGAGAAAACTGTTAAAAAAATGGACGCTCCTTGCAGAAGCGTCCAGTGACAGAGGGAAGTGAGCCGAAGTTCCGGGAAATGTGTTTTTACCCGGAGGGATTCCGTGTGGAGTAGAAGCAGGCTCTGATAAGCGGCCTAGCGGTGCCACCCCATATGTCCGCCCCAGTGATTTCCGGTGTAGCCGTTTCCGCCATTCCCGCCGTAGCCGCAACCATATCCGCCGAAATCACATCCGCGTCCCTGACCGCCGAAGCCGCAGGCGCGTCCGCCGCGTCCGAAGCCGCCGCCGTAAGGCAGGGCGTCAATGCCCGTTTCCGCAGAGAGCTTGTCCCGGAAGGCCAGACCGGAAGCGCGGAGTTTGGAGGAAAGATCCGCCACTTCAGCGGCAAGCTTGCTGACCTGTTCCGGCTGCACGTTGGGATTGCCGGAAAGAGCGTTCAGTTCCAGCCGTTTGGCCTGAAGCTGGGTCCGCAGGGGGGTGACTTCGGCCACATGTTCCTGAATCAGCTTGTCCACGGCGGCCTGTTTTTCCGGTGTCAGGCTCTGATAGGCCGTGTTGTAGTGGTAACCTGCGCCGTAATTTCCGGCATAACCAGCCATCATACCGCCATGATGACCGCGGGCGAGGGCAAGGGAAGCGGAACCGAATACCAGAGCGGTGACGGCCAGACCGGCCATGATTCTGCGAGCGTTCATAACATTCTCCTGTATATCCGGCGGAAGGCCGGGTTGTTTTTGTTTTGGGGAAATTCCCCGTCGTATGCCCCGTATATAGCAAGCAGCGTGCCAATAAAATCTGTTTTTATATAATATATTGTAATATATAGATATTTTGTTTTTTTTTTTGAGTATTTGTCAGGATCACTCTTTTCAGGTTGTGTTACCTTTTGTAACACTTTCAGCGTCAAATGCTGTGTAGAATCTACACACTATTTCTTTTTGTTACGATCCGTTACGCCGTTGTACTGGAGCGTATTTCGAAAAAATCTGCAATAGTATGAAATATAATGATAAATATGTACTCTCCGGGAGCTTGCTCTCTGGCCCGAATTTTGCTTGTCTCTGATTCATCTGATTCATAATACACAGGGAGTTCCCATGACGTTCTTTTCCCGTATCGGGGGAAAGCTGACGCGGGCATCGTCAGTACCCCCTTCTGAGCGGAAGCTGCGCCGCGCTTCCGTTCCTCTCCGGAGTATGCCGCCCTGGCTTGCTCTTTCGCCCTGGATTGTCGTGGCCGGTTCTCTGCTGCTTGCCTTGATGGTGTTGTTGATGGATTCCAGCAACAGAGACAGGGAAAGCGAAATCGCCACACGCATTTTTCTCGAGCGGGGAACATCGCTGATCCACGCCTATGAAGCCACGCTCCATACCGGTATGGGGTTTCAGTGGACGGATGAGGAGTTGCAGGCTGTCCTGGACAAACTGGGTACCAGCCCTGATATCCATTATATGGCGGTTACGGATGAAGAGGGGCGGGTACTGGCCGCGAGCGATACCCTGCCGCTCGGTTCTGAGCTTGTTGCGCCGGAGGACATGGCCGGTCTGGCGCCGGACAGCCAGGCGCGGGGACGCATTGTGGAGGTTCCCGGAAGAGCGCCTGTCTTTCAGGTTTATCAGCGGCTTTCCGTTCGCCAGTATGAGGAGCGTCTGCGTCGCCACGGGCATATGATGGGCCGTCGCATGATGACTACCCCTGACGTGGAGCGCATTCCCAGTCAGCCGCTGGTCATTTTTGTCGGTTATGACATGACGCCACTGCTGGAAGCGGAATCCACGGATGCCAGACGGGCCTTTATTCACTGGACCATTCTGAGCTTTATCGGCGTCGTCGGCATACTGACGCTGTTTCTGGTCAAGGGCTATCAGCGTTCCAGACAGCTGGTGGAGGAAACGTCCGCCTTTACCTTCGCGCTTCTGGACACCCTGCCGCTGGGGCTTGTGGCCGTCGATCATGCCGGCAGGATCACAGCTTTCAACCCCGCGGCGGAGCGCATCGCAGGACTGCCGGCGGATACTGTGCTGGGGCGTCCTCTGAGTGAGGCGATTCCAGGTTTGTGGTCTGCCCTGAATGATACCGATCTTCTGAACGGACAGAATGATACGGGCGAACAGGAAGTGCGCTGCGTGTTTGAGGGGGGCCGTCGCGTTCCTCTGGCACTGACGGCAACTCCCGTCACGGTGCCCTCGCGGGAAGAACAGGGATCGGGGTATGCCTTTATGCTCCGTGATTTGGGAGAGATTCGCCGTCTTCAGGCGGAAATACGGCGTCAGGACAGACTTGCCGCACTGGGGCATCTTGCCGCAGGCATAGCGCATGAGATACGCAATCCTCTCAGCGCCATAAAGGGCCTTGCCCGTTTCTTTCAGGAGATAAGCCCGGAAGGCGGGGAAGAGGCACGAGTCGCGGGCATCATGACTCAGGAGGTACAGCGTCTGGATAATGTGGTGGGTGATTTGCTGGAGCTGGCCCGTCCGGACAAACTTAATCTTTCGATGATATCGCCCTCGCTGCTGTTGGAACGCGCCGTAAATCTGGTGCGCGCCGACATGGACAAGATCGGCATACAGTATGATCAGGAAGTTCCCGAGGTCTGTCCGGAAGTATTGCTGGATGCGGATCGTATGACGCAGGTACTGCTCAATCTCCTTCTGAACGCCATACAGGCCATGCCGGGAGGCGGACGCCTGACGGCCCGTGTCCGTTTCCGTTCCCATTCCGGCGAAGATGCGGCGGACTCCGGGTATGGAGACACACTGCTGCTGGATATCGAGGATACCGGAGAAGGAATTCCCAAGGACAAGATTCAGCAGATCTTCAGCCCGTATTATACGACCAAGGCACGGGGAACCGGACTTGGCCTCTCTCTGGTACAGAAGATAATAGAAGCCCATGACGGCGAAATCGAAGTCGTCAGCACTCCGGGAAAGGGCACGCGCTTCACACTGCATCTGCCCTTGCGCAGCCCGGCACAGGAGGAAGGAAAATGACGGCCAGGCCCTCGATTCTTGTTGTTGACGATGATAATGGTCACCGCCTCATGCTGGAAGCCCTGCTTGGTAAGTGGGGATATCGCGTGGAGAGTGCGGTCAATGGCGTTCAGGCGGTGGAAAAGGTTCGGAAAGGGCCTTTTGATGTGGTTCTTATGGACATACGTATGCCGGATATGGACGGCATCACCGCCCTTAGGGGAATAAAGGAATATAATCCCGCCGTTCCCGTGGTTCTGATGACTGCGTATTCCGCTGTGGAAAGCGCCGTAGAGGCACTGAAATCCGGCGCCTATGATTATCTGATCAAGCCGCTGGATTTCGATGTACTCAAACTGACGCTGAACCGCACGCTTGAACACAGTCAGCTCAAGGCGGAAAACTCCCAGCTCCGGGCCGAGAAGGGCAGTCGTACCATTGTTGGCAATTCTCCGGCCATCAGGCGTATGCTGGAACTGATCGAAACCGTTGCTCCTTCTGACGCCACTGTGCTTATTACCGGCAAATCCGGTACGGGTAAGGAACTTGTCGCCCGCTCCATACATCAGCTCAGCGCGCGTTCCGCAGGCCCCTGGGTGGCGGTCAACTGCGCGGCTTTGTCGGAAAATCTGCTGGAATCGGAACTGTTCGGGCATGAAAAGGGTGCGTTCACCGGGGCGGATAAACGCCGTGAGGGCCGTTTCCTCCAGGCTTCAGGCGGAACTCTCTTTCTCGATGAAATAGGAGAGATTCCTCTCCAGATGCAGGTCAAACTGCTGCGGGCCCTGCAACAACGGGAAATTCAGCGCGTGGGCAGCGATGATACGATATCGGTGGATGTCCGCATTGTGGCGGCAACCAACCGGAATCTGCTGGAAGAAGTTCGCGCGGGACGTTTTCGGGAAGATCTTTATTACCGGCTCAACGTCGTCAGCATTTCCGTACCTTCTCTTGCGGAACGCCCCGAAGACATTCCGCTGCTTGCCCAGCATTTTCTGAATATCCACGGTCAGCGCAACCGTAAGGAGGTCAAGGGCTTTACTCCTCTGGCCATGGACATGCTCATTCGCTACAGCTGGCCGGGCAATGTGCGCGAACTGGAAAACGCCGTGGAACGCGCCGTGGTACTGCTCTGCGGACAATATGTCTCAGAACGGGAACTGCCCCAGGCCGTGGTGGAAGCCTATCATCCGGAGCTTGCTCTCCCGGAGGAACATCATGCTGAGCGTTCTTCCGTTTCCGGACAGGAGCATGACGGGCCTTCTCCCGTCACTCTGGAAGATATGGAGCGGGACTTCATCATCAAAACCGTGAAGGAATGCGGGGACAACAAAAGCGAGGCCGCCAAGCGTCTGGGAATTTCCCGCAAGACGCTGCATACGAAGCTCAAGAGTTACGGCTTGAATTCCGGCAGTGATGAGTGAGCCTGTTCAGGAGAGGCCGAGAAGGAGAGTCCGCACGCCGCGTTCATATCCGTCAAAAAACATTTGAAGTTGCAGAAGCGCATACTCCGTTCAGCCTGGAAAGCAGACAGGGCCTGCGACGGAGGGCTTGCCCCTTCGGGGAGCGGCAACCTTCGTACTGAAGCCTGATGAGCAACCATCAGGCAAATATTCGGAGAGCAGGAAATTCGCTCGCTTTTACGTATGCCGTGATATGAAAAAATCGCGTTGATTGCGGCCTGTTCCCTTGCTATGGGGCCTTTGCAGAGAACAGCTCTGCCCCGGGCATTTGCTGATCTGGATCGGGGCAGCGGCAGAGCATATCCTCCGTACTCTTTCGGGCTGTCGGCATAGGGAGGTTGCTTGATTTTTCAGCATTGAGCTTTCGGTTTTCATACGTTTCCGCAATCAGAGGGCAGCTTTTGACGCGCTGTTGCCCCGGAGGCCGGGAGTGTCCTGGAGACGATGAGGTATGCCGTGTGCTGCGGGGCATTCGTCCTTGTTTCCGTAACAGCTCGTTTTGTTGGGCGGGGTTCAGCCTCGGGTGCGGAATTTTCCTTTCTTCCCCGGGACTTGTCTGTTTTTTCAGATGTGCAGCTTCATGCGGGAAGCGTCGATATGTGCCCGCGGACCTCTTCCGTACCTCTTTTCCGCTTCTTTCAAACTTGTCAGGCACAATCTAACCTGATATCCTTTTCTGTCGCACAAAAGCGAGTCGCCGGGGCGTTCCCGGTTCCTGTCTACCTTTCACCATTTTTATCGGGGGTATTATGGTCGTGCCCGTTTCCCTGCTGCTGGTGCTCATTTGCGCCGGGACAGCATTGTTTCACGCCTACAAGGCGTCAAAAGGCGTGCTGGCCGCCGGTACCGGCACCGAAGAGATGCAGCGCATCGCTTCCGCCATTCAGGAAGGTGCGCAGGCCTATTTGAGCCGCCAGTATCGCACCATCGCCATCGTCGGCGTGGTGGTTGCCGTGCTTCTGCTCTTCGCTCTTTCTTTCAAGGTCGCTCTCGGTTTTGTCATCGGCGCATGCCTCTCCGGTGCGGCCGGCTTTATCGGCATGAATGTTTCCGTGCGCGCCAACGTGCGTACGGCGGAAGCAGCGCGCGGCGGGCTGGTTCCCGCGCTGAACATCGCCTTTCAGTCCGGTGCGATCACCGGTCTGCTGGTGGTGGGCCTCGGGCTTCTGGGCGTGAGCATTTACTACATCCTGCTTTCCATCTGCGGCGTTTCACAGAGTGAACTCATGCAGGCTCTGGTGGCTCTTTCCTTCGGCGCATCCCTGATTTCCATTTTTGCCCGTCTGGGCGGCGGTATCTTCACCAAGGGTGCGGACGTCGGCGCTGACCTCGTGGGCAAGGTCGAAGCCGGTATTCCCGAAGACGACCCCCGCAACCCTGCCGTTATCGCCGACAACGTGGGCGACAACGTGGGCGACTGCGCCGGTATGGCCGCCGACCTGTTTGAAACCTACGCGGTGACCGTCGTCGCTACCATGCTCCTGGCCTCCATCTATTTTGAAGGTGCGCTCCAGGCAAAAATGATGATGTTCCCCCTGATCATCAGCGCAGTGTGCATCATCGCTTCCGTACTCGGAACCAGGTTCGTGAAGCTCGGTTCTGAAAAGAAAATCATGAAGGCCCTGTATCGCGGTCTGCTTGCCACGGCCGGCATTTCCGCTGTTCTGGTCGCCCTTATGACGCTGATCTATTTCGGCGGCGAGCATGAAATGGTCATTCAGGGCAGAGCCTTCAGCGCATGGAATCTGATTGTCTGCTGCTTTGCCGGGCTCGGCGTGACCGGTCTGCTGGTCTGGATTACGGAATATTATACCGCTACGGCCTTCCGTCCTGTGCGCAGCATCGCCAAGGCGTCTACCACCGGTCATGGAACCAACGTCATTCAGGGGCTTGCCGTATCCATGGAATCCACCGCGCTGCCGGTGCTGGTTATCTGTGCGGGCATCCTTGTGGCTTATGCCAGCGCCGGACTTTTCGGCGTGGCCATTGCCGCCACCACCATGTTGGCTCTTGCCGGTATGGTCGTTGCTCTCGACGCATACGGCCCGGTAACCGACAATGCGGGCGGTATTGCGGAAATGTCCGGACTGCCTGAAGAAGTGCGCGAAGTGACCGATGCTCTCGACGCCGTGGGCAATACCACCAAGGCCGTGACCAAGGGCTATGCCATCGGTTCCGCCGCTCTGGCCGCTCTGGTTCTCTTTGCTTCCTATACTGAAGACCTCAGCCGTTATTTCCCCAATCTCGACGTACGGTTCGCGCTTCAGGACCCGTATGTGCTTGTCGGTCTGTTCATCGGCGGTCTGCTGCCGTATCTGTTCGGCGCCATGGGCATGATGAGCGTGGGACGCGCCGGCTCCGCCGTGGTTATTGAAGTGCGTCGTCAGTTCAAGGAAATTCCCGGCATCATGGAAGGTACGGCCAAGCCTGATTACAGCGCGGCTGTGGATATGCTGACCAAGGCGGCCATCCGTGAAATGATTGCGCCTTCTTTACTGCCGGTACTCGCTCCCGTCGTTCTGTATTTCGTGATTTCCGCAGTGGGCGGTCAGGCTGCGGCCTTTGCCTGCCTCGGAGCCATGCTCATGGGCACCATCGTTACGGGCCTGTTCGTGGCCATTTCCATGACCTCCGGCGGCGGCGCGTGGGACAACGCCAAGAAGTATATTGAAGACGGCAATTACGGCGGCAAGGGTTCCGATGCCCACAAGGCTGCCGTGACCGGGGATACTGTGGGCGATCCCTATAAGGATACCGCAGGGCCGGCCATTAACCCGATGATCAAGATCATAAATATTGTGGCGCTTCTGCTTCTTCAGGCCCTCGCCTAACAGGCATGCGTCAGTAAAAACGGAGGCTGACGGAGTTACGGCTCCGCCAGCCTTTTTTTATGAGACAAATGCTTGCTCCTTATCCCGGGAAGGCTTATTTTTTTTGAAACATTGCGCGCTGTATTTCGACGTGGCGCGCTATGTTACGTCCGTATCCGAGTTATCCGTGAGTAAAAAACGTTTTTCCTTTTTCCGGCATATGCCGCTTTCCTCTCTGCATCTTGCGGGAATACTGCTCATCATGGTTGTTGTGGTGGGGGTCTTCACCGGGCGCAGTCTGCGACAGACGGAAAACGCCATGGCCCGGATGCTGGAGGAACGGGGCAATGTCATCATCAGTTTGTTTGAAAGCAGCCTGCGCAGCGATATGCGTACGCAGGCGGGCGTGCAGCTTCAGGCCCTGCTGGAAGATCTTGCAGCACGGGAGGACTTGCTCTTTGTTGCACTGACGCTTGAGGATGGGCGCATCATAGCGCACAGCGATCGCGAGCGTGTGGGAAAGATGCTTCGCGTGGACGGCAGAGCGGTCACTCCGGAGGAAATGCTGCTTCTGACGCAGCCTTCAGAGAGCGGAGCAGATGAGCTCGAAGAGCCTTCTGATGACGCTGTGCCTCTGGAAGAATACGACATGCTGGAACCAAGCCGGAACTGGCGTATCATGGATATGGAAGATCGCCGGGCTTTTGTGGTTCAGCGTTCCCTTGCGCTCTTTCAGCGGCACAGTCTCAAGCTGATGGATCCTAAAACCAAAGATATAAGCGGAGGCGTGAATGTGGTCATCGCCTCCCCTCCGTTACGGGTGTTCATAGGGCAGGATCCTGGGCCATTGCAGGATATGCGTCGCCAGAATGCACGCTCCGCCCTGATTACGGCCTTGCTGGCCATAGTCGCGTCTGTTGCCGCCATTCTTGCCATTCAATATTTCGAGTACAGCGCGGAAAACAGGAGACGGATGAAGGCTGCCGAAAGCATGGCCCGGCAGATGCTGGCAAAGAACAGACAGCTTGAGGCGGAAGTGAGACGGCGGGAAAAGCTGGCTGCCGTCGGGGATCTTGCCGCAGGCGTTGCGCATGAACTGCGCAATCCTCTCAGCTCCATCAAGGGATATGCCTCCTATCTCGGCGGACGCTTTCCGGAGGGGAGCGAAGATCGTGAGGCTGCGCGCGTCATGGTGCAGGAAGTGGATCGCCTGAACAGAGTTATTTCCGACCTCATCGGCGTATCCCGTCCGACGGATATTCATCCCCGTCAGGTGGATATGGCCGCGCTGGTGGATAATACGCTGCGCCTGCTGACGCAGGACGCAACGCAGCGGGGCATAACCCTGACCAGAGAGGGCGAGGGGGAAGCCTGGCTGGATCCTGACCGCTTTCGTCAGGCTCTGCTCAATGTCTGCCTCAATGCCGTGGAGGCTATGGGAGGGGGGGGAGAACTGCGCCTCATCATCCACAGACAGGGGAATCGCATGCATCTGGATGTGTGCGACAACGGCCCCGGCATTCCTCCGGATATACTGAACCGTATATTTGATCCCTACTTTACCACCAAGAGCCAGGGTACGGGGCTTGGCCTTGCCATGGTACTCAAGGTGACGGAAGCGCACGGGGGCAGTGTGCGCATCACGTCCGAAACGGCAGGCCCGAAACGCGGAACTGTCGTTCATTTTGTTCTGCCCGCCACACCCGAAGCTGTTGAAGAACTTGCGCGGGAAGAAGAACGTTCCGCATCGTCCGCTCTTTCCGATGAGGCGGAGATGACTCCCGACGGCTCGGAAAGCTCAAAGAGGTAAGGTGTAATCATGCCGCGGCCGTTAATTCTGATCGTCGATGACGATGCTCCCCACCGCTCCATGTTGCGCACGGTATTGCGAGGCTGGGGCTATGCCGTGGAAGAGGCGGAAGACGGCACCGCCGCCGTGGAGCAGGTCAAACAGAAAGCTTTTGACGCTGTTCTCACGGATGTGCGCATGGCCCGCATGGACGGTATCGCCGCGCTCCGGGAGATACGCGAATGGAATCCCTCCATTCCTGTTCTGATCATGACGGCCTGGTCTTCCGTACAAAGCGCGGTGGATGCCTTGCGCCTCGGGGCATATGACTATCTTACCAAGCCGCTGGAGCTGGAAGAGCTGAAGCTGGCTCTTGAACGCGCTCTGGATCACACGCGGCAGGCTCGGGAAAATCAGGAGCCGGGCCGTACCCAGAGCGAGGCATCGTCTTTGCTTCTGGGCAGAAGCGACGCCATGCGCGAGCTGGTGAACATGGTTGAGACCGTCGCTCCCACTGAAGCCACAGTGCTTATTTCAGGGGAATCGGGCACAGGCAAGGAACTTGTGGCGCGGGCCATTCAGGCGGCAAGCACCAGACGGGACAAGCCTTTTGTGACCATCAACTGCGCTGCGCTGGCGGAAAATCTTCTGGAATCCGAGCTGTTCGGACATGAGAAAGGCGCGTTTACCGGTGCGGATCGGCGGCGGGAAGGACGTTTTGTCCAGGCCCACGGAGGAACGCTGTTTCTGGATGAAATAGGGGAAATGCCTCTTGCGCTTCAGGCTAAACTTTTGCGTGTGCTTCAGCAGGGGGAAGTACAGCGCGTGGGCTGCGATGAAACCATAAAGGTGGATGTGCGGGTCATTTCGGCAACCAACCGCGTTCTGGCTGAAGAAGTGGCGGCGGGACGTTTCCGTGAGGATCTTTTTTATCGGCTTAACGTCATAGGTCTGGAAGTTCCGCCCTTGCGCGCGCGAAGGGAGGATATTCCGCTGCTGGCTTCGACCTTTCTTGAGCGTCATGCCGCCGCCAATCGCAAGACCATCAAGGGTTTTACGCCGCAGGCCATGGACGCCATGCTGCGTTATGGCTGGCCGGGCAATGTGCGCGAGCTGGAAAATGCCGTGGAACGCGCCGTTATTCTGTCCGGCGGAGAATATATTGCGGAACGTGCCCTTCCTCTGGCCGTGCAGAATGCCTCCGATGCGCCGGAAGATGAAGAGCTGGCTCTCGGTTCCATGTCTCTGGAAGATGTCGAGCGCAAGGCCATAGAGGCGACCCTGCGCGAAACGGACGACAATAAGAGCGAGGCTGCACGGCGTCTGGGCATTACCCGTGCCACCCTGCACAGCAAGCTGAAAAAATACGGTCTGGATTAAACGTTTTCTTTTTGAACATGCTCCCGGAGCCAGGCAATGCGAGACTGCGGCGCGGGGCCGGAGCAGCAGCAACGTACGTGCAGAGTAGCCTCCCGAACGGCGGCCCGCAGGGCATACAGGCAGGGCCGACAGATATGTTCAGGAGCAAGATGTTCTGAACTCTGGTATATATTCATGCTGTGCCGGGATGCTATGCCCGAAGACGTGAAGAGAAAGACGGCAGGTTTACGGACGCAATGTATTAAAATGGCACAGTAATGCGGCTGTGAACGAAATATTGCAGGGGAGCTTTCTGCTCACGATGTCTTGCGCGTCCGGACAGCTCCAGAGAGGATGCGTTTCGGAGAGTAGAGAGGCCTTTTGCTGCCGTTCCGTGCGCCCCTTGCAGAGGCCTCGGCGTATCTGCGGCAGAACGCGGGCCGGGAGCCGCCATAAGCGATGAAAAAACAGGGGGAGTACCCTCGCGGATACTCCCCCCTGTAGCAGACATTATGTATGGGCAATCAGCGCGCCTTGCGGATTTTCTTGTCGTACAGGGAACGCTTGAGATAGCTGAGGTGATCGATGAACAGCTTGCCGTCGAGGTGATCGGTTTCATGCTGCATGGCTGCGCCGTAGTAGCCGTCACCTTCAAGATGAACCGGGTTCCCATCCAGATCCAGAGCGTCGAGCGCAACGCGTCTGGGGCGTTTGACCAGTGCGCGATAATCCGGCACGGACAGACAGCCCTCATTTTCGGCATGAAGAGCGGGATCGAGAACGGTGACTCTGGGGTTGACCAGGGCCTTGAATTCCTGCGGAGCATCCGGATCTTTCAGCTCCTGCGAGAGATCAAGGATGATGACCCGTTTGAACACGCCGATTTGAGGAGCGGCAATGCCCACCCCTCCAATGGCTTTGAGGGTATCCAGCATATCCTGGGCAAGCTGGCGGATTTCTTCGTCGATCTCCGGGACTTCAACGCTCTTCTGAGCGAGACGGGGATCCGGATATTGCAGTACGGGACGCAGCATGCTTACTCCGTTTTGGCTTCCTCGCCGGAATCCGTGGATTTTGCGGCGGGGGTTTCACGCAGCCGGAGGCCGAGTTCGCGCAGTTGTTTGGCGGAAACGGTATCGGGTGCGTCGGTGAGCAGACAGGTAGCCTTCTGGGTTTTGGGGAAGGCGATGACATCACGGATGGAGGAAGCTCCGGTCAGCAGCATGGCCACGCGATCCAGCCCGAAGGCAATGCCTCCGTGGGGGGGAGTTCCGTATTCCAGAGCCTGAATGAAATAGCCGAACTGGGCTTTTGCCGACTCATCGGAAAAGCCGAGGGCTTCAAACATGCGGTACTGATCTTCCGGGGTGTGGATACGGATGGAGCCGCCGCCCACTTCGTTGCCGTTGAGAACCATGTCGTAGGCGCGGGCTTTTGCCGAGGCCGGATCGCTGAGCATGGTATTGCGGCTTTCTTCCTGTACGGCCGTGAAGGGATGGTGACAGGCTACATAACGCTGTTCTTCCTCGCTGTATTCAAACAGCGGGAAGTCCGTCACCCACAGGAAGTTCCAGCTGTTTTCCGGGATGAGACCGAGCTGCTGGGCCAGTTTTACGCGCAGATTCCCCAGAGCGGCATTGACCATACCGGCTTCGCCCGCCTGGAAGAATATGATGTCGCCGGGTTCAATCCCGGTTTCCCGGGTGAGCGCGGCGCGTTCTTTTTCCGAAAGGAATTTGGCAATGGGCGACTGCCACTCGTTCTCATGAATTTTGATCCATGCCAGACCCTGCGCGCCGTAAATTTTGACGAATTCCGTCAGATCGTCAATTTCCTTACGGCTCATGCCGCCGCCCTGCGGTACGCGCAGAGCCTTGACCAGAGGAGCGGAGGCAAAAAGTTTGAAGGCGGAACCGGCCACACAGGCCGTGACATCCCGGAGCTTGAGATCAAAACGGGTGTCCGGCTTGTCCACGCCGTAATCGCGCATGGCTTCTTCCCAGGTAAGGCGGGGGAAGGGAAGAGGAAGATCAATGCCCATGGCATCATGGAAAACGCGGGCCATAAGCCCCTCGGCCATGCTCATGATCTGTTCCTCGTCCACAAAGCTCATTTCTATATCCACCTGAGTAAATTCAGGCTGGCGATCGGCGCGCAGATCCTCGTCGCGGAAGCAGCGGGCCACCTGATAATAGCGATCCACGCCGCTCATCATGAGCATCTGCTTGAACTGCTGCGGCGACTGCGGCAGAGCATAGAAATGCCCCTGATTGAGGCGGCTCGGCACGAGAAAGTCGCGTGCGCCTTCCGGGGTGGACTTGGTCAGAATGGGCGTTTCCACCTCAAGGAAATCCAGATCGTTGAGGTAGTCGCGCACAGCCCGGACAATGCGGTGACGCATGCGCAGGTTGGCCGTCATGCGCGGACGACGCAAGTCGAGATAACGCCACGTCAGGCGCAGATTTTCACCCGCATCGCAGCGATCTTCCACCGGGAAGGGCGGCGTTTTTGCCGTATTCAGCAGCTTCCAGTCCAGAACCACGACTTCGATTTCGCCGGTGGCCAGATTGGGATTGCGCATACCTTCAGGACGGGGACGCACCCGTCCTTTGACGGCCAGCACATATTCGCTGCGCAGCACATGCGCGTCACGATGTGCGTCCGGCGCAATTTCCGGGCTGAAAACGACCTGCGTGAGACCTTCCCGATCCCGCAGGTCCACAAAAATCAGGCCGCCGTGATCGCGGCGGTACTGTACCCAGCCCATGAGGCAGACCTCGCGGCCGTCGTCGGCCAGCGTGAGGGAACCGCAGTCATGGCTGCGCTTCCAGTCGCCCAGCGGACGGACATAGCGGGCATGCTCTTTCTGAATGTCTGCCGGGGATTTCTGATCGTCCAATATCTGATTGCTGTCGCTCATATTCTGTGTCCTTCACATCGCTGAGGATAGGTTATGCCTTGAGTGCGGCCGCGGCTTCGGGCTGGGATACGGCACGCTGTTCGCCGCTTTCCATATCCTTGACGACCACTGTGCCCGCTGCAAGTTCGTCCGGGCCGAGAAGCAGCGCAAAGCGCGCGCGGGATTTGTCGGCCTGACGCATGGTGCTTTTCACGCTGCGCGTTTCAAAGGCCAGCGTCCCGGCAAGCCCGCTCCCGCGCAGATTCTGGGCCAGATTGAAGGCCGCGTCGCGGCAGGTTTCATCCAGTGCGGCAAGATAGAAATCGGGACGAGCGGAGATGCGGCTTTCTTCCCGCATGAGCAAGGCAAGCCGTTCCATGCCGCAGGCAAAGCCTATACCCGGGACTTCCGGGCCTCCGAGAGAGGAGATCAGACCGTCGTAGCGACCTCCTCCGGCTATTGAGCCTTGAGAACCGATATTGTTGGAGACCACTTCAAAGGTCGTACGGGTGTAATAGTCCAGCCCGCGCACCAGCCGGTGATTGATTTCAAAGGGAACGCCCTGCGCCTTGAGGTGACGGAGTACGGCGTCGAAATGCGAGGCGCATTCCGGGCACTGATGATCCAGCATGACCGGCGCCTTGGCGGTGTGTTCCTTGCAGGTGGGCACCTTGCAGTCAAGCACTCGCAGGGGATTTGTTTCCATGCGGCGGCGGCAGTCTTCACACAGGCAGGAAGGATCGAGACTTTCCAGCCAGTCGCGCAGAAGTTTGCGATAGGCGGGGCGGCAGTTCGGGCAGCCCAGCGAATTAATCTGAAGTGTGATTTCCCCCAGATCCAGCCTGCCGAGGAAGTCCATGAGCATGCAGATCAGTTCCGCATCCGCTTCCGGTTCCTTCGGGCCGAGACATTCGCAGTTGATCTGATGGAACTGGCGCATACGGCCCTTCTGCGGACGTTCATGCCGGAACATGGGGCCGATGGTGAAAAACTTGCTCACGGATTCGCGCGCGTGGACGCCGTGTTCAATATAGGCGCGCATTACGCCGGCCGTGGCTTCCGGCCGCAGCGTCATGGAACGTTCCCTGCTGTCGGCAAAGGTGTACATTTCTTTCTGCACCACGTCTGTTTCCGTGCCGATGGAACGGCAGAAAAGCTCGGTGTATTCGAGAAGGGGCGTGCGCAGTTCGCCAAAGGCGTAACGGGGAAATACCTCTCTCGCAGCCTGTTCCATACGCAGGAAGAGGGCGCTGTCTTCTGGGAAAAGGTCGGCGAAACCTTTGATGGCCTGAATCTGTGCCATAACGGACTCCGTAGGGGGATGCGCGAACACGGCGATCCGGCCGCACAGGGCCGGCCGCCAGAACTTGGGCAAGCCGTAAGAATAGAGACAAAGCTGTTCTCTGTAAAGACTGAAGCCTCTGCCCGTCGGCGCGGCCTTTTTCGCAGGGAGCCAGAGAACATCCTGTAAAAACTTGACGTTTTCATATACGGAAATTATCGTTATCCAGCTCGGGGCGAGTATAGATACTTCAGGTGCCTTAAACGGCCTGTCCGAAATTTTCGGACTGCAGGGAAATGAATCGTTTTTAACCGAATGCCGTTAATTCCCATACCGGCGAAAGGCTCACAGCCTTGTGATTTGCTTTGTCAATCTGGAGAGAAGAGACGTATTCTGTGGAAAGCGTCGGAAAAAGCCTTTCGTAAGACATATCGCTCCGACGGTAATTAATATGCTGCCCAGGCAGGGGCTTTTATATCTTTGTTCACTCGCGGGGCTGCTTCCCCAAGAAAAAAGAAATGCAGGTTTTTATGGATCATGTCATTTTCGTCGTGGACGGCGAGTTCATGCGCAAACGCATCATCACGCTCAAGGCTTTTTATTTTGACGGTCCGGGAATACGCCGGCACTGTCTGTCCCATCTTGGCCCCAACGAATGTGTCGGGCGCATTCTGTTTTATGACGCCATGCCCTTCACCGGTCGGGGAGAACATCCTCTGGACGGGCCGGTGGATTTTTCCCAGACGCCCCTTGTCGCACGCAAGCAGCAGTTTCTCCAGAGTCTGAGAGCCACGCCTGAAATTGCCCTTCGTCTGGGTCGATCCGCCTGGCAGGCGGGTCAGTGGCAGCTTGATTCCAACAAGCTGGGCGAGCTGATGGCCGGGGAAATCGACGTGGAAGATATTGAAAGCCGGGATATTTATCCCGATATTCGCCAGAAGGGTGTGGACATGCGCCTTGGCCTTGACTTCGCCACCATCGCCTACAAGAAGCAGGCGGAACGTGTGGTGCTTCTGGCCAATGACGCGGACTATGTGCCCGCCGTGAAGCTGTTGCGGCGCGAAGGCATCAAGGTCGCCCTCGATCCTCTGTGGACCAGGGCTGCCGAAGATCTGCGCGAGCATGTGGATTATGTGGTGAATAAACTGCCCCGTCCTCAGCATGCCAATTATCCCAACGGCGTACATATCTTCGATGACCCGAAGGAATACGATCCCTATCCTCATGCCGAAGAAGAGCCGGTAAAGGAAGAATAGCCTGAAAGGGCAAATAAAAGAGGGGGAGCGTACTTGCTCCCCTTTTTTATTTGCAAGACACGGGAGAATATACGCCCTGATATATGTTTGTTTTCCCGGAAATTAGGGGAAGTGCAGCGTCGGAAGTTCACGCGCAGTTCTCGGCGTCGGAACTGTCTTTGGGATTCGGATGTGGAGAGGAACCTCGGCTCCCGCGGGAATTTTTCCTGATAAGAAATTTTTTGCCGAAGCGGGTGAAACAAGAGCAATAATCGGATCTTCAGATAAATCCCGTGCTTTTTTCGTCGGCGCAGTCGGAGCCTGTCTTCCGGCTCTGCTGTGCCGGGCGACATTCCGCCGGGTGACAGCGGGCGCGGACTAGGCTACAATCGTCCTTTCTGAAAAACGTCCCCGTCTTGCGGGAAAGATACTCTGCTTCAAGGACGTGCTATGTGCGGCATTTTCGGCATCAGCGGACATGAGGAAGCGGCCCGTCTGGCCTATTTCGGACTTTATGCTCTTCAGCATCGCGGTCAGGAGAGCGCGGGCATCGCCACATGGGCGGACGGGGAGATACACAGCCATGTGGGTATGGGGCTGGTGCCCGAGGTCTTCACTGAAGATGCGCTGCGTCATCTGCCCGGAGACGTTGCCGTCGGTCATGTGCGCTATTCCACGACGGGCAAGCCCGAACCTCGCAACGCGCAGCCTCTGACCGTGCGTATGCGCGGCGGCATGCATCTTTCCCTTGCGCATAACGGCAATCTGACCAACGCGGCGGAACTGCGGGCCGAGCTGGAAGACGCCGGAGCCATTTTCCAGACCACCAGCGACAGCGAAATTTTTCTGCATCTTATTTCGCACTGCCTGAAGGACATGAGTCTGGAAGAAGCCATTCTGTCCGCCTGCGACAGAGTGGAGGGCGCATATTGTCTGATGATTCAGGCGGGCGGAAAGCTCATTGCCGTCCGCGATCCTCACGGCTTTCATCCTCTGGTCATGGGCCGTCTTGGCGACGCCTGGGTGTTTGCCTCCGAAAGCTGCGCCTTTGACCTGCTGGAAGCGGAAAGACTGCGCGGCGTCAGACCCGGGGAAATGATAGTCATCGAATACGGCGCGCTGGAATATAAGAGTTTTGCCCTGCGCAGGAGCGCGCCTGTCCGTCAGTGCATTTTCGAGCTGGTGTATTTCGCCCGGCCGGATTCCATCATCTTCGGCGAAGATGTGTACCAGTGCCGCAAGCGCATGGGGATGGAACTGGTCAGGGAAGCTCCCGCCGATGTGGATTGCGTGATTCCCTTCCCGGATTCGGGTATTTATGCCTCTCTCGGTGTTGCCCAGGAAGCAGGAGTACCCTATGAACATGCGCTTATCCGCAACCACTATGTGGGACGCACCTTCATTCAGCCTTCCCAGAGTATGCGTCAGTTCAGCGTGCGGGTAAAAATCAATCCCGTGCATTCCATGATCGAGGGCAAGCGTCTTTTTGTCGTGGACGACTCCATTGTTCGCGGCACCACCGTGCGCACCCGCGTGGCGAAGCTGCGGGACATGGGCGCGAAGGAAGTTCATTTCCGAGTGAGCTGTCCTCCCATACGGTACGGCTGCTTCTACGGGATCGATTTTCCCTCAACCAAGGAGCTTGTCGCGGTACAGCATGCCCCGGAAGAACTGGCTGCGCTGCTGGGTCTTGATTCTCTGCACTATCTTTCTCTTGAAGGTCTGAAGAGCAGTGTGTCCTGCCCGGATCATTACTGTACGGCCTGCTTTGACGGGAACTATCCTACGGCGCTTCCTTCCGTACGGGACAAGAATTCGCTGGAATATGTGAGAAAATAAGCCCCGGCGTACTTTGGAAGCGGATACGGAAGGATCATGGAACGACCGGAACCCTCAAGTATTCCCGTCACTCCGGGCGTGTATCTGTACAGGGACGCGCAGGGGAAAATCATTTATGTAGGCAAGGCGCGCAACCTGCGCAGGCGTATTCTTTCCTATTTCCGTCCCCGGGATCAGCTCACGCCGAAGACCGCCGCGATGATAGGGCATGCGGTCTCGCTGGAGACGCTGAACACCACTACGGAAAAGGAAGCTCTGCTGCTCGAGGCGAGCCTGATTAAAAAGCACAGGCCGCATTACAATATCGTCCTGCGGGACGACAAGCAGTACGTCCTGTTCCGTCTGGCCGAACAGGAAGAGTTCCCCCGTCTGGAAGTGGTGCGCAAGGTGCGCAGACGCGACGGCGCGCGCTACTTCGGGCCGTTTACGTCCGCTCAGGCCGCGCGCGAGACCTGGAAGAGCATACACCGCATTTTTCCTCTGCGCCGCTGCTCAAATCGGGCCATGAAAAACCGGGTGCGTCCCTGTCTGTATCATCATATAGGTCTGTGCCTTGCGCCCTGCTCCGGAGAGGTGGACAGAAAGGAATACGCGGACATGACCCGCCGAGTTTCTCTTCTGCTGGAAGGAAAGTCGAGGGAGCTGCTCGACATGCTTCGCGAGAGCATGGAAAAGGCCTCGGAAGATCTGGACTTTGAACGGGCGGCCGTGCTGCGCGATCAGCTGCGCGCGGTAGAAAAGACCGTGGAACGGCAGGGCGTGGTGTTGCAGAAGGGCGGGGACATGGATGTCATGGGAGTCGTCACCCGCCCGGACGGTCTTGCGCTCGGCGTGATTTTTGTGCGACAGGGCGTTGTGCAGGATCGCAGCACCTTTTTCTGGCCCGGCCTCGGACTGGAGGAAGCTGACGAACTGATCCTGAGCTTTATCAGTCAGTTTTACGGCCCGCACAGCGCGGTGCCTCCGCGCGTGGTCATTCCCTGGCTTCCCGGAGGCGGAGAGGACGAAAGCCCGGCGGACCAGGAAAACTCCGGGGGAGAGGGCGAGAGCGCGCTTGCCTCCCTTGCCTCCGCGCTTGCCGATCTGCGGGGCGGGCCCGTGTACATCTCCGCGCCGCGCAATGCTGATGAAAACAGACTCGTGGACATGGCCAAAAGCAACGCGCGCGAGGCCGCCCAGGGACGTGCCGATATGCCCCTTTCCGAACGTCTGAAGCTGGTGCTGCACGCATCCCGTCCCATTGAACGCATAGAATGCGTGGACGTTTCCCACACGGGCGGACAGGCCACAAAGGTGGGCATGGTGGTGTACGAGGAAGGGCGGCCGCGCAGGGAAGACTATCGCGTCTGGAATATCGAGGGCGCAGGGGGAGACGACTACGCCGCCCTGTCCATGTGGGCGGAACGGCGTCTGGAACACGGCGCGCCGTGGCCCGATCTGCTGTTGATAGACGGAGGCAGAGGACAGCTTGCCGCCGTGTACAGAGTGCTGTGCGAAGGCTGGTCGCGTGGGCTTGCGGCAGAACATGAGGATTCTTCACTGCCCTTTCTTGCGGCCGGTATCGCCAAGGCAAGGGACGAGCGCGGTCATGCGGATCGGCGTGCGGGCAACGTGGCGGACAGAATTTTTGTCCCGGGGCGTTCCAACCCGCTGAATATCCGGGAAGGCAGCCCGGAGCTGCTCTTTCTCCAGAGTGTGCGCGACGCCACGCACGATTTTTCCATAGGACGGCATCGACCGGCCCGGGCGAAGCAGGCCTTCAGCGGAGAATTGCAGCGTCTGCCGGGCGTTGGCCCGGCCACGGCAAAACTGCTCTGGGAACATTTTTCTTCTATAGCGGATATGAAAGCCGCTGCGGAAGAAGATATCGCCCGCCTTCCCGGGATAGGAAGAAAACGCGCAGGCAAAATATGGGCTTCCCTGCGCGAACTGTAATGCGCATCCCGGATGAAACAGTTTCCGCAGCGGTATGGACGCCGGGCCAGCACGGTGCGGCAGAAACTCCTCTCTGTGCGACGGAACAGGGAAAACCGAGATATCCAGAGCCTCATTCATGGGCAACTCTTTTGCCCAAAGAGCCGGGCTGAAGCCTTCGGCCGGAGATCTCGAAAATGTGCGAGCCTTTTTTTAGGCATGTTGTTCTAACTGTCTGCCGTCCAGAGCCACATGCTCCAGATCGCAGGCGTTACGCCACCGGAGCCTGTTCTGCGGCCACGTCTGTACGAGCCGTCACGCAACCGTCACGCACCTGCGGACCGCCCGTCGGGTGGCTGCTCCGCAAGTCCATGACGGCTGCTCCGGCGTCGCGGAGGAGTCTTGCTTGACTCCGGGAGTATCTCAAAACGGACATGCACTATGTATGCAGCGTAAGAGCTGCCTGTTACGGGCGTACCGGAGTCTCTCTGCGCCATGCAGGCAAAGGCCTTCCGACGTATCTTACAGTCGGAGCGGTATAAAGAGTTTTTGTCTCCCCGGGGGCTGGGTGGAGAGCGTTATCCGCAGCGCAGTCGGAACGGCGGACACGGAGGTCTCTCCGTCTCTCAAACTCCGGAAAATCCGGGATCCGGCGGAAGATCGCGTTTTGCCGACTCCGTGCGGGCCAGTTCGTCGCAGCGTTCATTTTCCTTGTGGCCTGCATGGCCCTTGAGCCAGTGAAAGGATACCTGATGCCTTTCGAGCAGTTCAGCCATGCGTTCCCACAGGTCGCGGTTCTTTACGGGTTTTTTTGCCGAAGTGATCCAGCCCCTGGCAATCCAGCCCTTCAGCCAGCCGTCCCGAATGGCTTTCGAGACATACTGGGAGTCTGTGTACAAGTCGACGCAGCAGGGTTCCGTCAGCAGCTCAAGAGCGCGCAGAACCGCGATGATTTCCATGCGATTATTTGTGGTCGGGGCAAAGCCGCCGGAAATTTCCTTCCGGTGTTGGCCGAAACGCAGCACCGCCGCCCAGCCGCCCGGGCCGGGGTTGCCGAGGCAGGACCCGTCGGTATGGATTTCAACCTGTTTCATGCAAAGAGCATCCTTTCATGCTTCAAGGTCAGCGGAGGCGTTTGTCCAGTTCGTCCAGCGTCTGTTGCAGGCAGGAAAGCGGCGCATCGTTGCGGACACAAAGGGCAAGATCCCGTTCCAGTTCACGCCGCGGATCGGGTTGCCCTTCTCCGGCGGCAAGAGCTTTTGCCACCAGAGGAGGAAGTAAAACAACCGCGTCGTTTCCTGCTGCGGAAACACCTATAAATAACGTGTTTTCCTGCATTTTTTCAGGAAGAAGAACGGGGCCTTTTCTGACATGAGCAATGACGGGCATTCCCCATGTGCCGCGAAAGAGGCGGATACGTTCGTTAAACCGCGACCGATCCTTTTCGGAGACGGTTTCCGTTTCGTCCCAGAAGGAACCCTTTTCTTCAATCTGCTGAAGGCGACGTTCAAAGTTCCAGGAGAACATGGCGCCCAGCCCGATAAAGAATATCAACATCAACGGCACCCGCATCCATGCGGGCCGCATATGGGCGCGGGCGATCTTTTCCGCCTCTTTATTGCGTCGCGGGAAAAAAAACATGCGTGATCAGATGATCATATCCACCAGCGTGCCGAGCATTTCGTCACTGGTGCGTATAACCTGTGCATTGGCGGCAAAAGCGTCCTCATTCACCGTGAGATTGACCATTTCCCTTGCGACGTCGGTGCGCGAAGGCTGGAACACATGTTCCGTTTCCTTTATGGAGGACGTAGGTCTGCTTACAACGGGGCGCACCCCCATTTCCATGCCGGACGCGGAAACAGGCCCGCTGGTGTAATGGACAGCCACAGGATTGAACCCGGCTGTGTTGACGTTCGCAAGATTATATGCCGATCCATGCACACCCGTGCTGAAGGCGTTCATGGCTCCGAGGCTGTTGTTCATGGCGCTGATAATCATGGCGCATTCTCCGTGTTACGCAAAGAATAATGCTTCTTCGGCATTTTGTCAGCCTTTTCAAGGGTGTTATATGTAGAATTATCGGCCGCAGCGGACAAAAAAGCGAGAATCGCTATCTCATTCCGGCCGCAGAACGCTATGCTTTTCCGGGATTATGAGGTCGGTTCCGCGTTTTTCGCCGGAAGTGCGGAGGAAAGGCGGACAAGGTTTACCGTTTTTATTCCCGGAGGAATATGCTGAAAACGAGCCTGTCTTCAGATGGGCACAGGCCGGGGCGTTGGCCGCCTGAAGAGGCATCGGTGCATAATGCTTCCCTTGAGTCCCGCAGGAACTTACGCCATAATGACAGGCTCACGGATAACGGAGGCAGGCGCGCATGGCCGGAACAAGACTGGAACTGACATGGGTGGGCAAGGAAGAACGGCCGCGTCTTGAGCCGCGTATTCTTCTTGAAGACAGGGAAAAAAGCCATCACGCGGCGGCGCGCCGTTCGGATTCCGATATCTTCGACAACATGCTCATCCACGGGGACAACCTGCTCGCGCTCAAGGCTCTGGAACAGGATTTCAGAGGCAAGGTCAAGTGCGTCTATATCGCCCCCCCCTATAATACCGGTTCCGCCTTTGAACATTACGACGACGGAATCGAACACTCCCTCTGGCTTTCCCTCATGCGGGATCGCCTGGAACTGCTTAAAACTTTACTTTCTGAAGATGGAAGTATTTGGATATCTATTGACGATAACGAAATGGCATATTTAAAAATATTATGTGATGAAATTTTTGGAAGACAAAATTATATTAATACAATAAGTTGGCAAAGAAAATATAGTGTTAGCAATAATTATAAAGGTATTGCGTCTATTTGTGATTATATATTAATATTTAGAAAATCTGAAAAATTTAAAAATAACTTACTTCCTAGAACTTCTGAATCTATTTCAAGATATACTAACCCTGATAATGATCCGCGTGGCCCATGGAAGGCTGTTGACTACTTAAATCAGGCACCTCCTCATAAAAGAAAAAATCTATGCTATGATATAGTTAATCCTAACACTGGATTAATAATTAAAAATACATCAAAAGCCTGGAAATATGATATAAATACACATCAAAAACATATAAATGAAAATCGTCTATGGTGGGGAATAGATGGAAAGAATACTATGCCAGCATTAAAATTATTTTTATCTGAAGTAAAAAATGGCATGACACCACATGATTTTTGGTCTTACTCAGAAGTTGGACATACTGATGAAGCCAAAAAAGAAAATATATTATTATTTGGCTCCACAAATATCTTCGACACCCCCAAACCGGAACGCCTGATCCAGCGTATTCTGCACATCGCGACAAACCCCGGAGATCTGGTTCTGGATTCCTTTCTGGGATCGGGAACGACGGCGGCGGTAGCGCATAAAATGGGACGCCGCTGGATAGGGGTGGAGCTGGGGGAACACTGTTATACGCACTGCCTGCCGCGCCTGAAAAAGGTGGTGGACGGGGAAGATCCCGGAGGGATCAGCAGGGCCGTGAACTGGGAAGGCGGAGGGGGGTTCCGTTTTTACGAGCTGGGGCCGACCCTGATCAAGAAAGATTCCTGGGGCATGGAAATCATCAATCCCCGCTTCAATGCGGAGATGCTGGCGGAAGCCATGTGCAGGCTCATGGGGTACCGGTACGCGCCGGACCCGGAGCTGTACTGGAAGCAGGGGCAGGCTACGGAACAGTCCTTTCTGTATGTGACGACGCAGTTTTTAAGTGTGGAGGCTCTGAATCGTCTTGCGCTGGATGCCGGGGAAAACAATCTTCTGGTGTGCTGCGGAGGGAGTGCGGAAGGGGCGGAACTGCCGCCGAATCTGACCGTGAGAAAGATCCCGCAGGCAGTTCTGGACAAATGCGAATGGGATCACGACGATTACAGCCTCGAGATCCGCAATCTGCCGATGCTGGAACATGTCCTTTCCGAAGAGGAGACACCCGAAGCGGACGCCGCATCTGCGGGCGTACAGGAAAAAAAGGACGAAGGCCGACGGAGGAAGAAGGACGCGCCCGGGCCGTCACAGGGTTCGCTGCTCTGAACTTCGCGCCTCCCGCCGCTAAAACGTTTTGAAGACGGAGGGGGTGCGGGGGAGGAAGAAACTTTTTCAAAAGTTTCCTCCTCCCCGTATCTTTCCCTCCCCCCCCTCAATTTTTTCCGCAAAAAAAACGCCGGCGGGAGGCCGGCGTTCAGGAGAGCCAGAGACTAGGCTGCGGGAAGTACCGCGCCTTCATACGTTTTAATCATGTATTCCTTTACCTTGTCGCTTCTGAGGGCATTGAGCAGGGCCTGCAGTTCAGGACGCTGCTCATCGCCCTTGCGGATGGCGACGATATTGGCATAGGTAGTAGCGGCGATGGAGTCGGCAGATTCGGCGGCCAGAGCATCCTTCACCTTAAGGCCTCCCAGAATGGCATAGTTGCCGTTGATGACGGCGATATCCACGTCGGGCAGGGCGCGCACGAGCTGAGCGGCTTCCAGTTCTTCGATTTTGAGCTTCTTGGGATTTTCCAGGATGTCGCGGCGGGTAGCGGTGAGTCCTGCGCCGTCCTTGAGCTTGAGCAGCCCCTTGTCCTGAAGCAGGAGCAGGGCGCGGGCTTCATTGGTGGTATCGTTGGGCACGGCGACGACGGCGCCGTCCTTGAGGTCGTCAAGGCTCTTGGTCTTGCCCGCATAGATACCGAAAGGCTCATAATGCACCGTTCCGATGGAAACGAGGGCCACGCCCTTTTCCTTCACAAAGTCGTCAAGATAAGGCTTGTGCTGGAAATAGTTGGCGTCCAGTTCCTTTGCATCCAGAGCCATATTGGGCTGGACGTAATCGGCGTATTCCACGATTTCGATTTCATAGCCCTGAGGCTTGAGAACTTCGTTGGCAACCTTCAGCAGCTCGGCATGGGGCGTCGGGGAGGCTCCCACCTTGATTTTGACGGTTTCGGCGCCGGCCAGAGAGGGCAGAGCCAGAGCGGCGCACAGCAGTACGGCGGCAAGCTTTTTCATTGCAGAATCCTTTGTTTGATCTTCCGCTGAACGGCAGGCCGCACGGGCGCGGCGCGAAGGAAGACTTCTCGAAAAATGCCTTTTTCCCGGAAGAAAGAAAAGCGTTTTTTCAACCCTTCCGCTCGTCGCCGCTTCAGGAGAACTTCAATGAGCCTGCGTACAGACAGGAATATTTGGAAAGTTGTGCTGTTACGACGGACGGAACAGGAGAAAATCTTGCTGTGAAGCGGCGGAGGAAGAATGGAGCCGGGGCAGTTCATATATGAAGCTGCCCTTCCGTCGGAATGGAAATATCGGCGGGAGTCTACACCAGCCGCTTGTCGCAGCGTCGGGAGAGGCGATTGCCGATTTCCTGCAATATCTGCACGATAAGAATGAGCAGCACGCAGGTAGCGAACATGATATCCGTCTGATAGCGGTTATAGCCATACATGATGGCCAGCTTGCCCAGACCTCCGCCGCCTACCGCGCCGGACATGGCGGAATATCCCAGTATGGTGGTGCTGGCTATGGCGCTGCCGTTGATCAGGGAAGGCAGAGCTTCCGGGATGAGAACCTTGAAGATGATTTGCGGGGTGGATGCGCCCATGGACTGCGCCGCTTCCACAATGCCGTGATCCACTTCCAGCAGGGAGGATTCGATGAGGCGGGCCACAAAGGGCGCCGCCGCAATGACCAGCGGTACGACGGTGGCGTTGTTGCCGATGGTCGTGCCTACCAGAAAACGGGTGAAGGGGATGACCGCGATCATCAGGATAAGGAAGGGGAAGGAGCGCGTGAGGTTGACCACCACGTCCAGCACTTTATACAGAGGCAGGCAGGGGCGTATGCCGTCCGCACGGCACACCACCAGCACCACGGCCATAATCATACCGAACACATAGGCGAAAAAGGTAGAGACCAGAGTCATGTACAGCGTGTCCAGCGTACCTTCGGCCAGCATCTGAAGCGTATCTGGATCGAGAAGTCCGGCAAGAAAATCAGGCATGACGCCCCCTCTCCTGTTCGTAATCATAGTCTTCCGGATCGCAGTCTATGCAGCTTCCGGGCGGAATTTCCCACATGGCAAGACCGCGCGAGGCCATGAAGTCCAGCATGCGCCTGCACGTTTCGGGATCTTCAGGCAGTTGCACCACCATCTGACCGAAAGCCTTGCCGTCCATGTTCCGCATGTCGGCATGGATGATGTTCACCGGCGCGCGGCATTCCAGAATCATGTCCGCGATGACCGGATTGAGGGAGGATGAGCCGTTGAAGACAATGCGGTACAGGCGATCCGCCTTGATATGCGCGGCCCTGCGTCCTTCCGGCAGAACCAGACGGCGGGCCGCGTCGGTACGCGGATTGGAGAATACCTCTTCCACGGTGCCGCATTCGGCGATGCGGCTTTCGCTGATGATGGCGACGCGGTTGCAGATCTGTTCGATGACGCTCATCTCATGAGTGATGATCACCACGGTCACGCCGAGGCGGCGGTTGATATCGCGCAGCAGGTTCAGAATGGATGCCGTGGTGGAGGGGTCGAGGGCGGAGGTGGCCTCGTCGCAGAGCAGCACCTTGGGTTCGGTGGAAAGCGCCCGGGCTATGGCCACGCGCTGTTTCTGCCCTCCGGAGAGCTGCGAAGGGTAGTATTGGGCGCGCTCGCCCAGGCCGACGAGTTCCAGCAGTTCCCGCGCCCGTTCCTTGGCCTTTGCCCTGGGAACGCCGGAAATTTCCATGGGGAAACAGACGTTGGCTTCCGCCGTGCGCTGCATGAGCAGGTTGAACTGCTGAAAGATCATGCCCATGGAACGGCGCGCCCGGTTCAGTTCCTCCGCGGACAGGCGACACATATCCTGCCCGTTGAAGATGACGGAGCCTTCCGTAGGACGTTCCAGCAGGTTGATGCAGCGTACAAGCGTACTCTTGCCGGCTCCGCTCATGCCGATGATGCCGAAAATGTCGCCCTTTTCCACGGTCAGGTTGATATCCCGGAGGGCGACCACCGGGCCGGACTTGCTGTTGAACGACTTGCCCAGCCCTCTGATTTCGATGACGGGTTCCGCCATGCGATCCTCCATGTTCCTCCGGAACTGGCCGGGCGGAACCTCGCGTTGTTTCTCCGTCAAGAGAGACAATTTACCGGGAAATGTCAATCGCCGGAAAGGAAAAAGGGCGGCCGGGCAAAGAGAGCGGCCGCCCTTAAGGCCTGTTCATTTTGAAAAGACTCGGGGCGTCAGGCAAGGCAGGACGAGCGGCGCAGTCCTGCCTTGCCGCAAGAAACTGCGGCGCAGTCCTCCGACGGGCCGCTCTGCCGGCCGTACCCGTAGCCCGCAGGTGGAGCGTACGGGCATGGGCGGCAGTGCAGGCTACGGAGAGACTCTGAAAGCTGCGAACTTGGAACACAGGGGGTCCGGCTGGCAGATCTGTTCAAGAACGACACTCTGACGGAAAAGCAAAGTTCAATGAGGCGGGTTTCTCACGCCTCTTCAATCCGGGTACGGAACAGGGTTTCATCCGGCATGGAAAGAATGAGATCCGCTTTTTTCTTTTTATAGGCCAGGTAGGCGGCGCGACCCTGCGGATCGTTCTCCTCATCCTGCCAGCGGAGAACGGACGCACGGAATTCATCGTCGAAAATCTCCGCCGTGGGAATGAGCGTGGCCGTTCTGCCCCGGTAGCCGATTTTGAAAATGAAGTGCCCGGGCAGAGCGGGCGGCGCGCCTTCGGAGGGCATGTCCGGATCCCGCAGACAGCGACCTTCGCGCACGGCGTGGGAAATCATCTCCACACAGTCCAGAATGCCCTCTCCGGGGAAACCGATGCGCCAGGTCAGATCGCGCCGCCAGACGGGTTCGCCGGGGGAAAGCAGGGCGAAGGCCCGCGCGCCGACTCGGAGCATGAGCGCGGCCGCAATGACGTTTGCTTTCGTGCAATATTTCAGCAGATCGTCATATCCAAGCCGGATATCGCCGTCCCGGTCGCGCAGGATAAGCTGCCTTTCCATGCCTACTCCATGGCGCAGGGCATGACGATATCGCGGGGATCCACCCTGTTGCGCATCATGCCGTTTTCCAGCATGAAGGCCAGATCCCTGTTCATGTTGTCCAGATCGCTCTCATTGAAACGCTGGGTGAAGTGCGACCATTCAAACAGCTTTTCCGCCGTGGGGATATCCACGCACTGTTCTTCCGCACCCATGGCAACGGCCTCATCATGATGGGCCGCGATCCATTCGGCGGCTTTGTCGTGGGCGCGCAGCAGAGCTTCCAGTCTGTCGGGATGTTCCGTGATGAAGGATTCCGAGGCGGCAACCGCCAGCATGGGAACGACCAGCCCGTCCGCCGTGGCGAGGATGCGGCCTCCGGCTTCCTGCGCCTTGACCACGGTGTTGGCGGCCAGCAGAGCAGCGTCGGCACGTCCGCTTTCCAGCGCGGCAAAGGCTTTGGGAATATCCATCTGAATGAACTGTACGTCGTCGATGCTCATGCCTTCCCGCGCCAAAGCGGCGACAAGTATCTGATGCAGCACGGTGCCCTTGGGGCCGGCCACAATTTTTCCCTTCAGACTTTTGATGTCGCCGACGCCGTTCTTTGCCGCCACAATGGCAAAGACGCCGGTAGGCCGGGAAACTCCGGCCACAATCTTGATCGGGTTGCCCTCGCCCCGGGCCATTTGAATGGAGGTGGTGTTCATGACGCCGCCCACGTCCAGAGAACCGGCGGCCATGGCCTGCGCCTGCTGCGCGCCGGAATCTATTTCATGCCAGACCACACTGACGCCCAGCGGTTCCAGTTCCTTTTCCAGAAGCCCCTGTTTTTTCATGACGATGCTCTGGAGATTGAAGGGGGACTTTACATAGCTGATGTTCAGAACATCATCCGCCGCAACTGCGCTTCCCGCGCCCAGAAGGCAGGCCAGCAGAGCAGCGGCCGCACGTTTCAGAATCATTTCAGGCTCCTTTTTTCCTGCCGAGGCAGGTCAGAATGTTATCGCGCACATGTTCGCGTTTCTCCGGAGTGGAGAAGTCGTTCCGTTCAAACATGGCGGCAGTCCGCCCGTCGCGCATGATCACGATGCGTCGGGCAAGGGAGAAGGCTTCTTCCATGTCATGAGTGACAAAGAGACAGGCCATGTCCTGTTCTTCCACCAGTGTTTTCAGCATAAGTTGCAGATCGCTTCTGGTCATGGCGTCCAGCGAGGCGAAGGGTTCGTCCATCATGAGGATGCGGGGGTTGCGCAGCATGGCCCGGGCTATACCCGCCCTCTGTGCCATGCCGCCCGAAAGCTCGCGGGGAAAGAGTTTTCCTGTTTCGCGGGGATCAAGAGCCACTTCGCGCAGAACCTGAGCCACACGCAGCGCGGCTTCTGCCCCGCGTTGCGCTGAAGGCAGGGCGAGCGCAAGATTTTCCTCCGTGGTCAGCCAGGGCAGAAGGCGGCTATCCTGAAACACCACGCCGCAGCTTCCCGCAGGAATATGCAGACTGCCCGCATCGGGGGCGATCAGACCGGCCGCCACGCGCAGCGCGGTGGATTTGCCGCAGCCGGAAGCTCCCAGCAGGCAGGTGATGCCCCGTTCCGCCATGTCCAGCGTCATGCCGTTGAGAACGCGCCTGTCCCCGAAAGATTTGATCACGTCGGCAAAGGCGATCATGCTTCCTCCAGCTCCGGGAAACGTCTGCCCGCAAGGCGTATCACAATGCGGCGGAACAGAGCGTCCAGCGCCCAGCCAGTGATCCCGATGACGAAAATGCCCACCATGACAATATCGACGCGCTGCATCTGTTCCGCATCGGAAATCATGTATCCCAGACCGCTTCCGGCGGCGATAAGTTCGGCGGCGATGAGCGCGCGCCAGCTGTATCCGAAACTCAACCGTATGCCCGTGATAATGGAAGGAAAGGCGGCGGGCCAGACAAAATAGCGGGCATAGTCCAGACGGGAGAGGGCAAGGCTCGCGGCCAGTTCGCGAAACGGCGCGTCCAGTCTGGCGAATCCCGCCCGGGCGTTGAGAAATACCGGAAAGAAGGACGCCAGAAAGATGATGGCAAGCTGGGTGGCCTCGCCGATGCCGAGCCACAGAATGAGCAGGGGGATGGTGGCCAGCGGCGGCGTCATGCGCAGGAAGGAAAGCACGGGGTCGAGAGCCTTTTCCAGCCGGGGCAGAAAGGAGAGCAGAAAAGCCAGAACACAGCCCAGTACGACGCTTAGGGAAAAACCTCTGGCCACACGCCCGAGGGACGCTTCCATGTGTCTGGCCAGCAGCCCGGATTCCAGCATGTCCGCCGCCGAGCGCAATACTTCAAGCGGAGGCGGAAGCAGATACGGGGAGACCAGACCCAGCGAACTTGCCGTCTGCCAGCAGAGCAGAAGAATCATTGGAAGGAGCAGCGCCCGCATTATCCGCATTGCCATATGCTCAACCTGCGATACATGTCTTTTCGGAAAAGGGTGTACGGTGAGCCAAAGAGCTTGTCCACCCCTTCGGAACGATCCTGCCGGAGGTTTTCTCTGGCCGGACTTCTTTCGAGGGCTGTCCTTCCGTCATTTCAGCACGCGCAGGGCAGAGCGGCAGTCCAGACCAAGAAGCAGAGATGCCAAATGGAATTTTGCCCGTTTCCAGTTCCGCATGATGACGGAATATTCCGCCGCCTCGGGAGAGCTTTGTTTTGCGGCCCGGCCCCAGTATATGAACTCCGCGTCCGGCACGGCGGGGGGCGGCGCCAGCTCCACACTGCGATCCCCCAGAGAAAAACGAAAATAACAACGACCATTCACACCGTCCGGGGCGCGCTCGTCGATAAAGCCCGGATCGGCCCGATAGCGGCCTTCCGCGACCATGCGGGAGATCAGTTCGCAGGCGTCGCGCACTCCGAAACCGGGAAAGGACGTGAACAGAGAAATTGAGCGACGTTCTGCCGGCCCTTCCGGGGAGAGTTCCGCAAAGGCCCTCTGAAGCAGGCGGAAGCCCAGCACCGCGCCCCCGACGGCATCCAGACCGTGGTAGTTGAAGACATCCTGAATGCGGAAGCAGACAGGCCGCCCCTGATCCAGTACGAGCAGAGACGGCTCAACCCAGAGCGAGGGCTTCGGCAGGCCGGGAGTAAGGGGATACTGCTCCCTGCGGGCTTCGGTGCCGTCGGCTATATGAACGGCCTGCTCCGTTTCTTTTTCGGAAGTATCAGGGGAAGATCCTCTCGGATCTGGCTCTCTGCGGATGCCGGATATGAACACTGTCTGGCGAGCCATGGCTTGGTCCGATATGGTGGAAGGTTACGTGCAATGGAAGATAACGGATGACTGATATTATTGAAATACAATTTCAAAGTCAATTGCATATTGCTGTCGTCGAACTTTCAATTATCAACCAGGCAGGATCTTCCGTCCCGCACAGGAACAACATATTGCTCTCTTGTCTCCGCAGCGCAGCGGCGACGCGGGGAACAACACCGGACTTCCTTCGTGTTCGGAACGGAGACTTTTCCTTATGCGGAGTTGCAGGCGCATATGGGGATCTGCCGGGAAGAAGTCAGGGAAATTTGCATGCGCGGCCGGGCAATATGGAGCGTTATTGCCGGTTTATGTTCCGGAATATGTCGCGCAGTCGCTCCCTTTCGCCGGAACCGGTGGTGCTGAAGCGGAAAAGCGGTATGCCGTAGCGTGCGCAGATGCTGTTTTTCATCGCATCCCGTTCCGCCTGCAAACTGTCCGGCCGGTGAAAGGCCCAGCCGTCCACTTCTATGGCGGCGACGGGATTGCGTCCCATTTTTTCAAAGATAAGAAAGTCCACATGCGTGAAGCTGCTCAACGCGTACTGTCGTTCGCGCTCCGTCACAAGGAGGGAAATGTCGCGCAGCAGCAGACGCAGCGGCACATGGACGTGAACGCCGTAATTGACAAGACCTTCTTCCTTCAGAACCTCTTCAATAAGACCGAACATCAGATTTTCGCTGTCCAGCTGCGAAATTCTTTTCAGACGGCGCAGCGTCTGACGTCGTGCGACGGCATACTGACGGTAAAGCAGATCGAATACGGAACATATGCTGCTGTCCCGCACGTCCATACTGTGATATTTCACATAGTTAATGAGGTCTCCAATGCTGGTGTGCCGCGTCGCCCTGTTGCCGCTGGTCACGACGATGAGCTGATCCACAGCGCGGGATACGGCCACGTTCAGGCGATGATCGTCGTCGGCGAAGTCCGAGATGTCATTGTCCACGGTGGAAAGGATGATGGTACTCCTCTCCTGTCCCTGAAATTTGTCAACCGTATCTGCAACGACTCCGTCCAGCGCGGGTTCTTTTTTGAGAGCCTCCGCCTGCGCGCGGTAGGGCGTCACGATGCCCACCTCGCTGATGTTTGCCTTCAGATTGCAGAGAGGAAAGACTTCCCCGGTGATGACGTCGATCTCCCGCCGGTTCAGATGGTCGCGGGCATGATTGCCGGGAACGGTACGGAACACCCGCAACGGATCGTGCCGTTCATCCTGACGGGTGAGGACGATAAGCTCGCCGTTGTAGAACTTCTCGTTGCAGAAGCCGATAATGGCCGGATGACAGCGGTAATGCTCGCGCAGAAGGGTGTGCGGCGCATCTGGAAAGCGTTTGGCGATAAAACGCAGAAGGCTGTGCGTGGCAGCGCGGAATTCCTCCGGAACGCCATATTGTCTGAACAGGGTATCCGTATTGCGTCGCGTAGGCCCGTCCACGACGTTGGGAAGCTGTTTGAGATCGCCCACGATGACGGCGCGCCTTGCACAGGAAAGAGCCAGCATGCCGGAACTTATGCCCACCTGAGAGGATTCGTCTGAAATGACATAGTCATATGTGATGCGCTGGCCGAGGCTGCTGCGCAGGGAATGGGTGGTGCTGAGTATCACGGGGTAATCTTCTATGACGGATTCCGCTTCCTTCCAGAGATTGCTGTATGACTTGCGGGCTTTCTTTCCATATTTTTCCGCCAGCACATGACGAAATATGTTCATGGACATGGCGGCATATTCGTCCATTTTTTCCTTGAAGCCCCAGCCTCGGAGTTCCGTCTCGAGCGCATTGATGCGGATTTGCATTTCCGCAATGCGGCGCGCATAGAAAATACTCTGAAGCAGAAGCGTGACGGAGGCTGGGGGGTTTTTGAACAGCCCGCTGTCCCAGAGGCCGAAACGCAGAAAAAAGAGAAGGCGCGTCCAAAAGGAAAAAGCTCTGTCCTTTTCAAATTCCACTTCGCAGGCGGCCAGCAGACGGAGTATTGCGTCGGAATCAAAGCTGCGCAGACTGGAACGTCCTGTCGGCAGGGCGGGCTCCCGGAAAAAACAGTCGGAAAAGTGCGCCTGTTCCGTTTGGAGGGCGTCGTATTCGGCGCGCAGCGCAGCCAGCAGGTTCTGTTTTTCCAGTTTTTCGTTCAGCTCGTCATGCAGGGCGCGAAGTTTGCCCGTAAGTTCCTTTTTCGTCTTTGCGTCAAGAAGCCAGCCCGACATATCGGGCAGTGTGTTCTGATTACTGAGGAAGGCCTGTTTGTTTTCCTGATTTCCAAGAAAGGCGCAGATAAAGCTCACGCCGTATTTTTCCAGTTTTTCAAGAATATTGTGCGTTGCGGAATTGTTGCCGGACACAACGGCGGCATTCTGTCCCCGCATAATGATATTGGCGAGGATATTGAGAATGGTCTGCGTCTTGCCGGTACCCGGAGGCCCCTCGATGATGCTCAGACCGCTGGAAAGAGCCTTTTCCACCGCTTTTTTCTGCGAGGCATTGAATCCGAAGGGATAATACAGCGTGTCGCAGGGCGTTTCGTCGCCTCCGGGGAGTACGCCCTTGAGGCAGGCCGCGAGTATGGTGTCGTCGGGGATGAAGTCGAGCTGCTCATACTGCTTTTGAAGAAAGCCGGTTCCGCCGTCGCTCTTCAGGCTGTCATGCTCGGCCAGTTTCTTGAGGTACTCCAGAAGCGTTCTGTTTTCCGCGTCTCCAAGGCAGGAATGTACCACGTCGGTTTCGGTCTGCTTCAGGCAGACTGTGGAGCCGTTTCTGCGGAAAAGCCTCCAGTGTTCAGGGAATTTCTGGATACGCGCAAGATCCGCGTAGCAGTATCCTTTTGAGCGGAAAATATATTCGTCTGCCGGAACTTCTTCAGGATCGGTGAAGACGGAGGCCTTGTCCTTGCCGCAGGTGAATACTCTGGAATCATTAAAAAATTTCAGTCTGATATGGGTTCCGTCTTCGTCGAAGTCTTCTATGTCGGCAGTTCTGTCCTTATCTTTGAAGAGAATCAGAAATTTGTTGAGATCGGCCACAGATCCCCCTTCGATATCAATGTTCCTGTCTCTGTTTCGGAACAAAGGCAGAGCTTGTCAACAGGAAAGGGTAGATGGTGCAAGGCTGTGAAATCGACCGGACGGCGCATGTTCTGCGCTCTGCTGCTTGCCGACTCTCCCCCCTGTCGGGGCAGTCCTTGCTGTCAGTCTGCGACTGGAGCGCGGCCGAACGCACCTGCCTTCCGGGGCATTGGGGAAGGTGGAACGCGCAGAAGAACTGTTTGCTTCATCGGTTATTCCGGTATGTTGCGGCTATTCAGCGCGTAACCAGAATGGCCGCGCCCGTGCAGGCGACGATGGCGCCGAGAATGGAGTCGCGGCGGGGCATACGCCGTTCCATGACGCCCATGATAATCAGCAGCGCAATGGGTTCCAGACCGATGAGCATGGCGGCCACGGAGGCCGGCAGAAGTTTGATGGCGAGACAGGAGAGCCAGATCCCTCCGGCAGGCCCGAAAAGACAGCCCAGAGGAACAAGACCGGCTACTTCCGGCTGTTTTGCCATGCCTGAAAACACAGGTCGGAAAGCGCCGCGCAATGCAGCGACGAGGATGATGCCGATCATGGAAACGCCGTTGCGGTACAGGGCGAGGGAAAGCTCGTTCATGCCTTCGGAAAGCGCCTGTTTGGAGAAGATCATGCCTGTGGCCAGCATCAGAGCGGAGAACAGGCAGAGCGCGATGCCCCGGGTACGCGCAGGACCGCGCGCGGGCGGGTTGTGCGCGTCGCCTCTTTCCGAGGCGACAACGAGAACGACGCCGACCGTGGCCACGGCAATACCGACTGCGCCCTGAATACCGATACGCTCGCCGAGAAAAATCGCGCCGATGATTGCAGTGAATGAGGAAGAGAGAGAAAGACAGACCTGCGCCGGACGCAGGCCGATACGCAGGGCCCCGGCATAGAGACAGGCGTCGCCAATCAGTATGCCGCTGATACCCGAGAGCGCAGCCAGCAGAAGAAAATGCGGGCTGGTCAGAAGCGGAATGCCGCATATCAGACAGGCTGCTCCCAGGGCGGCAAAGGCAACGGGTTGACGCAGGAGCATCACGCCCTGCACGCCGACACGGCGGGCAATGGCTGTATGGATAATTCCGGCGGTCGCCCAGGAAAAGGCGGTGCCGAGAGCGTAAAGAACGCCGAGTTCTGTATTGCCGTACATGGACAAGCCCGGTTTGAACCGGGCGACATGTCCGGCGGCCGGAGCATGACAGAAGCGCGAAGGGCCGTCCAGAGAAAATATTTCTCTGGAGCGGCCTTTGGGACCTATGTGCGCGGCCTCGTGTCCAGAGCGCGCATGGCGTTGAGTATGGCGATGACGGAAACTCCGACGTCGGAGAAGACAGCAGCCCACATATTGGCAAGGCCTGCCGCTCCCAGAGCAAGCACCACGGCCTTCACCCCGAGGGCGAACACGATGTTCTGCCGGACGATGCGCAGCGTTTTGCGTGCGATGCGTACGGCATCCGCAATGCGGGTCGGCTTGTCGTCCATGAGAACCACGTCCGCCGCCTCAATGGCGGCATCCGAACCGAGCGCGCCCATGGCGATACCCACGTCGGCCCGCCCCAGAACAGGGGCGTCGTTGATGCCGTCTCCCACAAAGGCCAGATTCTCCCCTTCCTTTTTTCCGGCCAGCAGACGTTCAAGCACGCTTACCTTGTCGCCGGGAAGCAGTTCGGCATAATATTCGTCAATGCCGAGTTCGCGGGCCACGCTTTCGCCCACCTTGCGGGCATCTCCGGTGAGCATGACGGTTCTGCGTACGCCCAGCGTCCTCAGTTCGCGAATGGCCTCTGCGGCATCAGGCTTGGCCACGTCGGCAATGATGATATGCCCCTGATATACGCCGTCCACGGCGATATGTACGGCTGTGCCGGGCAGGTGGCACTCATGGGCTCCTTCGGCCCCGATGCTTTCCATGAGCCGCAGATTGCCGGCGGCCACGCGTTTCCCGTCCACAACGGCAATCACTCCCTGACCGGGAATTTCTTCCGCGTCGGAAAGACGTTCGCGCTCGATTTCTCTGCCCCATGCTTCCTTGAGCGAGCGGGATATGGGATGATCGGAATAACTTTCGGCCAGAGCAGCCAGACCCAGCAGTTCGCGTTCGTCCGTCTGTTCGGGATGAACGGCGACGACTTCAAAACTGCCCCGTGTCAGCGTTCCTGTTTTGTCGAAGGCCACAACGGATACGGAAGCAAGCGCTTCAAGGTAGTTGCCTCCTTTTACGAGAATACCGGAGCGCGAGGCACCGCCGATACCTCCGAAAAAGCTCAGGGGAATGGAGATGACCAGAGCGCAGGGGCAGGAAATGACCAGAAAAGTCAGAGCGCGTTCTACCCATGAAGAAAAACTCTGTCCGAAAAGCAGAGGAGGGAGAACGGCCAGCGCCAGCGCAGCAAATACAACGGCGGGCGTATAATACTTCGCAAAGCGGGTAATGAAGTGTTCGCTTTTGCTCTTGCGCGAGGAGGAGTTTTCCACAAGATCGAGGATGCGTGATACGGTGGACTGCCCGTATTCCCTGCTGACGCGCACCCGGAGGACGCCGCTCAGGTTTACACATCCGCTGATGACTTCGTGTCCGGGCAGAGTTTCCCGAGGGAGGGATTCTCCCGTGAGGGCCGCTGTATCCACGGATGACGTGCCTTCTTCAACAATGCCGTCCAGCGGAATACGTTCGCCCGGCCGGATGATGATAATTTCTCCGGCAGCTACTTCTTCCGGATCGACCTGTTGTTGCTGTCCGTCCCTTTCTACTGTGGCGTGATCGGGGCGAATATCCATGAGAGCCGCAATGGATTGACGAGACTTGCCTACCGCATAGGACTGGAAAAGTTCGCCGATCTGGTAGAACAGCATGACGGCCACGCCTTCGGCATACTCTTCCAGACACATTGCTCCCACTGTGGCCACGGACATCAGGAAGTTTTCGTCAAAAACCTGCCCACGGATAATATTGCGTACTGCTTTGAGCAGGATGTCTCCACCTATGACGGCATAGACGATGAGGAAGGCCGTAAGACGGGGAAGACCTTCCAGCGGCGCGGCCAGCGCGGCGATATACAGGACTGCGGCAATCAGAATACGCCACAGGGTTTTGCGCTGTTTCCTGGTCATGCTGATTATGCCTCCATTTCAACGTCAGGATCTATGCGCCCGATAAGGCGTTTTGCCTCTTTCAGAATGGCTGGCAGGCAGGCTTCGTCGGCTTCGATCTGCATTTTCTGGGTCAGAAAATTCACAGTGACCTGTTCCACACCTTCAATACCGCGCACGGCTTCTTCCATTTTTGCAGCACAGTTCGCGCAATCCAGACCGGAAAGTTTGATGATTTTTTTCATGGTGTGCCTCCTGTGGCTTGTTGTTTTTCAATAAAACAATTGTTTGAATGTTTGTGTGTTTGATATATATAGCGCTCGCGCAGCTGTCAATGAAAAAATTGCGATAGAATGGAAATTATGAGGCTCTCTTGACGCCTCCCGTTCGCGAATGTCAAAAGGGTGGAACAGGTGATCCCGAGATTGCGCGCCGCTGATCGGGCAGAGTAAAGAAGCTCGATTGGGGATGGGAGCCTGAAGCGAGGGCTGACAACCTTTCGCTCGCGGAGTCGCCGGGACATGAAACACCCGGCTGTTCATTGGAGGTAGCATGTTTCACGGAGCCATCACCGCGCTGGTCACGCCGTTCAGGAACGGCGTCATTGATGAAGAAGCCTATCGTGCCCATATTGAATGGCAGCTTGAGCAGGGTATTCACGCCCTTCTTCCCTGCGGCACCACGGGCGAATCCGCCACAATGACGCATGAGGAACACGAAAACGCCATTCGTATCTGCATTGAACAGGTAAAGGGACGCGTTCCCGTGCTGGCCGGTTCGGGATCCAACAATACCGCCGAGGCCATACGCCTGACAGCTTTTGCCAAAAAGGCGGGGGCAGATGCCGCGCTGCTTATTTCCCCGTATTACAACAAGCCCACGCAGGAAGGTATTTTCCGGCACTTCAAGGCCGTCAACGACGCCGTGGATCTGCCGCTGTTCGTGTACAACGTGCCCGGACGCACAGGTTCCAACATTCTGCCTTCTACCATGGCGCGCATGTTCCGCGAGCTGGAACATGTGGTCGGTATCAAGGAAGCCACGGGGAATCTGGTTCAGGTATCGAATATTCTTGAACAGTGCGGGCCAGACCTTCTGTTGTTCTCCGGAGACGACTTCACGCTGCTGCCCAGCCTCAGCCTCGGGGCCTGCGGGGTCATTTCGGTGACATCCAATATTCTGCCCGCCAAGATTGCGGCGCTGTGCGAGGCATGGGAAAAGGGAGACACGACCCTTGCCCGTAAACTGCATTTTGAGCTTGAACCCATGAATCGGGCCATGTTTGCGGAAAGTAATCCGATACCGGTAAAAACTGCGCTTTCGCTTATGGGGCGCATGACGGATGAATTCCGCCTTCCCTTGTGCAACATGGCTCCCGCCGCGCAGGAAGCCCTTCGGGCGGAACTGTCGCGGGCCGGTCTGCTGTAACCTTTTTTCCGGAGCCTGCATGGATTCTCCTTCCCGTTTAAAAGAATTCGCCAAATACGTTATTGACTGGGATCTTGCTCCCGAGGACGCCGTTACCCTGTATCTCGAATGGGGGAACAACAACTGGCATGCCGAACATGCCCCGGTGCGCTCAAAAGAGGATTTTGCCACCTATTTTGTGGTGGATACCTGGCCTTCCTCTCCCGTGGTGCGCCTGGTGCGGCGCAATTCGGAAGAGGCGGTCGATTTGCTCACGCTGGCTCTGCCGCAGGAGCTGGAAAAGGCGTTTAAAGCGGAATTCGGTACGCTTAAGGGCGTGTTTGCGCCGACACCGGCAATCAAGGAATGGCTTCAGCGCGAAATGTATGCCTGAAGTCCCGGCCTTCTGTTGCCGCTCTGAAGAGTCGTTTCTTTGCATGAGGGAAGGGCGCGCTCCCGAAAGAGTATGAAAAGGGCCGCCTTTCCCTCAGTGTGCGCCGGGGACATGACGGATACGGATAAAAGGGCGAAGCATGAAAAGAGCCTGCCCGCCGTCTGCCTTTCGTTCTCCTGACGATTCCGCTCCGATGAATATTCGCGGTGTCGTGCATCGTTTAAAATTGCTGCTCCGCACGGCAGCTTCGTGAAACAAAGAGGAAGCTCCGATGAAACCCGCACTGCTGATAATTGATATGCAGAAGGACTTCGTATTGCCCGGCGCGCCCCTGCGTGTGGAAGGTGCGCTGGCTACGGTACCCGCGATCCGGCGTCTGCTGGAAAGAGCGCGGGTCGAAGGCTGGCCGGTGTTCCATGTGGTGCGCGAACACAGGCCCGACGGTTCCGACGCGGAAATTTTTCGTCGTCATCTGTTCGAAAACGGAGGGGCGGGTTTTTGTGTGGCAGGACGCGAAGGCAGCGCCATTGTGGATGAGCTTGCGCCTCTGCCCGGCGAACATAAGGTCGTCAAGACCCGCTTCAGCGCGTTTTATCGCACATCGCTGGAAGACGATCTGCGTGCCCTCGGGGTGGATACGGTGCTTCTTTCAGGAACTCAGTATCCCAACTGTGTGCGCGGAACGGCCGTCGATGCCCTGTACCGGGATCTGCATGTCGTCGTCGTGCGTGACGCCTGTTCGGCGGCCACTCCGGACGTGGCTGAGTCCAACCTGCGGGATATGCACAATATGGGGATGATATGCGTGCCTCTGGACGAATTGGACGACGCGCTTTCATCCCTTACGGAGTGATATGCCCTGTTTGCGCGAATGGCTGGAACATGCGGCGGCCCTTTTGTCCGCATCCGCTCCTTTTCAGGAGGATTCCTCTTCCTCTCCGCGTCGGGAGGCAGAGATGCTGCTGTGTCATACGCTCGGCATGACGCGGGAATCTCTTGTGACGCACGGCCGCGATCCTTTGCCCGCAGAGGCGGAGCAGCCTCTGGATGCCTTAATCGCACGCAGGGCGGCTGGAGAGCCGCTGGCCTATCTTGTCGGAGAAAAGGAATTCTACGGGAGAAACTTCGCTGTCAGTCCGGCTACGCTGATTCCCCGGCCGGAAACGGAACATCTTGTGGATGCCGCGCTTTTTCTGCTGGGGGATGCCCGTCCGCTTCTGCCGAATCTGCCCCTTGACGGGACGACAGCCCTGCTCTCTGCGCGATCAGAGAGAGTGCGGGGGGAACAGCTTTGTTTTCTCGACCTCGGCACGGGCAGCGGCTGTATTGCGCTGACTCTTGCGGAGGAATGTCCTCTGTGGCGTGGGCTGGCTGTGGATATCAGTGCGGATGCGCTGGAAATAGCGCGGGCCAACGCCCGCAGGCTGGGCGTGGCTGATCGCGTGGAGTTTCTTCAGGCGGATTTTTGCGCTCCGGACTTTCTGGAGAGGCTTCCGGAAGCGTTTCGTTCTCCCGCTCTGATACTCAGCAATCCTCCGTACATAGGGGAAAGGGAGTATCGGGAGCTGGAACGCGGCGTGCGGGATTTTGAACCGGAAACGGCTCTGCTGGCCGGCCCTGAAGGTCTGGATCATCCCCGCGCCGTCCTTGCTGCGGCAAAAGAGCTGCTTTCCTCCGGGGGAGTGCTGCTTATGGAACACGGCGCAGGACAGGGCAGCGCGATCAGGAAAATGTGCGGAGATTCCTGGAATCCTGCCCTGACCGGAAGGGATTACGCCGGACTGGAGCGTTATCTGCTGGCCGTCCGCGCATGATTTTCTATGCTCTCATATCCGTAGAAAGTATGCGGCACAAGATGTCCGTACTGCGGAGTAGCGACCGTTTTTTTACAGCAACCGGATGCGGCGCAGTTTCCCTTATATGCCTTCTTCTTTAAGCGCCCGACTCATGAGCAATTCTGCCGCCTGTCTGGGGGCGAGTCTTCCGTCCAGCAGGGAATCCATGGCGGAAGTTATGGGCATGTCCACATCAATTTTTCGGGCCAGAGCGTTCACTGCGCGCGTGGTTTTGACGCCTTCGGCCACCATGTGCATATCCGCAACAATATCTTCGAGCCGTTCTCCTCTGCCGAGTCTCAGACCTACCTGCCGGTTGCGGGAAAGCTCGCCGGCACAGGTGAGCATGAGGTCGCCCAGCCCGGACAGCCCCATGAAGGTGGATGCCCTGGCGCCCATGGCCACGCCAAGCCGCGTGATTTCCGCCAGACCGCGGGTTACCAGCGCGGCGCGCGCGTTATCCCCGAATTGCAGACCGTCGCAGACACCCGCAGCAATGGCGATGACGTTTTTCAAGGCTCCGCCAAGCTCCACGCCGCGCACGTCCGGGCTGGAGTAGCAGCGGAAGAAGGGCGTCGCAAACATGGCCCGCAGGCGCGCCCCGAGTTCTTCGTCCGCACAGCCGAGTACGACTGCGCTCGGCTTGTTTTCAATCACTTCCTGCGCAAAGGAGGGGCCGGAAAGCATGGCGTAGCGGCGGCGCATATCGCGTTCTGTTTCGTGCAGCGCTTCGGCCGATACGACGGAGAGAGGCTTGAGGCTGTTCAGCTCTATTCCTTTTGCGGCGTTGACGATCACCGTTTCCGGGCGTGCGAGTTCGCGCACGCTTTCCAGTACGTTCCGCTGGCTCTGGCAGGGGACGGCCAGCACCCAGACATCAGAATCCTTCAGTATGGCCGTGTCCGTTACGGCCCGCAGAGAAGGCGCAAGCGGAAGACCGGCAAGATAGCGCGGATTTTCATGCCGTTCGTTGACGGCCCGGGCTACTTCTTCATCCCGCAGCAGCAGCGTCGTCTCATGCTCTGCGCTTGCCAGCACATGCCCCAGTGCCGTTCCCCAGCTTCCTCCTCCGTACACCGTAATCATGAATTTTCCCTCAGAATGTCGGTAGGTTTACTTCGGGCAGGTCCATATATTTTCCCATGCCGTGCGAAGGGATGCGAGCCTCTGCTGTTCCTGTGCGGAGACCTGGTTCAGGAGCTTTTCCCCTTCCCTGTATAGTGCCGCTTCATCGCCGCTGTTGTCCACGACAATATCCGATAATCCGGCCTTGTCTTTCTGGGAAAGCTGCCAGGAATCCACCAGAGCTGTTCTTTCTTCACTCCAGCCGCGCCGGACATGCAGTCGTTCCCGTCGGGAGAGATCCGGACAGCATACCGTCACGGACAGTATCCGTTCTTTTTCCTCAGACCGGTCGTTCCTGCGGTTTTCATGCCACAGAGGTACTTCTGCAGCCGCGATTTCCGCTCCTTCGCGTTCCGTCTTCGCAAAGAATTCATGCAGAGCATGGAATACCATGGGATGTACGGCATGCTCAATTTCGCGGCGCAGATCCGGATCGTCGGCCAGAGCCGCGGCAAGAGCTGCCTTATCCACGGGGGAATCGTCTCCCGCTACGAATCTGTCGCCATACATGCCGCGCAACATGCGCCAGCCGTCGCCGCCGGGCGCATACAGATCCGCGACAACGGCATCCGCGCTCCATATGGGCACGCCCTTATCGCCGAGGACATGCAGCAGCGTCGATTTGCCGCAGCCGGCAACTCCTGTAAGCACCAGACGGATCATGCGCTTCGACAGCGCGGCCATGCAGTCCGGAAAATCTTCAGGGGGAGGGCAGCAGAAACGCATCTCCCGTCCTGTGACGGGATGGCGGAATACCAGTTTCCAGGCGTGGAGCATCTGCCTTGGGGCGATTGTCGTTTCCTTTTCTCCCGCCGTGGGGCCGTACAGAGCGTCACCCCATAAGGGGTACCCTTCATGTGCAAGATGCACCCGAATCTGGTGGGTCCTTCCGGTATGAATACGAACGGCCAGCAGGGCAAAACGCGATCCGGGGTCCCGATACAGCGTACTCCATTCGCTGTGTGCGGCCTTGCCGCCCCGGTTTTCCGGAACGACGGCCATGCGGGTTTTCAGCGAAGGGTGCCGTCCCAGAGGAAGGCGGCTTTCGCCCCGTTCCGGCGGAAGTCCATGCGTGATTGCCAGGTAGGTTTTGGATACTTCCCGATCGGCGAAGGCCCGCGTCAGTTCAAGTCGTGCGCGTTCGTTCAGCGCCACGACCAGAAGGCCGGAAGTGTCCTTATCCAGTCGATGAACTATGCCCGGCCGTTCTCCTTCCAGCTTTGCCAGTTCCGGCACGCGGGAAAGCAGACGCTGTACCAGCGTCCCCTCGGGGCAGCTCGGACAGGGGTGAACCGTGAGGTGGGGAGGCTTGTTGACGACAACCAGATGTTCGTCGCGATACAGAATATCCAGCTCGCCCTTTTCCGGTATCAAAGCGGATGCGTTTTCCGGGGAAAAAAAGAGCAGTTCTGTCCCGGAGGCAAGGCGTACATCCGCTTCGAGACAGAGTTTGCCGTTTATCTGGCAGTGCCCTTCTTCCACGGCGCGCTTGACCTTGGAACGGGAAAGCCCGAGCCGTGCGCTCAAGAAGGCGTCCAGACGTTGCCCCCGTTCCTGGGCGGAGACGGAAAGACGCGTCGCCGTTTCCGGGGCTTCTTCCCTTGTCTGCCGGCAGGCGTTCATGCGGCAGGCCTGGGCGTCATGACATAGCCGGTCACTGTGGCCAGAGACAGCAGTTCGTCGTCGGCGTCGAGTACGCGTACTTCGCAGGTGACGAGTTTATGCCCCGCTCTGATCATCCTGGCTTCCGCACGCAACGGTCCCTTTTTTCCCTGCTTGACGTAGGAGATGGAGGTCTGCGCGTTGACGCAGAGCAGATCGTTCGCCACAACCAGAGCGGCAAAGGCCATATCCGCAAGGGAAAAGATCAGTCCGCCGTGGGCGCCGCCGTGGATATTGAGATAGTGATCCTCCAGCTCAACCCCGACCAGTGCACGCTCGGAATTCGCTTCCAGCACCTTGATGCCGAGAAAACTGGCAAACTGATCCGGCGTGATCCGCGCACGCACAGCATTGATATCCATAATCAGTCGTTCTCCTTGAAATTCTGCATAATTCTGACAGCCCGAAGGGCAAGGGCAGGATACGGCATGCCCTCTTCCCTGACAAGCGGCTCCGGGCAGGGGTGGACAGCGTCGGAAACTGCGCTTATACAGACAGAGCAACAACTGATATGGAGGAGACCTCTCATGGCTCACAAGAAAGTAGAACGCAGGAAGGAACTGGATCGTCGTCGCCATCGTCGCGCAAAGCGTCTGAAGGCCCGTATCCACGAAGCCCAGGCTGCCGCCAAGAAGTAACGGCCTCCTGAGCCAGTCCAGCGAGAAGGATTTTGCGGGACGCCTTTTTCAGTCTGAAAGGGTGTCCGGCAAAGTCTTTTTCTGTGTTTTTTGATCGGCGGATTTTTTATTCTGCCATAACCTGAAGCGTTTTCTGTCATCCATGCCTATTTACGAATATTCCTGCCCCAAGTGCCGCAAAACCTTTGAAGAATGGCTGAAGTCCGACGACGAAGCCGATACCCATCCCTGTCCTGTCTGCGGCAGCCCGTCCCCCCGCGTTCTGTCCAACACATCCTTCCTTCTCAAGGGCGGAGGCTGGTTCGTCAATCACGAACCTGCTGCCGGCTCAGATTCCGGCTCCCATACCGGGACTGCTTCCGACTCCGCTTCAACCTCTTCCCCTGAAGCGGCAAAGCCCGATGCCGGGAAAAGCTCTTCCACGGCGGAAAGCAGTACGAACTGATCCTCTTTTTCAGCCGTTGCGTCGCACGCAAAACGCCGTTCCCCGCGAGGTATATCATGATTGCACGTTACACCCGTCCTGAAATGGCCGCTCTGTGGTCTCTGGAAAACCGCTACCGTGCCTGGCTTGAAGTTGAGCTTGCCGTCTGCGAGGCATGGCACGAGCAGGGAGTCATTTCCGTCGAGGACATGGCCACCATACGGGAAAAGGCCGACATCGACGTGAAGCGCATTGAGGAAATCGAAGCTACCACGCGCCATGACGTCATCGCGTTCCTCACTTCCCTGGAAGAAAAGATAGGCCCGGCGGCCCGCTTCATTCATCTCGGTTGTACTTCTTCCGACATCGTGGACAGCGCCGGCGCGCTGCTGCTGGTGCGGGCGGGAAAACGTCTGCTCGACGACTTTGATCTCGTGCTGGAAGCTCTCAAGAAATTCAGCCTCGAACATAAGGGGCTGATCTGTATGGGGCGCACGCACGGCATTCATGCGGAACCCACCACATACGCGCTCAAGTTTGCAGGATTTTATGCCGAATTCCGGCGTCATCGGGAACGTTTCGCCGCTGCCGTCGAAGATATCAGAACGGCAAAAATCTCCGGCGCCGTGGGTACCTACGCCTTTCTTTCCCCGGACATTGAAAAGCGCGCCTGCGAGATTCTCGGCCTCAAGCCGGATACTATCTCCACCCAGATAATTCAGCGCGATCGCTATGCCCATTATTTTACGACGCTCGCCATAGCGGGCGGCGGCATAGAACGCCTGTGTACGGAGCTGCGCCACCTTCAGCGTACTGAAGTGCATGAAGTGGAGGAAGGCTTTGCAAAGGGACAGAAGGGATCGTCCGCCATGCCCCATAAGCGCAATCCCATTTCGGCGGAGAATCTGTGCGGCGTCGCCCGTCTGCTGCGGGGCAACGCGCTTGCCTCTCTCGAAAGCCAGGCTCTCTGGCACGAGCGGGATATCAGTCATTCCTCGGTCGAACGCGTGATCATGCCCGACTCCACCATTCTCATGGACTATGCCCTGCACCGGCTGGCCACCCTGATCAACGGCCTGCGCCTCCTGCCGGAAAACATCGAACGCAATCTGTGGGGAAGCCACGGCATATTCTTCTCCCAGCGCGTGCTGACGACGCTGATCGGCAAGGGCCTGCCCCGGCAGGAAACCTATGTCATGGTTCAGCGTTGCGCCATGGAAAGCTGGGAAAGCGGACGTCCCTTCCCGGACGTTGTGCGTGGTGATGCTGAAATCACGAAGCATCTGACTCAGCACGAGCTTGATCTGCTTTTTGATACTTCCTATTATATTCGGTACGAAGATGTTTCTCTGGATCGTGTGTTCGGAGAACAGGACAACAAGAATATCTGAGACTCAGTCCATGGCCGGAAATTCCGGCCATGGCAAGGATATCCCATGAATTCCGCCACACTTTCCATTCTCGACATGAAACGCCGTCTTGCGTCGCTGCTGCTGGAAAAATCCTACAGGGAAGGACATTTTGTGCTTGCCTCCGGCCGCGAAAGCGACTTCTATTTCGACGGCAGACAGACTGCGCTGCACCCGGAAGGGGCATGGCTCATCGGCAATCTGTTCTACGATCTCCTTTCCGATCTCCCGCAGCTTGACGCCGTGGGGGGAATGACCCTTGGGGCCGACCCTCTGGTTACGGCCACCTCCGTTATTTCCTGGACCAAGGAACGCCCTGTGGCCGCCTTCATCGTCCGGAAAAGTCCGAAAGGACACGGCACCAATCAGTATATCGAGGGACTGGCAAATCTGAAGCCCGGCGCGCCCGTGGCCATGCTGGAAGACGTGGTGACAACGGGCGGCTCCCTGCTGACGGCCTGTGAACGGGTCAAAGATGCAGGATTCAACATCGTTGCCGTATGCACGGTGCTGGATCGTGAAGAGGGAGGCAGCGAGGCCATTGCCGCCGCTGGCTATACGTTGCGTGCGCTTTTCCGCCGCAAGGAACTTCTCGAACTCGGCCGCAGAGCCTGACGGAAATTCATGCGCCGCCTGATTCCTGCTTTCGGATTGTCGGCAATCCTTCTGGGGTGCCCTTCGCCTGCGCCCGCCTGGCAGACTACCATTATGGATGCGCCGGGCCTGCCTTCGGAATTCGTGGCCGTGGACAAGTCCTCCCGGCATCTTTTTCTTCTTGCCCGTCGCAGTCCGCTCACCGTTGAGGAAGCCTTTCCCAGCATCCATGGGCGTATTGAAGGCGACAAGCAGGTTGAGGGCGACCTGCGCACGCCGGAAGGCGTGTATTTCGTACGGGGAAAGATTCAGGCTCCTCTCGATTTCGACGAATACGGCAGTCAGGCCCATGCTCTGAATTATCCCAACCCCGTGGACAGACTGCGCGGCAAAACCGGATACGGAATCTGGATTCACAGCAAGGGGCGTCCTATAGCCAATCAGAGGACGCAGGGCTGTATTGCCATCGATCTGGACGACATCGACCGCCTTGCGCCCCGCCTCAAGCCGGGAACTCCTGTACTGGTGGCCCAGCGCGTGGACGGCCCTGTTCTCCGGGCTTCTTCCGTTCGCACTGCACAGCAGGATGAGATCTTATCCTCTGTCGCCATGAGTTCCGAGCAGCCCTCCGCCGCACAGCTCTCTGCATCTGCGGAACAGGCTGTGCCGCTTCAGTCGGCACAGCTTTCTTTCCCCGCCTCTATCCCGTCTCCTGAGCGTCCCGCTGCTGTTGAACTGCCGGCGGAAGCTCCCGCAGACTCTTCGGCTTCTTTCGGAGATATGGCGTCCGCACCGTCGGAAACTCAGAGAGAAGATACTTCGAGAGCCGTCGTGAACGCATCGGATTCGGAAGTTTCTTTCCCGGAAGAAGGTGAGACCGATCCAGCGTTTCCGGCCGATCTGGCCCTTCCTTCGCAGGAAAAGACTCCTATCCCTGCCGTTACGGAAACGGCAACGGAAGAAAGCGTTCGTGCGCAGTCCAATCTTCCGGTGCTGTTTGACAGTTCGGCCTTAAGTTCTGTTGCGGATGAGACCAGTCTGCAGGAAGTAGCCCGACGCAGCGCGGAATGGAATCGCGCATGGGCAGATCGTTCACCTTCATTTTTTGACTTTTATGATCCTGAAGCCTACACGAGAACCAGTGAAAATTTCAACGCGTTTAAGGCGCTGAAAAGTTCTCTTTTTCAGCGTTTTTCGTGGATATCCATAGAGCAGGGGGATATCAGCGTACTGCCCGGCCCGGGCTACTGGGTTTCCTGGTTCACGCAGTATTATCGTGCGCCGAATCTGCATACCGAAGGAACCCGCCGTCTGTACTGGATGCCCGGGGAAGACGGAACATTGAAAATTGTTGCCATGGAGTGGCTTCCTGAAGATCTTGGACTGCACGACGCCTTCATGCGCCGGGTCACTCCGGAGATCCTGCAACTTGTGGAGGACTGGCGCAAGGCATGGGAAGACGGCGATCTGAAACGTTATGCTTCTTTTTACAGGCCGGGAGCAGATCAGGGAACATTGAAAGGCCGGGACGCCATTCTGGAAAACAAAAAAAGTATCTGGGCGCGTAAAAAACCGGTACGGGTTGAGCTTCAGGGCACAACGGTGTATGTGGAAGACAGGGGGGTGCGTGTTCGCATGACGCAGCTGTACAGCGACAGCTCCGGTTACCATGACAGGGGTATCAAGGAACTGCTGCTTTATCCGGAAGGAGACAGTTGGCGCATCGCCTCGGAATCGTGGACAATTATACGGGATAAAGCATGAAGCGCAGCTACAGCCTCATCTTCATGACAGATCAGGGCAAAACCTCACGCATGAGGATGGGCTCGGGAGCCTTGCGATTTTTCATCATACTACTCATTTCTCTTCCTCTCCTTCTGGCCGGAACTCTTTGGGCCGGTTGGGAATTGCTCCAGCGATATTCGGCACTGCGCGATGAAAATGCCTCTTTGCGCACGCAGCTTGAAGAACAACGCAATATCATCGCACGACTTGGAAGCCTTGAAGATTTTCTGCGAGTTGCGGATCCCGAGCTGCTGCAACATGTACTCGGTCCTTCCTATACGGAGACTTCAGTACCCGCAGCAGTTGAAGAAAGTGTAGAAAAAGACGCAAGTCGGGATGGTTCAGCCGATACTCTGGACGCGAGTCCGAAAAACACGGAAGACATAAAGGGCGACTCTGCTCCTTCTCCTGAAGAAAACGTTGTTCCGGAGCCTTCCTCCGCACCCGTAAAACAGGAGGTCGAGACGGAGAAGACGACGTCGCAAGACGTCTCTCTGCCGGAAGAAAAGGCGGCAGAGCCGGAGAGCGTCAAACCTAATCTGCCCCTCCGTACGGAAACGAATACGGCAGATGTTGACACCGGCGCGAAGGCAGCAGAAGTCGGAAAACCGACGGAAGTGGACAAGGGGCTGGCCGATGTCAGAAATATGAAGGCTCGCCGGGTAGGCGCACGCAATCTCCGTATTTCTCTTGATCTGTATAATACGGCACAGGGGAAGCAGCTTGCGGGCGACGTGGACTTTGAGCTTATTCTGGCCGACGGCACGGTGTATCCCCTTACAGGCGGCGGAAATACCAGCTATCGCATAAATCGTCTGAAAAAGATTATCAGTAATCCCACCCTGCCGAACGGAGTGGAACTGGTGGATGGAGCGATGGTACGGGCAAAAGTGTACGCTGATAATGAACTGATTTACAGCACCTCTATGCCGCTTCAGGAACAATAGCAGTCGCTCAGGAGCTGCTTGTGTAATAGTCGGAACCCAGAAAAAAAGATTGACAATCTTTCCTTCATCATATAAATTTTTTCTCCGCTGAATGTCCCTATCGTCTAGTCGGCCCAGGACAACGGCCTTTCACGCCGTCAACGGGGGTTCGAATCCCCCTGGGGACGCCAAAAAAATCAAGTCCTCACGAGAAATCGTGAGGACTTTTTCGTTGTGGAGATTTTTAGCAGGTAGGCCACGATCCTGTACAAGAGGAAGGTAAGTTGTGTGTTGGATTGCGTGTCGCCTTGGTTTATATGAAAATGTATAGGATATAGTATTCATATGCTATAGTCTCATATAAGAAATTATGAAATGATTCTGACCGGCAAGGAATAAGATAAAAAGAGAGGCTTATTGATATGAAAAATAGAATTATATGTTTATGCATATTGTTGACATTGATATTTTCAAGTTCAGCATATTCACAAGAGTTACTTATATTTGGCGGATCTGGACATGATAAATTTTTAGGATGTTTTAATTGTAATCCTTATGAAGGAGATTCCATTTGTAATAAATATGGCGAATACGGAAGTATATATTCGTCATCGTCTATATTCAACCAGTATGGGAAGTATGGAAGCAGCTATTCGACAGAAAGTGTTTGGAATGAATATTCATCATCAAAATCCATTCCTGTATTAGTTGATAGAAGTGGTAATTTTTATGGTTATTTGACGATCAATCAGTATCATAGAAATGCAGTAAATTTTTCAAGTGATTTGAAAAGGATGTATGATTTTGTAAATGGAGATATGGAGATGCTTCAGGATATATTATGTAGGAATTGATGATAAAATTTATATTATAATTTATAATTATGCATAAGTCAAATGTAAAAATATTTATTATCATAAATAAAATAGATATGATTGTTATATAA
>DWXS01000046.1 GCA_019119045.1 Candidatus Mailhella merdavium | reverse complement strand
CCGGCACAGAGCGCGCCCGCAGAAGAAGCCGCACAGCAGGACGCTCCCGACGCAGGCACGGACAAGGCCGACGCCCCGGCCCCGGCAAATCCGGCGGCGCAGACTCCTTCCGCGAGTCCCGCCGCATCTCCCGAATCTCCGGAACAGGGAGCAGAGGCTCCCGAATCCTCCCCGCTTCCTGCTGCGGAAAGCACTCCCGCACAGCCCGAAGCTGCGGCGCAGAGTACGGAACAGACTGCGCCCCCGGCAGAAGAGCAGGCAGTGGAACAGCCCGAAGCTCAGGCACCGGCCCAAACTCCGGCTGTGAATGCCCAGCTTTCCCGAAACTGACGACTGACGGCCCCGGAGGTACGGTGCGGATTGCGCTGTGCTTCCGGGGCCGGACTACGGCATGAAGGCTCCCCGTCCCGACGGGGAATTTCCGAATACATCTTTCACCTCCCACCCGGACGCTTCCATGATCTATCTGTGGATACTCGCCAGTTATGTGCTAGGTTCCCTCCCGTTTGGAATCATCATTGCCAGAACATGCAAGGGGATCGATCCCCGGACGGCGGGAAGCGGCAATCCCGGCGCCACCAATGTGGCCAGACTTTGCGGGCTGCCCTGGGGGATTCTCACGCTGGCCTGCGATCTGCTGAAGGGCCTGCTTGCCGTTCAGATATCCCTGTATTTTTCGCCCGACGCATGGTTCCATTCTGCTTGTGTGCTGGCCGTCATCGGCGGACACATCAAATCCTGCTTTCTCGGATTCCGGGGCGGCAAGGGAGTGTCCACCACCATCGGCGCGCTGATCCCCCTGGGCCTCCCGCCGCTGCTCTGTGCCGTAGGCTGCTGCGTTGCGGTTATCGCAGTCTCCAGTTTTGTCTCGCTGGGTTCCCTCACGCTGGTTTCCTCTCTGCTGATCTTCTACCCCCTGTTCGATCGCTTTGACCTTCTCCCTCTGGCCGTTGTGCTTACGGTCCTTATTTTCTGGACGCACCGTTCCAACATAGGCCGTCTGCTCCGGGGCGAGGAAAAAAGCTGGCGCAAAAGCAGGAACTGAAGCGCGGGAAATTTTACACAAATTGCATGATTTCTTCTTCCGCCCGATCGACAATCATCGGGAAACGCTGTATGATTAAGACAAGTTCAAGAGGCGCATGCATACGGGCTTACCCCGTTTCACAGCCATGCCGCAAAGGAGGAACTTCATGCACATGGAATTTACCTTCAAGAACTTCGAACCCTCCGAGCACCTCAAGAAATATGCCCGCCGCCGTCTGGAAAAGGCCGGACGTTTTCTGGGCAAGTCGCCCGCGCTGGACATGGTGGTCATCCTTTCGATCGACAAGCACCGCCAGAAGGCGGAAGTCAAACTGAGCGGTGAGGGGTTGAATTTCTCCGCATCCGAACAGTCTGACGACATGTATGCGTCCATCGACCTGGTGACGGACAAGATCGAATCTCAGGTGAGAAAGGCTGCTGCCCGCTCTCATGAACGCCGCAAGAGCCGCAACGCAAACGTGGATGTCTATACGTATGACGTCGAGGAAGCCGACGGCGTAAAGGTCGTCAACGGTTCGGAAAACTACGCGCCCAAACCGCTACATCTTGACGAGGCGGTTCTCCAGCTGGATCAGTCCGGAAATGATTTTCTGGTCTTCCTCCATGCCGACAACGAGCGCATCAACGTCCTGTACAAGAAGCGCAGCGGAGATTTCGGCCTGATCGATCCGCTTGCCTGATTCTTCGGGCCTCCAAGCCCCTTCTCTGTCCGGGGTTCCAGAAGAGCCCCGGATTTTTTTCGAGCAGAGTATGCAATCTCTCAATGTTTCCCCCACTCCGGACACAGAAGCCCCCCCGAGTCTGCTTGTCGTCTGCGGTCTGTCCGGGGCCGGCAAGAGTACCGTCCTCAAGGTGCTGGAAGATCTGGACTTCTTTACGGCGGACGGACTGCCTCCTGCTCTGATTCCCGAATGTTTCCGCATGCTCCGCAGCCCCGGCATGGAACACTTCCGGGGCATGGCTCTGGGCGTGGATTTCCGGCGCGGAGGAACGCTTCAGGAACTGAATACCGCGCTGAACAATATGGAAAGTCTCGCTCCGCACGAAGGCGGCGGCGTGCGCCCGGCGCTGCTCTTTCTTGAGGCTACGCCGGAAGTCATCCTGCGCCGCTACGCCACAACGCGCCGCCCCCATCCTCTGGAACGGGAAGGCATGGGGCTGGAAGAAGCCATGCGGGAAGAGCGACGCCGCCTCTCTCCGGTGCGGAAATCTGCAGATATTGTTCTGGATACCTCCCGCTTCACCATCCACGAACTGCGCCGGGAAATTCAACGTCGCTGGAACAGGAAGGAAGCCTCTGCCCACGCCATGCGCGTGAACCTGATCAGCTTCGGCTTCAAATACGGCGTTCCCAGCGAAGCCGACATGGTTTTTGACCTGCGCTGTCTGCCCAATCCCCATTTCGTGGATGCGCTGCGCCCGCTGACCGGCCAGAACGAAGCCGTTGCCGATTATGTATTCTCAACCGAGGCGGCGCGGGCCTTTCGGGATCATGTCCTTGACTTTCTGCGCTTCATCCTGCCCTACTATGACACGGAAGGCAGATATCGTCTCACCATAGGGCTGGGCTGCACGGGCGGCAGACATCGTTCCGTGGCCATGACTGAAGCCGTCGCCAAAATGCTGCGTCAGGAAGGCTATATCGTGGGTGTGGAACACAGGCATTCCAGCCTCGGCTGAAGTCTGACCGCGCTCCATGCGGCAGCTCTTCCGAAGCTGCGTTCCCGACGTTCTTCGCTTCCCCAGCCCTGCCGTGACAGGGAAGAACTATTGCGCATCGCACAGGGCCAAGGGCTGGAATTTATCCTCCGCCCCCGGCTGTTCGGCAGATGAAATTTCAGAGCAGTCCCTGATGACGGCTCTCCGGCTTCCTCAAAATAACATTCCCCCCTGCCGTCTCGAATCTGACGACACAGCATTGCACAGGCCACCGAGCCTCTTGGTGTCCGCAAGAAAAGAAGCAGCTTGCACTCCGCCCGTCATACACCTGAAGCTTGTCGGACTGCCTCTGCGGAGCAGAGCGAATACGCCGGAAATATTCCTGCCCGCTCGAATACGAAAAGTACCGGGAGGAGCTTTTTTCCTCCCCGTCTCCGCCATTCCCTGTCCAGGGCATTTTACTCTTGACCATATCTGCCCCAGCTCCAGGACTCCAGTTCGCAGCGTTCACACCTCCACGGACTCTGTGCTGTCCCTGCCCGGCATGCCTGTACGCCCTGCGGACTCCAAGCACGGCCCTGCGGCCGCCCGTCGAGCGGCCGCGCTGCAAGTATATAGCGGCCGCTCCGTTCTCGCGGCGCAGCCTTGCTTTGCTTGACTCCCGGAGCATGTTCAAAACAACTATGCTCTCCGGCTCTGTCGCCCGCTCCGCACTTCAGCGGCACATGGCGGCAAAGGGACACCAGGAGCAGTGCTTTCCCTCCCGCGGGGCGAAGGATGATGAACGCGCCATATGATCCAGCACGAATCCGAACAGCGCGGGAATTCCTTCCAGCAGACTCTCGCGCCACTCCTCCGGAATATCCTCATCCAGAAGGGGAATCTCCACAGCATTTTTCTTGTCTTTCCGATTCCGCCCCAGATCCTCCCAGACAGCGTTGTCCGCAGCCGCCCCATAGGCATGGCGGCCAAGAAAAACATAACAGGGCAACTGAAGGCTGGGCACAGCCTCCGCCAGAGCGGGCAGAAGATCCTCGCCCTCCGGCGTCCAGTCCGGCAGAGCATCCCAGAGCGCAATCATGGCATCTCCCGGCTTGGCACGGAACAGCTTTCCCCGCTCCGGCACATAGCCGGTTTTGTAATCCACCACGACAAAGGAATCTCCACGGCGATCCACGCGATCCAGACGCCCTTCCAGCATACGTTCCGCCCCGCCGACCATAAGCGGCGCCGTCAACCGCCCTTCCAGCAGAACCGGTTTCATCTCCTCGGGCTGTGCCGCCAGAAAATCCCTGAAGCGCAGAGGGGCGGAGACCTGAAGCATGAACAGACTTTCCGAAGGGAGGCGGTCGATCATGCCGCTGCTCTCCAGCTCTTCCCGAAACAGGGGCATGATATCCCTTTCCACGGAAATATCCTTTCTGCACACGGTCCTGTTCAGCCAGGGCGTGTAGAGGCGAAGCAGCGTGTTGTGGATCACGTTCCCCACGCCTGCGTTGTCGTCTCCTTCCGGCACCGAATCCCCTTCCCTCAGACCGAGCAGATAGCGACGGCAGAAGCGGGCCGGACAGTGCAGATAGGAGTCCAGCAGTGTCGGGGAAAGCGGCCTGGAAAGCAGGGCCTCCATGGCCGCATCCAGAGCTTCGGTTCGTACGACGGCCGCTCCGCCGGCGGCAGGGGGAACCACGGCAGGAAAGCCCGCCGCGCCGAATATTCCTTCTCCGGGAACAAGCAGGCGACCGCTCTGCTTTTCCGCACGCCACAGATATTCTTCCACAAAGCGGGAACGTCGCTTCTGCGATTCCAGCAGTTCGGAAGTATTCGCGCCCTCCTGCCAGAACAGCACAACGTCTCTGGCTCCGGCCACAAGGCGATGGAAGGTATGCGCCTCAAGCGTGGCCCGGCGGAATCTGTCCGGCAGACCGAGCAGGGCACGCAGGTTGTCCGGCAGCAGAGGATCACGCTCCGGCGCGCCGGGAATGCGATCTTCCGTCATATCCAGCACATACACGTTGTCAAAGCGGAGCAGGCGCGTTTCCAGCGTTCCCAGCACCTGAAGCGCAGTAAGCGGATCTGCCTCAAAGGGAACGCGCTCGCCGGCAAGATACTGCCGCACCATGGCAAACAGGCTTTCGGGAGGCAGTTGCTCCTCAGCCATGGCATTATCGGACAAAACGGGGATGACACGTTTCATCAGCCGGAACAGGCATTCCGCATCCAGAGGAAAGGAAGGCCAGACGCTTTCTCCATAGCGCAGCAGCAGTTCGCAGACAGCCCCGAGACGGTGCGCCGTATCGCGCAGGCAGGCACAGTCCGCCCAGGAAGCGACCAGCGTATGCATGCAGTCCTGCCACAGGGGCCAGAGGGAACACAGCTCCGGCGCGGACTCCGTGCGCCCGCGCAAGCGTTCCATGAAGCGGGGCAGGGACACCATTCTGCCGCCGCCGCGCAGTTCCCTTTCCGCCTCCTGCAAAAGCGGGCGCAGGGCTGTGCCGTCCGGCAGGGACAGCATACGCAGACAGGGGTGAGACACCAGATCCAGCAGATTCCGCCATGGCCAGCGAGGCTCCTTCCCGGAGATTCGCATGGATTCGCGCAGGCGCAGCATCGCCTCGATCAGGCCGCCCAGCAGCGAACGTTCCAGCGGATAGCCCAGAGAAATATTCAGCTCCTGTTCGGGCAGATGTTGCAGAACAGGCATAAGCAGGGAAGGATGAGGCAGAACAACGGCCCTTCCTCCTTCCGTGCCGCCGGAACGCTCTTCCCCGGCGTTGCCCTTTCCTTCCTTCCCCTTTGAGGAAGATTCCTCTTCCAGCAAACGCCCGAGTTCCTGAAGCTGCGAATGAAGATCATAGCCGGCAAAGAAACGGATATCCGGTCTGTTCCCCGTCGGGGGGCAGGCCGTCACGGCTCCGGCTCCCCAGCCCCGTATCCATTCCCTGTGATCAATGCAGGCCCAGTGCCCGCCGCCCTCCGTCACGGCAGGATCGCTGTGCAGGCATATATATGCCCCGCGTTCCCACAGATAGCGGAACAGGATATTTTCCGAGGCGGTAGGCCGCACAAAGCCAGCCAGAAAAACGCTCCTGTCCTTCAGTTCCTGCGGAAGCTGCGGATCGTCCAGAGCGAGCCGCGCAAGCTGCGCGGCTTCAAGTCCCCGGGCGGAAAGCCCCGCCTTCCGCATGGCCTTCAACCATTCTTCATTGATCCCGCGCAAATCCGCCAGCAGAGCCTCGGCAAAGGGAATCACCCCGTCAGCGGCATTCAGATCTTCGATTGCGACCATCTGAGCGGCGCACTCTTCAAGCAGAGATGCAAGCCGTATCCCCCAAGGAAGGAATCGCGCCATTCCCCCCGGCCCGTCAAGCTCGTGAAGCGGGCTGTCCGCCGGACGGTTCCGGGCCACACGCGCCACGCAAGCGCGCAGCAGGGCCACAAGATCCGGCATTTCCGCTCGGCGCAGAGGCGGCGTATGCAACCAGGCCGCACGGCACAGTTCCAGCAGTTCGTCCACGGTAATCATGCGCGGCAACAGCATGGGCCGCCCTTCCCGCAGATACAGTTCCTCCATATAACGCCGGGGGCGACTGTTGGGAAAGATGACGGCGGCCCGGCCAGCATTGCCTTCCGTGGCGCTGTCGATCATATCTTTCAGCGGCGTGAGAAAATCTCCGTCCCACGGAATGACGGAAAAGGGACGCCCCGTTCCGGTCTGACTCATGCTCCGCCTCCGAAATGGAAAAGTTTTCTGCGATCCAGATACACCAGCACGCCGCGAACGGCTTTATCCGTATCCGCCGCAAGGGCCTCCATGTAGCTGCGGAGCTGGCGTTCATGTGCGGGCACGGGCAGGATGCAATCCCCGCCGCTCTTATATTCCACAGCGATAAGCGCATCCTCGCCGTCCACCAGCAGATCCACGCGGCGCAGGCGGCCTTCCCTGTCGATCAGGGACTGCTCCGGAGAACCGAGACGCAGCCATTCCCCGCTTTCGGGCAGAGAGGCATACCAGATCAGCATGTCTTCCAGCTCCGCCGCTACTTCGCTGCGCCCGCGCACGGGCAGGGGAAAACGCAACATGGCCCTCTTCACCGCCTGTCGGACAGCCTGACGCAGATCTCCGCCTTTCCGGCTTTCCCGCAGCTCTTCCGTCTGCATCATCTCCAGGCAGAGATGAGCCAGAATACCTCTCTGACGCGCCGAAAGGGAAAAACTGCCACCTTCTTCCCCACCGGATGAAGCGCCGGACGCTCCGGGCGCGACCCAGCCGGCCCATTCTTCCAGCGGACTGCGGAAGATGCGCAGACGCGGCAGCCAGGCCATGGGCAGCCAGGCTTCTTCCCCGTCCGCCGCCTCCGTATCCGGAGCGGCGTCTTCTTCCGGCTGCGGCACGGAGAGAGAAGGCCCTCCCTCCGACAGGCCGGAAGCGTCGCCCCGCCGCCATCCGTTCCGCTCGTCCGCGCTCATGGTCTCCAGCAGAGGCTCCATGAGAAGCTTCAGTACGGCGTTCATACCCTTCGGATGTTCCTCCTCCGGAGGCAGAAAACAGTGCAGCTCGCTCACGGCCCGGGTACAGGCCACATAAAAAAGATGTATGGATTCGCGGGCTTCCTCCAGCGTTGCCTCCAGCCAGGGACGCCCGAGAGCGCGGATCCTGCGCCCCAGTACGGTCAATCCCCCCGTTTCGCATACCTCGGGCGGATACTGGGCTCCGGGAGGGAGCTTGCCCACGGAAAAATTAAGCCACGGAAGAAGCACCGCGTCAAAGGCAAGCCCCTTCGCGCTGTGTATGCTCATCACCTGCACGGCGTCCATGTTTTTCGGAAGAGGAGCCTTTTCCTTCACCCCTTCTTCGTTCCACCATTGCAGAAAACTCCCCATGTCGGCCATGCCCTGAGATTCCGCCACATGCAGAATTTCCAGAAAACGCCGGATAAAGCCGTTTGCCCGGGGATTACGCTCCCAGACCTTCCAGCGTCGGTACAGGGCACAGATCGTATCATAGGGTGTGTACAGGCCCGCGCTCCTGGTCAGCGGCGCGAACCAGAACGTCCACAGTTCGGGGAAATCCACGGCAAAATGTTGAGCCAGCGGCCGCCCTTCCCCCTTTTTTTTGGGGGAAAGACCGGCGGCCCAGTCGCGCAGGGCCACCCTGCGGGAGGCAGGAAGCCCGCGTTCTCCCCAGCAGCGTGCAGGAGCGGGAGGCAGAAGTTCTTCCCCTTCAAGCACGGTCCAGAACGAAATATCGTCATCCTGTGCGGAAAGGAACTTCATCAGCGCGACGCTCTGCGCTATGACCGGCTGTTCGGCCAGCAGCAGACTTGCCCGGGTAAGCACGGGAATATGCTGATCCAGCAGCCAGGCGGTTGCCTTTTCGCTCTGCGACGTCGTGCGCGTAAGTACGCAGACCGAACTCCATGATCCGGTGCGCCCGGCAATCTCCCGCACCTTTTCCGGCACGAGCCTTTTCAGAATATCATCGCCCTCTTCCTCCCCAGACTCCTCGACCGAAGGAAGACGGAGCAGCGTGATCAGACCGCCCTCCGGGGCTTTCGCAGGCGCACGCTGCCTCACATCGGCAAAGGTTCCGGCCAGCAGCTCCGCAGCGGAGTCCAGCAAGTCCTGCCGCAAAGGTTCCTGATGGGCGTATGTGTCCGACTTCGGCACCAGCGCATCCAGCACGGCCCAAGCCGTCGCCTTATCCGCCAGAGCGGAAAACATGTCGTTGTTCCAGTCAATGATCCCGCGTCGGCTGCGCCAGTTGTATTCAAGAGAGGCAAGGTTGTCGGAATCCCGGGAATCAAGAATATCCGCAAGATCCCGCGGTACGTTTTCAAACAGCGAAGATTCCCCGCCGCGCCAGTGATAGATGGACTGCTTGACGTCCCCGATCAGCGAAACGCTCCCCCCGCGGGACAGCACTTCCCGCGCCAGAGGTTCCAGAGCCTTCCACTGCGCAAGGCTGGTATCCTGAAATTCGTCGATGAGGATATGCTCAAGGCGCGTGCCCATACGGCACAGACTTTCGGCCACGCCATACTCGCCGTTCAATACGCGGGCGGCCAGAGCCGGTATGCGGGAAGCGGGCAGAAGCCCGGTTTCATTCTGATATTCGGGCAGTTCAGCCAGCGCAAGAATGGCCAGATCCAGAAAGGGCGCAAGCCGCAGCGCATCGCGAAATACGGAGTAGGCCGCCTTGGCCTGACGTATCTGCCCCCGCAGCCGGCTCAGACGCCGCACGCACTCCGGCCCGGCATCTATCTCACGTTCCTCGCGCAGAAATACGCTGGTGAGATCCTTCACCGTAGCGGGACGGGCAGGATCCAGCTTGACGGGCAGTGCGGCCAGAGCCTTCATCAGACCGCTGGTCGGCTTCAGTCCCTCCTCTGCCAGCATTTCGTACAGAATTTTCCCGTCCTTGAGGATGCTTTTCAGCATCGTGTCCAGCCGTTTCGACATGGCGGAGGAAGAGGCCGTCCGCAACAGTGTTTCCAGAAAATCCGCCTTGCCTTCATCCACCATGGGAAGCATCCAGGCAAGGAGTTCGGCAACGCGCCCGCGTACCCGCTCCCCGGCCAGAAAACCCTGCACATCGCCGTAGGCAAGTTCCTCCCGGCAGGCCTTGACAAAGGCCGTGTACAGATCGCTTTCCTCCCCCGCTTCACGGGCGCGATCGGCCATATCCTCGACGAGCTGCCCGAACAGCTCCTCATTGTCAAAGGTCGTTTCAAAATCGGGCGGAAGTTCCAGTTCCAGCGCAGACTGACGCACTACCAGGTGCAGCAGGCTGTCGATGGTGCGCAGATTCAGCTCGTCATAATGGCGCAACAGCTCGTCCACTGCGGGCAGTGCGCTTTCCCGCGTCCAGCCGTGCAGATTCTCCGGATTCCGCTCCAGCCCCAGGGCAATCTTTTTCAGGCTGGAAAGTACGCGCTCCTTCATTTCCTGCGCCGCAGCATTGGTAAAGGTCACGCCCATGACTTCGGCCCAGCTCCGTCCCGTGCCCTCGGCGTCCGCCAGCGCACAGGCGGCTCCCCTGCCGGGGGCGGAAGGGTTCAGGCCGGCCAGCATCTCCAGAAACTGCCCTGTCAGGCGGTGCGTCTTGCCCGAACCGGCGGAAGCCCGAATCCGATACAGCCCCTTCATACGGCCGCCCCTTCGTCAGTCACGGCAAGCTGCTGCCCTGTGGATTCCAGCACGGCTCTCCAGTAATTGCCCCGGACATCCAGTCGACGGCGTCTGCGCGTGACCAGCGGCAACGGCAGATGCACGAAATGATCGAACACGCGGGCCACCACCATATTGGTTCTGCCGCTCATGGCCGCATGAACGGCATGACGCCCGAGAAAGCCGCAATAGACACGATCGTTGGAATTGGCCGGCACGGAACGGATGATGTAACTCGGATCGATGTATTTCAGATAGAGAGGAATTCCCCTCTCCGCAAAATGTTCTTTGATGCGCTTCTGCAAAAAGGCTCCCACGTCATGCAACAGAGGATTCCCCGAGGCGTCCGTTCCCCGCGTTTCAACCCCCATGAGATGCTGCCCGGCCCCTTCCGCCGCCACGATGACCGCATGACCGCGTCGCTCGAGACGCTTTTCCAGTTCCGACAAAAGCCCTCCCGCGCCCTCCAGACGGAACGGGGCCTCCGGCACGAGAACAAAATTGACGCAGCCCAGCGAAAGCGTCGCCTGCGCCGCGATGAAGCCCGACTCCCGTCCCATGAGCTTGACCAGCCCTACGCCGTTATGCGTGCCTATGGCTTCGGTATGCGCGCAGCGCAGCACCATGGTCGCCGTATCTACCGCACTGTCGAAGCCGAAGGACTGCGGGACGAAATTGATGTCGTTGTCTATGGTCTTGGGTATGCCGATGACGCTGATATGCAGCCCGCGGCGACGGATTTCCTCCCAGATGGAAGACGCCGCCTTCATGCTGCCGTCTCCACCGATGACGAAAAGCACGCTCACATTGAGCCGTTCCAGCGCGTCCACAATTTCCCCGGAATCCTGCGGCCCCCGCGAGGAACCCAGCACTGTCCCTCCGAAACTGTGGATATCGGACACCGCGTGCGGAGTAAGCTCCGCCACGCCGTGATGATACGCAGGAATGAAACCTTCCAGTCCGTAGCGGATACCGAGAACCGAAGCCACGCCGTACCCGTGACAGGCCTGCATGACAATGGCGCGGATAACGTCATTGATGCCGGGACAGAGGCCTCCGCAGGTGACCACGGCACATTTTACCTTGCCGGGATCATAATACAGCTTTCCGCGCGGCCCGGCGGACTCCAGAAACACTGTGCCGCCTCCCGGCACATCTTCACCGCAGGAGTCCTCATCCATGAAAAAGGGACGAGGCTCGTCAGAGGCATAGGGGCCGGGAACGGGAGTCGATACATGCGCCCCTCCCAGGCGTTCAATACCTCCGAAGGATGCGGGGTCAAAAACGGAATGGTACGGAACATCGCTGCCCGACATGACGCCTCCCCTGGGAATTTCCCGGTCGATTTCCCGGTCGGATACCGGGAAATATTCTTATATATGCAGCATAGCTGCTTTCCATTTCGAATACAAATGATGCCCTGCTGAACCCGCCTCTGCCTCTAACTCCCCGTGAACATAATTAAACAGGAAAATTTTCTTTTGACCACAACCAACATAGTCATTAGAATGATGCACGAATTCAGACAGGACAAAAGAGGTATCCTTTAATATGTGGAAAAATCTCAATGTTTGGGGCAAGCTGCTGGTATGCATCATGCCCTTGGCCCTCGTCATTATATGCAGCTCCATCGTCTCATACCGCGCGCAGTCTTCCGTGGCCGCGAGCATGGACAGAGTGGCGGAATGCGAGGAACTGCGGGCAACCTTTCTGAACCGCGCCGTCGATCATTTCAGATGGGCTCAGACGCTCACCCTCTATGTGGCGATGGAGCAGTCCGACAATCTCGATCTTGTCACCGACTCTACGCAGTGCGCTTTCGGCAAATGGCACAACAGTGAGGAACGCGAAAAGGCCGAAACACTGCTTCCCGCACTTGCAGGCCCTCTGAGCAGGATAGAGGCTCCGCACACCGCTCTGCACAAAAGTGCGATTGACATTGCCGCGGCGGCAAAAGCCGGCAACACCGATCTGGCACGGCGTATTCTTACCGAACAGTCCGTTCCCGCCCTGGAATCCGTTCTGACCGGTCTGCAGGATGCAAATCAGCTTCTTGTCACGGAACAGAACAGAGTGAAGGCTGAAGCCGCAAACATAAAAGAAGAAGCCACTATTCTTAATATCGGTATGCTCTGCGTAGGCATACTCATTTCCCTGATCAGCATTCTGGCCCTGCGCAGCGCCATCATGCGTCCGCTGAACAAACTCATGCTCTTTGCCTCGGACTGTGCGGAAGGCAACGGCGACTGTTCCACCACCATCGAACGCAACGACGAATTCGGCAAACTTGCCGAAGCCCTGCATCGCATGGTGACCCATCTCAACGAACAGCTGGCTTTTTCGAAAAGCGTCCTCAACGGGCTCCCTGTTCCCACGGCCATTTATACTACGGAAAACAAACTGCGCTTTGCCAACAAACCCATGATGAAGCTGCTGGAAGCCGACGGCCGTCCAGAAGATCATTACGGCAAGACTTCCGGCGAATTTCTCTTCCGCGAAAAAGACAAGGAAACTGCTTCCGTGCGCTGCCTGCGCAGCGGTCAGCCCGAAGCCAGGGAAATGTCCTTCACGACCTACAAGGGAACGCCGCGCTATGCTCTGACGCAGGCCGCTCCGCTCTTCGACGATCACGGACGGCTCACCAGCGTACTCAGCATCTGGATGGATACCACGGAAGCGCATGAACGTCAGAAGGAAATAGAACACGCGCACAAGACCATGCTGGACGTGGCGGACTCCTCGCGGCAGGTAGCCGAAAGCCTCGCCTCCGCCAGCGAAGAACTTTCCGCCCAAATCGTGCAGGTGAACAAGGGCACGGCCCATCAGCGGGATCGCCTGCAGGAAACGGCCTCTGCCATGACGGAAATGAACGCCTCCATTACGGAAATCAACGGTAATGCCGGCAACGCCGCCCAGCTCAGTCAGCAGGCCATGGAACAGGCCAAGGCCGGCGCCGATCTGGTGGACAAGGTATTGCAGTCCATGAAGAAACTTGAAGAACAGTCTCTGGCGATCCAGAACGGTATGGGTGACTTGCAGAAGCATGCCGACGGCGTGGGACATGTGATCAGCGTGATTTCCGATATTGCGGATCAGACCAACCTGCTGGCGCTCAACGCGGCCATAGAAGCCGCCCGGGCCGGGGAATCGGGCAGAGGCTTTGCCGTAGTGGCCGATTCCGTGCGTGAACTGGCGGAAAAGACCATGCAGGCCACCAAGGAAGTGGTCAGCGTCATCGAGGCCATCCAGCACGGAGCCAAGAACAACGCTTCCAGCGTCGGTCTGGCGGTCGAAGCCATCAACACAACGGCGGATCTGGCCAACCAGTCCGGCGAAGCCCTCAAGGCCATTGTGGACTTTTCACAGAATGTGGCCGATCAGGTTCAGGCCATTGCCCACGCCGCTACGGAACAGGCAAAGGCTTCCGAGATGATCACCGAAGCCATCAACGAAAACTCCACGGTTGCCAACGAAACGGCTACTGCCATGGATAACGCGGCTCAGGCCACTACGGACATGGCAAAACAGACTTCCGTACTCAACGGACTCATTGAAGAACTGAAATAAATTACCGCTAAGCTTATATCGAGGCGCTCCGCCGGATTTCCCGACGAGGCGCCTCTTTCATTGCCTGCTCCCCATGAGTCTCTCCAGCGCAAGCCGGAATATGACGAAGCCGGCACGAAATATCTTCCGCCCCTCCGACAGTCGGACACAGACCTCGGATATTCCCGTGCCGGAGGTCTTTTCATATACAGCCACGACATATTATTCCCGTGCGGCATCCTCTGATGTCGCACAGCTATTTCGCCCCAGTCCGCACGGTATAAATGTTACGAGGCTGAATTCCGGGTGATTCTCTCCCCCTTGTGATTTTCCCGATTCATACACGACAAGCATCTCCCCATGGGCAAGGCATATGCCTGCCGCATGAGATTTCTGCCCTCAGAATACGAATGTACATGGGCCGGAAGCTCCGGCCGTATATTTTCCTCAATAATCCATACAGATGAAGCAATATCGACGGGAACATGTCGCCCGGCATACTCAACATTGGTACGCTCATACGACATGATCTTTCATTACAGCAAAAACCTCATTTACGCTCTCAGGACACAACGCATATAAAAAACAAAAATATCCTGAAATTCCAGCCAGTGAAAAAACTTCAACATGTCCATCCCCCGAATAAAAGAAGATCTCTTTATCACTTTTCTTGCCAATTTCGCCTGATTTTGCCACATTCAGGCGGCCCGGTCTGTCAAGCGGCGGGAGTCGATTCGTCACAGTCACCGCAACCACCCCGAGGTTTTCATGACGCCAGCCAATATTGTTCAGCTCCTGGGAGGAGTCGGCCTCTTCCTCTTCGCTATACGACTCATCAGCGAATCGCTCCAGCTGCTGGCAGGCGACAGGATGCGTCAGATTATCGGCATGCTCACCCGCACCCCTTTTCTGGGCGTTCTGATCGGTGCGGGCGTGACCATGATCATCCAGAGCAGCAGCGCAACCACCGTCATGACCGTGAGCTTTGTGGACGCCGGACTCATGACCCTGAAGCAGGCCATCGGCGTCATCATGGGCGCCAATATCGGAACCACGGTAACGGGGCAGCTTCTTGCCATAAAAATCAAGGATTTTGCCTATCTTTTCGTACTTCTCGGCGTTCTGCTCAGTTTTCTCAACAAGGAACGCCGCCTGACCCATGTGGGAAACGGCCTGCTCGGCTTCGGTCTGCTGTTCATCGGTATGCAGACCATGGAAGGAGCCATGGGCTTTCTGCGGGACAGGCAGGACATATTCCTCATGTTCAGCCACAATCCCCTGCTGGGGCTGGCGGCCGGCATGTTCCTCACTCTGCTGGTACAGTCCAGTTCCGCCACAGTCGGCCTGACCATCGCTCTCGGCGTACAGGGTCTTCTTCCTCTGGAAGCGGCCATCCCCATTGTGCTGGGCGACAATATCGGCACGACCATCACGGCCGTTCTTGCCTCCATCGGGACAAGCCGCGCCGCAAAACAGGCCTGTGCCGCACATGTGCTGTTCAACGTCATAGGCGTATCCATCTTTCTGCCGCTCATGCCCCTGTATATCGGCTTCATAGCCTCAACATCCCAGAATATCGGGCATCAGATAGCCAATGCGCATACGCTCTTTAATGTCTGCAATACCATTCTGTTCCTGCCCTTTGTCAGCCCCTTCGCCCGCCTGATAGGGCGTCTCATCCCCCTGCGGGAAACGGAGGAAGCACCCTGTGTGCAGTTCCTTGATCCCAAACTGATCGCCGTGACTCCGGGAATCGCCGTGGAATCCGTCAAAAATGAATGCATTCACCTGGGTGAGGAAACCGTACGCCTGATGGACGCGGTGGAAGATGTCTTTTTCAATGACAACACGGAACGCACCAAAGAAATTCTGAATCAGGAAAATCTGGTGGACGACCTTCAGAGCGCCATTGCCGATTATGCCGAACGTCTTTTCCGGGCGGGTATTTCGGATGAGGCGGCAGCCTATCTGCACAGTCTGGTCAGCAGTGCGGGCGATCTCGAGCGCATTGCCGACAACGGCAAAAGGCTGCTCCAGCTCTACGAATATCGTAAATCAAAAAATCGGGACTTTTCCTCCGACGCGCTTCAGGGGCTGCGCATCATGTATACGGAATGTCGCCAGGCCGTGGAAACGGCTGTGGACAGCTTTTCTCACCCTCTTGAGAATACGGAGGAACTCGACGCTCTTGTGCAGAGGGTTCGCGATATGGAAGCTGAATTCCGCACACTGCACATCCACCGCATCCGCAAGAACACCTGCGATCCCGAAACAGGTATGCGCTTTGTGGACGTGCTGGGCACCATCGAACAAATGTCCTACCGGGCAAAAAAAATTGTGCATGTAAACGCGCTGGAAGATTGATGCTCCGTTTGACGCTTCGTCGGTAACAAGACAGGTTTCCCCGCGTCTGTTCCCGCCATTCCCGCAGACGACGGCAGGACTTCGGGCGGAAAGCTGCGCCTGTCCCCTTCTTTCTCCGTACAGACGCACATCTCTCCTTCCGTCGTTCGTTCAGGATATCGCGTCCGGCTTCCAACGCCGCTTTCTTTCCCGATGGCAGGAGACCCGGTTGCAGGTCTGCATTCCAGAGCAGAACCGTCTCTCTCCCGAAAAGACCGGAACAAAGGTCAATTGGACATCGGAAAAAAAACGGCCGTCCCTGCCCTAAAAATTCGCTTCCATAAAGGAACAGCGTCGGTATCCGCCCTCTCCGGCCCCCATAAACGTTTCGGGGACGCCCCGCGAGAGGACGCCCCCGAAAAAGAACAATTACAGCAGAAGCAATCAGTAGCGATACAGTTCAGTCTTGTACGGCCCGTCCACAGAGACGCCGATATAATCAGCCTGCTGCTGGGTCAGACGGGTCAGCTTGACGCCGAGACGCCCCAGATGCAGACGCGCCACTTCTTCATCCAGCTTCTTGGGCAGCGTATACACGCGGGTTTCCAGCTTGGCATGAGAAAGTTCCATCTGGGCCAGCACCTGATTGGTGAAGGAGTTGGACATGACGAAGCTGGGATGCCCGGTAGCGCAGCCCAAGTTCACCAGACGGCCTTCGGCAAGCACCAGAATGGAACGCCCGCTGGGCAGCGTCCACTTGTCCACCTGCGGCTTGATTTCCATGCGCGTGCAGCCGGGGGTGGATTCCAGCCAGGCCATATCGATTTCATTATCGAAGTGACCGATATTGCAGACAATGGCCTCATCCTTCATGCCCAGCATGTGTTCGCCGGTGATCACATGATAGTTGCCCGTTGCAGTGACGAAAATGTCCGCAATGGGAAGGGCGTCTTCCACAGTGGTGACTTCATACCCTTCCATGGCAGCCTGAAGAGCGCATATGGGATCGATTTCGGTGACCAGCACACGCGCGCCGAAACCGCGCATGGACTGGGCGCAGCCCTTGCCCACGTCGCCATATCCGCACACCACGACAACCTTGCCCGCCACCATGATATCCGTTGCGCGCTTGATGCCGTCCGCCAGAGATTCGCGGCAGCCGTACAGGTTGTCGAACTTGGACTTGGTCACGGAGTCGTTGACGTTGATGGCCGGGAAGAGCAGCTTGCCTTCCTTTTCCATCTGATAAAGACGATGCACGCCCGTGGTGGTTTCTTCGGAAACGCCGCGTACCTTTGCGGCCACTGCCTGCCAGCGGGAAGGATTGTTCTTGTAGGAAAGAGCCAGCCGATCCATGATGATCGCCAGTTCCTTGTTTTCCGGGGTCTGCTTCAGCAGATCGGGATTTTTCTCCACGTCCACGCCCTTATGGATGAGCAGCGTGGCGTCGCCTCCGTCGTCCACGATAAGATCCGGGCCGGAGCCGTCGGGCCAGGTGAGCGCCATTTCCGTACACCACCAGTAATCTTCCAGGGATTCCCCCTTCCATGCGAAAACTTTGGCGTAGCCGAGTTCGGCAATGGCGGCCGCAGCATGATCCTGCGTAGAGAAAATGTTGCATGAAGCCCAGCGGATATCTGCTCCCAGTTCATACAGGGTGCGGATAAGCATGGCGGTCTGGATGGTCATGTGCAGCGAACCGGTGATCTTGAAGCCCTTGAGGGGCTTCTTGTCCGCATAACGGCGGATGAGTTCCATCAGACCCGGCATTTCCCGTTCGGAAAGCTGCATTTCCTTCTTTCCGAAGTCGGCCAGCGAAATATCGGCAACCTTATAGGGCAGAGAGAGATCGAGATCTTTGGCAGACATGATGCCTCCGTTCATGAGAACGACGTTTTACGCAGGTGACACAAATGTTTCGACAGTCTGAACCCCATGTTCAGAACCGTGTTTCAAATGTCTTTGCCGCAGGCCGGAGCCGAATCCCCGACAACACGGCGAAGTTTTGCGCTGTTTTACCCGAGTGTCTTCCATAGCATGAATCCACAGGGAGCATTCAGGAGGTATGCCGCGCGAGAAGCAGATGCAGGGCCAGCCCCATCTTGACCTCTTCGCGCCGGTATTCCACGCTTTCAAAGCCCGCGCCGCGCAGCATGGCTTCCAGATCTTCGCGGGTAAAGCCCAGCCATCTGTCGCCGTAGACGGCGCGCATGTTTTCCTGCTGATGACGATCAAAATCGGAAATCAACAGCAGCCCGTCCGGACGCACGACCCGGGCAATTTCCCGCAGAGCGTCCTCCGGGCGGGAAAGATGATGCAGCACAAGGTTGATACAGGCCACGTCAGCCTCTCCGTCGCGCAGAGGAAGGTGATCAAGCTCCCCGATGCGCAGGGAAACGCCGGCAGAATCTTCGCCGAAGCGGCGGCGGGCAAGCTCGAGCATACGCGGCGAACCGTCCACACCGATGACTTCCCGACATTTATGCCGCAGAAGCTCCAGCACTTCCCCCGTACCGCAGCCCAGATCCACGCAGACATCGCAGGCTCTGGCATGCTCCGTCCTGTGCCCGCCGATGAGATCCGCAACGGCTTCAGGCAGACGAAAATCCCCGAGAACCTCGCGGTTGAGTTCGTCCCAGTCTTCGGCAATGGAGTTGAAGAACTGCCTTGTCCGGCTCGCCCTTTCCTCTATGATGCGGGCCGCCATATCCAGATCCGCCCTGCTCGAGGAATCTTCCAGCACAAAGGGCAGCACGCTGTCCAGAAAACGCCGCCCCGGCCCGCCTTCCATGGCGGAATAAAAAACCCACAACCCATCGCGCCGGGCGTGGATGAGTCCGGCTTCAGCCAGAATCTTCAAATGCCGCGACACCCGCGACTGTCCCATGGACAGCAGCGTGACCAGCTCGTTGACGGAAAGCTCATAACGCTGAAGCACCAGCGCCAGACGCAGGCGCGTTTCATCGGAAAGAGCTTTCAGATAGCGGAGAGCGGCGGACATAATATCACCTGTCATGCATCCATATCAAGATTGATTGATACGGATAACAGTCTCTGCCCCGTCCGTCAAGCGTGAGGCAGTTGAGCAACATTGTGTCCGGCAGCACGAACGAGGGCAGGCTCTTCAGGGAACCACAATGCACATACAGCGTAGCATCCATCGGACGACCCGCAGGGCCGTACCTGTCGCCCTCAGGCACACAGGCCGGGCCGACATGTAAGCATCGATGGTGGAGTGAACGCTGTCGGCAGGAAGATAGTAGCGTCCTGAAAGGTCGATAGGTTCAAGAGCAACACGTCCTGATAAAAGAAGAAAGAGCATTATACCCGGCAAGGCGATGTCCATACTCTTGAAAGCGACGGAGCCGTCCTGCCCGTATTGTTACAGACAACTCCAAGATTGAGGAAGAACAAAGAGGCGGCACAGCCAAGCAGTTTCCGGGATGTTCCGCCCTGTTCTGCTCCATGTCAGCTTTCATCGGCGCATTGAACGCCCGCGACGTGAACTTTCCCGACGTACAGGCCTCGGGCGAACGTGAGGTGGGGGCCAATGAACTCGGGCAGGGACGGGTTAAAAAAATTGTTGTTAACGCCTCGGTTGCCATTGACGAAGACGATTCCCCCATGTTCCAAAGAGTGGAAAAACTCATGCGGAACGGCTGTCTGATTACAGGATCGCTTCATGACGGCATCGAAATGGAATACCATATCCATGCCCGATATCGGAATCAAACGGACAGCGAAGACTGAAGTTTTTCATGCCGGGGCAGGAGCGGGCTGTGCCGGAAGGAATACAGAGCAGCCCCTAGTATGGCCTTTCGACGCAAGAGACTGCGGCGTGCGAAAAATGCGGATGCCCGGAGTTCTTATCCCTCCTCCGCGCCTCTCCAGGCCAGCCAGGCCGCCTGTCCCAGCGAAAGCCCCCCGTCCCCTGCGGGGAAAAGACGGGGCAGAAGCGGCGTCAGCCCGCAGGCCGCAAGAGCTTCAGGCAATTCCCGGGCCAGTGTGGCGTTGTTCATCACGCCGCCCCCCAGGGCCACGGTACGGATTCCGTATTCGTCGGCAGCTGCGCGCGCCCAGGTGCAAAGTCCGGCCACCAGTCCGCGGTGGAAGCGGCGGCTTGCCCGACCCGCGTCAAGGCCGCCGCGCAGAGCCTGCGCCATTTCCGCAAACATCGCCCAGGTGTCCGGCTCCAGCAGCGTTGTTTCCGCTCTTCCGTCCCAGCCCCGGGACTGACGCAGCGGCAGAGCAAAGATTCCGGACTCGGAAGCATCCTGCGCGGCTTCAAGGCGCAGCGCAGCCTGCCCCTCGTAGGTCATACAGTCGCACAGACCACAGAGGGCGGCCGCAGCGTCGAACAGACGTCCGCAACTGGAAGTGAGGGGGCAGTTCAGCTTCCGTTCCCATACTTCCCGGAGCATGGCGCGACGGGAAGACAGTTCCGGACTCCCCGTCGGAAGAACATCCTCTTCAAGGCCGACATGCCAGCTCAGGGATGCGGCGCAGCGCCAGGGTTCGCGTGCGGCGGCATCGCCCCCGGGCAGCAGGAAGGGGCGCAGCCTTCCCAGACGCCGCCAGCTTCCTTCGGAGGGATCGACCAGCAGAAGTTCCCCGCCCCAGACGCTGGAAGCCCCGTTCTCTTCCGGACCGTAGCCCGCACCGTCCAGCGCAAGCCCGAGCGCAGGTTCCGCATGTCCTGTTTCCGCCAGTACGGCGAACACATGAGCGGCATGATGCTGCAGGGTGAAAAGAGGAAGACTGCGGGAAGCGGCATATTCCCCGGCCAGGCGGGAGGACAGATAATCCGGGTGCATATCCCGGACAACGGCAACAGGCTCACATTCCAGCAGACGTTCCAGGTGGCGCAGATTCTCCGTAAAAAAGTTTTCCGCGCCCGGACGGTGCAGATCCCCGCCGTGCTGGCTGACGAAGGCGTCCGTCCCGCGCGTGATGCAGAAGGTGTGCTTGAGATCTCCGCCCGCGGCAAACACGGAGGAAAGGCGTACAGTTCCGGCAAGGGGCTGCGGCAGAGGCACATACCCGCGCGCCCGGCGCAGAATGCGCGTCGGCTCGTCCCGTTTCTCCGCTTCCACTGCCCCTGAAGAAGCCGATCCGGCCATGGCTACGGAATCATCCACCCGCACGAGTATGTCCCGATCATGGAACAGAAAGAGATCCGCAATATCGCCCAGACGGGCGCGCGCCTCTCTGTTGCCGAGACAGATAGGCTCGCCTCCGGCATTGCCGGAAGTCATCACCAGCGCGCGAAAGTGCGGAGCCTCTCCCGGCAGCAGCTCCGGATGAAAAAAAAGATGATGCAGCGGGGCATAGGGCAGCATGATCCCGATGGTGTTTCCGTCCGGAGCCAGAATGTCCGGCAGCGTGCCGGGACGACGGGGGCAGACCACTATGGGACGGGCCGGAGAACAGAGAGCCTCCCGGGACGGGCCGTCGAGAAGAGCCAGCTTTTCCACCTCTTCCAGAGAGGCGGCCATGATCGCAAGAGCCTTGTGCGGCCTGTTCTTACGTTCGCGCAGACTCTTCACGGCTTTTTCACTGAAGGCGTCGCATACCAGATGAAAGCCGCCTATGCCCTTTGCCGCAGCCACAAATCCCTGCTGTAACGCCCACAGAAAGGCCCCGACGGCGGCATTGCCCCGGGGATTCTCCCCGAAAAGCGCGCGCCCCTGTTCTCCCGTCCGTCCCCAGTCCAGCCACAGCCGGGGGCCGCAGACGGGGCAGGCATTTGGTTGGGCATGAAAACGCCGATCCAGCGGATTTTCATACTCCGCCCGGCAATCCGGACACAAGGGAAAACAGGCCATGCTGGTGAAAGGTCTGTCGTAGGGCAGACAGCGGGTTATGCTGTATCGCGGGCCGCAGTCCGTACAGTTGGTAAAGGCGTAGCCGTAACGTCTGTCCTCCGGATTGAGCATGTCCGACAGACACTTGTCGCACATGGCGATATCCGGGCTGACCAGAATTCCCTTTGCGCCTCCGCTGCGCGCGCTTTCCTCGATGAGAAAGACATTTTTCCGTTCCCCGTCAAAGGGCACAAACTCGCGTTCCAGCGAGACAATACGCGCCAGCGGCGGCAGTTCGGTACGCAATCGCAGAGCAAAGCTGTCCAGTTCCGAACTGTTCCCCTGAACGTCGATGCTCACGCCGCGATCGGTATTGCGCACCGATCCGGCAAGCCCGCATTCCAGCGCAAGCCGATACACATGAGGACGGAAGCCTACCCCCTGTACCTGCCCGGTTACGGTGAACACGTTTCTTGCCTTTGCCGAAGAAATTTTTTCTTTCATATGCCGAGTGTAGCACGTCGCGGGGCAGGCGCAAGAGGAGAAGGCCGCCTCGGAAGCCCGGGATTTTTTCCTTGCCGGGGGCAGGCCGAACCTGTAAAATTCTCTCTCGCCTCACGCCCCGCGGAACTGTTTTCATCCAGGCGCAGCCCCGACCGTGAACGGTCGGCACAATTTTTTCTTACGGGCGATATCATCCTTCTCCCTCATCCGCCCTCGGGCGCCATCCGGATTATCTATGAACGACACGCCTTCCAAGGCCCGCACTCTGGGCCGGATACTTGACGAAGCGGTGGAACGCTACCCGGAAAGGGACGCCCTCGTCTATTTCAATCAGGGAGTCCGCCGCTCCTGGCGCGACTTTGCCAGAGCCGTGGACGAACTTGCCTGCGGCCTCATGGCCCTCGGCATACAGCCCGGAGAAAAAGTCGCCGTCTGGGCTACCAACGTACCCGGCTGGGTGGAACTGATGTTCGCAACCGCACGCATCGGAGCGGTGCTGCTTACCGTCAACACCAGCTATCGCGACAGCGAGCTGCTCTACCTGCTTCAGCAGTCAGAATGTGAAAATATCTTTATCATCGACGGCGTGCGCGATCATGATTTCGTGGCGACAATCTACAAACTTGTGCCCGAACTGCGTACCCAGCCGCGCGGCGAACTGCACAGCGCAACCCTTCCCTTCCTCAAACGGGTAATGTTTCTTGGGGAAGAACGACACCGGGGCATGTACAGCGTTCCGGAAATTACGGAATCGGGCCGTCCTGTCACCAGGGAAGCCTATGAAAAACGCAAGGCGGCCGTCAGACCCGACGACGTGGTCAATATGCAGTACACGTCCGGAACGACCGGCTTCCCCAAAGGGGTCATGCTCACGCATATCGGCATAGGCTACAATGGATACTGGATAGGCCGCAATCAGAAGCTCAGCGGCGACGACAGGGTGTGCATTACGGTGCCCCTCTTCCATTGCTTCGGCTGCGTACTCGGCGTCATGGCCTGCGTCAATCATGGGGCGACCATGGTCATTCTGGAAAGCTTCTCCCCCGTACATGCCATGCAGGCCGTGGAACAGGAAAAATGTACGGCCTTGTACGGCGTGCCGACAATGTATGTCGCCATTGTGGAACACAAACTGTTCCACCGTTTCAGCTATGCCACCCTGCGCACAGGCATCATGAGCGGCGCGGTATGTCCCGAACCTCTCATGCGCCGCGTGGTGGAAGAACTGAACATGCGGGAAATCACCATTCCCTACGGTCTGACCGAAGGCTCTCCCGTCATGACCATGACCACCACGGACGAAACCATGGAACACCGCTGTTCAACCGTGGGCCGCGCCATGCCGGATATCGAGGTGACCATCCGGGATCCCGATACCGACGAGGTTCTGCCCGCCGGCGTCAGCGGCGAAATCTGCTGCCGCGGCTACAATGTCATGAAGGGATATTATCGTATGCCCGAAGCCACGCGCCAGGCCATCGACGAAGAAGGCTGGCTGCATTCCGGCGATCTCGGCGTCATGGACGAGGAAGGTTATCTGCGCATTACAGGACGCCTCAAGGACATGATCCTGCGCGGAGGGGAAAACGTCTACCCCCGGGAAGTGGAAGAATTTCTTATGGGTATGCCTGAAGTGCGCGACGTGCAGGTTGTGGGCGTTCCCTCCCGCCGCTACGGCGAGGAAGTGGGAGCCTTCATCATCCCCCGGCCGGGCTGCACCGTGCGGCCGGAGGACGTGCGCGACTTCTGCCGCGGCCGCATAGGCTGGCATAAAATTCCCCGCTACATTGCCATGCTGGAAGAATTCCCCCAGACGGCAAACGGCAAAGTTCAGAAATACAAGCTCCGGGAACTTGCCGCCCAGCTCTTCCCCGAAGCGCAGCAGGGCAGCCGACGGAACCGCCGGGAACTGCCATGATCCAGCCCATGGACGCATCCTTCCGCCCCGCCGCCGTCTATCTTGCGGCCCGCGGCTTTGAAAAGGAACTGGCCCACGAACTTCAGAGCCGTCAGCCGGGCTGCATCGTGGAGCAGCGCGAACGCCTCTTCCTTTCCTCAGCTCCGCCCCTCGACGCGGCCTGGGCGCAAAATGTCTGGCTGGAACCCTTTTTCCTGCCCATCGCCTCGGTGGGCGACGCCGTGCGCCAGCTTAAGGCAATACAGCGCAACTGGCACTGTCATCCCGTCGATCTGCATCGACGCGCCGCACTTATTGCGGATCAGCTTCCCCCGGTCAAGGCGCGTCCCCTGCGTTTCGGCGACAGGGCTCCCTCCTCCCCCCTGGGTTCCTGGACACTCTGGGAACGCGATCTGATCCTGCTTTCCGCACGCTGCTCATCGCCCTTTCCCGACGGGGAAGCCCGTTTCGAGGAAGATAAGGTCAACCCGCCCAGCCGGGCCTACCTCAAGCTGTGGGAGGCCTTTACCCTTCTGGATGAGAGACCGGCGCCGGGTTCGCTGTGTCTTGATCTCGGGGCCTCTCCGGGCGGCTGGAGCTGGGTTCTCGGTACGATGGGAGCGCGTGTTTTTGCCGTGGACAAGGCCCCGCTTGCCCGAAACGTCATGGAGCTGCGCGGCGTGGACTGGTGTCGGGGCAGCAGTTTCTCACTCACGCCCGACATGATCGGCCCCGTGGACTGGCTGTTCTCCGACATGGCCTGTTATCCGGAACGGCTGCTCGAACTGGTACGCCTCTGGCACGAACAGGGCGCGGCAACGCGCTTTCTGTGTACCCTGAAATTTCAGGGAGAAACGGATCACGAATCCGCGCGGGCCTTCGCTTCCTTTCCCGGTTCGCGCCTTCTCCACCTCTCCTGCAACCGTCATGAACTGACCTGGTTTTATAACCCAACTCCTTTTAATTATGTAAAATACTAGAGGATCGCTTGACATTGCCCTGCTCGACACCTAGAAAGAAAAGGCGCTGAAACACGCACAATTCTACTCTAATGGAGAAAGTAAGATGACCAAAGCCGAGCTCGTCGACAAAATCTACGCGAAATCCGGTCTGCCCACCAAAGCCAAGTCCGAGGCCGCGCTGGATGCCACTATCGAAGCCATTACCGAATGCCTCACCTCGGGTGATTCCATCACTCTCACCGGCTTCGGCAGCTTCAAGGTCACCAAGCGTGCGGCACGCAAGGGACGCAACCCCCGCACCGGCAAGGAAATTGACATCGCGCCCTGCTCCGTGGTCAAGTTCACCCCCGGCAAGACCCTCAAGGAAGCCGTGAAATAAGTTTTACGTCTGCCGTAACGGAAGAAAGCGCCTGATGCGGCGAGAACGCGCAAGGCAGGCCGCAGGCACAGAGTCCGGAATTCATGTTCATACCGACATGAAGAGCCGCGAAACCGGGCAGCCATATATTGAACCCCTCTCTGCGTTTTCTCCGATAAGTACGAGCAGCGGTACAGATTTCTTCTGTGCAACCGCATTTTTAAAAAAGCGAATTCCACCAGCCCGGAATTCGCTTTTTTCTATGTGAAAACCCCTCTCTTTTCCGGCGGGGCGAACGACCATCGTTCCTCAGCGAATCGCCTGTCCCGCGCGTGCCTCTTCTGTGCCTCAGCCTCAGACATGGGCATAGTACGCTTATCGGCAAACTGATACCCAGTATGCAAGCTCCGCTCCCGCACAAAGCTTTCCGGAGTTCAAAATTCCTGATTCCGAGCCTGAATATAAAAAGCTGCGGATGGCGAAAGCAAATTTTTGCTTAAATGTCACGGGGATCCCCTCCGTCAATATCGGAAAGGATCCCCGAAAGGCGTGCTGTTTACGAAAGCAATCAGAGATCTTTCAAAAGGCAGGCCTGCTTTTCGGTGAGGTCTCTCTGATTGTCCGCCTCCGGCAGCCCCGGAGGCAAATATTTATGAATACAGCTTTGCCTGAGCCTAACTAGGCGTGACTTTCCTGCTCGTCTTCCTTCCGCAGGCCTTCAAGCACGTCGTGAACGGTTCTGGCCTGCTTGAGAATTTCCTCAACCTCATCCGTGGCAACCGCCATGGAACGCGCGATATTATTGCTCATCTCGCTTATGTCCGAGACATTGCGGTTGATCTCTTCCGAAGCGGCGGACTGTTCCGTAGCCGCGGCCGCAATGGCCTGCACCTGACTGCTGGAATCGTTGGCCAGTCCGGTAATGTGAACAAGAGCTTCCCCGGATTTCTGGGCCTGTGTCGTCACGGCGTCTATGGCCTCGACAGTAGTCTGCACGGTCTGGGCGCTGCTGTCCGTCCCGGACTGAATAGCTCCGATGGCTTCGTCAACCTTATGTGTGGCGGCCATGGTTTTTTCAGCCAGCTTGCGCACTTCGTCCGCAACCACGGCAAAGCCGCGCCCGGCATCTCCGGCCCGGGCGGCTTCAATGGCGGCGTTGAGCGCAAGCAGATTGGTCTGATCGGCAATATCCCGAATGATGGTCAGAATTTCGCCGATTCCTCTGGCCTGAGCATCCAGAGAAACCATGTCCTCCTTAAGCCCCAGAGAGCGCGTCTGCACGTCCTTCATGTCCGCAACGGTCTTTTCCATGGCATCGGCCCCGGTTTCAGCCTCGTTATGGACGATCTGGGAAGCCTGGGCCGCGTTTTCGGCATTCTTGGCAACTTCAAGAACCGTTGAATTCATTTCTTCCATGGCCGTGGCCGTCTCGGCGAGACGGCTTGAAGCCTGCGCGGTCTGATTCTTCACCTGCTCTATTTCGCTCATGAGCGTGGCGGCGACATTCTGGAGCTTGTCCCCGGCGGCAGAAAGACGCTGCACCACTTCTTCCCGCGCCTTGCGGGCGGCATCCTTGGCCTCACGGCGAAGCGTGATTTCTTCAGTGATGTCCTTGGAAATTTCCACATGCCCTATTCTTTTGCCCGTACTGTCCACCAGATAATGCAGATCAAGCAGCATGGTCTTGCCGGAGGGGAAGGTATTGGTAAACTGAGAAATGCCCCTGCGCAGCTGTTCTATGCCGCAGTTCGGCGTATTGCAGAGATTGCCGTTCTTTTCGCAGCAGGGACGCCCGAGACATTCGGCCGCCGTCTTGTTCATGGATTCCAGCGCAGCCTTGTTGCAGAATGTCCAGCGCATATCCATGTCCGTCACGGAAATACCGAAAGGAATCGTGTTCAAGATACTCTCATACCAGTAATTACGCTCGTGCGCGGCGTCATACATCTGACTGACGGCTTCGTCGACGGGATCTCCCGCACGAACCAGTCCTCTGTCGAACTTCCCGTCACTCGAAACCGCAAGGATAAGCTTCAGCAGTTCCGCGTCCCGTTTTTTGAGTTCCATTCTTATCAGAGCAAGCGCAAGAATCAGCACTACAAGCGTCACGACGATTCCCGCAGCGAAGCCGCCGAAGCCGCCCGTCATGAAAACGAACAGCGCACCGAACTCGACAAGCAGCGCGACAAGAAAAATAATCAGAACATTGACATACTGTCTGTTCATTGGAATTTCTCCTCATCAAAAAACAAGCGTCATGCACATCTCATCTCATAACCGTTTCCAAATATGCCACGTCGGAAAAGATCATACAAGCGCACTACAGCCCCCATGAGGCATAGCTCTCTGCCTCTTTTCCTCCATACGGAACGCGCGATTGAAACTGTCCGGCCAGCGCGCCTTATCCGGACAATCCTCTCCCCATGTCCGCCGGATTTTGATGGCAGCACGGGCAATCCCGAGGACATGACAACAGGGCTTTTCGCCGCAGAGCGGCATCTCGCGCTCCTTTCCAAACATATCTTTTTCCGCTCCCCTATCCGAAGGGTTCCGTCTCCTGCAGAACACGCGGAACATCCCGACCGGCATACGCCGGAAGCGTGTCGATCTCTTTCCCCGGCGTGGGAGTATTTATATTGACCATACAACTATTCCACTATAATATATAAAGCTTGGCTCAAGCGTTCATTACCAGACTTCTAACGGTGTTTTTACTATGGCAACGTATTTCAGCCTGCGCGAGGCGCGCACTCTTATCGTTCTGGCAACGCCCGTCTTTCTGGCCCAGATTGCCCAGACATCCATGGCTTTTGTGGATACCGTCGTGGCAGGCAGAGTGAGTCATACCGACATGGCCGCCGTGGCCGTGGCCGGTTCCTTCTGGGTTCCCGGCACACTTTTCGGACTGGGGCTGCTCATGGCCATTACCCCCCTGGTGGCGCAGTCCCTCGGAGCAGGGCAAAAAGAGGGACTGGGGCGTTTTCTGCGTCAGGGAGCCTGGCTGGCCATGGCTCTTTCCGCCCTGCAGATGCTCTTTTTCTACGGCGTTTCCCACTACATCACGCAAATGAAGAGCATAGATCCCGAACTTTCGCGAATTACGGCACGCTATCTGCACGCCGTTATCTGGGGGGTTCCCGGTTTCATGCTGTACGGCGTCCAGCGGGCATATCTGGAAGGCCATGGTCGCACCCGTCCGGCCATGGTCGCCGGAATCATCGGATTTCTTGTCAACGCCCCGCTGAACTGGATACTCGCATTCGGCGAATTCGGCATGCCCCGTCTGGGCGGCGTGGGCTGCGGCGTGGCTACAGCCGTAGTCTGCTGGCTGATGTGCTTCATTCTCAGCTTTTCCGTCCGGCGTCTGAATCCCCGTGCAATACGTTTTGAATCCCCCATTCCGCAGCTTATCAAACGGATTGGGCGCATCGGTCTTCCCGGAGCCTTCGCCATGCTGGTGGAAACATCCAGCTTCGCCATCATCGCTCTGCTGATCGCTCCCCTCGGCACCATCGCCGTGGCCGGACACCAGATTGCCCTCAGCGTCAGCGGTCTGATTTTCATGCTGCCTCTTTCTCTGGGAACAGCCACAACCATACGGGTGGGGCTGCGCCTCGGGCAGGAAAAGCTCGCACAGGCACACACTGCGCGTCTCACCTCCCTGTGGCTGGGGATTCTCGTTGCCTGCTGCACGGCCTTCCTTCTTTATCTGTTCCGCTTCCCCATTGCGTCCGTGTACAACAACAATCCGGAGGTCATCGCCCTGGCCGGGATGCTCATGTTCTACAACGCTCTCTATCAGATACCGGACAGTATTCAGATGGTGACGCTGGGCGCGCTGCGAGGCTACAACGATACCCGCGCCATTTTCATTGTGGCCTTTCTCTCGTACTGGGGGGTCAGTCTTCCCGTCGGCTATGTACTCTGCTTTCACGGCCTGCCGGGCATGGCGGCTCTGGGGGTCAAGGGCTTCTGGATCGGCTTCATTGTGGGGCTTTTCTGCTCGGCCACGCTGTATATGCTCCGACTGGCGAAACTTGAACGGCTTTCTCCGCAGGAACTCAAGGCAAAACTCGCAAAATAGCTCTGCACGAAAGCTCTCCGGAAAAGTCTGCCGAAAAATGATCGAAAACTGAAACGCAAAACAGCCGGAGCCTGCCTCCCGCCGGACAGAAGGACGGAAGCATCGCGAACTGTCGTGCGAATCAGGCTCCCAAGAAGAAAGCGGCAGGAAAAGCGCGCAGAGGATGAAAAACCATGCGCGCTTCTCCCTTGCCCACAGCGCATCCCTTGCGTATGCTGCCTGCATGTATTTCCCTACGGCCGACATATCAATTTCTCCCTTTCTTCCGCCTCTCGCGGCCTTTGCCATTTCCTTTTTCACCAGCATGGGCGGGGTTTCGGGGGCCTTTCTGCTTCTTCCTCTTCAGGTATCTCTCGGCTACGACACGCCCTCGGTCAGCGCGACCAACCATCTGTTCAACGTGATCGCCACACCGGGCGGTGTCTGGCGTTACTACCGCGAAGGACGTCTGCTGACGCCTCTGGTGAAATGCACCGTACTGGGCTGTCTGCCCGGAGTGCTGATCGGCGCCTTCATCCGTCTGGAATGGCTGGCGGACGGCGCACGTTTCAAAACCTTTGCCGCACTGATCCTCCTGTTTCTCGCCCTCCGTCTGCTGATCGGACTCCGCAGATCCGGTTCCGGGCAGAAAGCCCCGGGGGCGGCGCACCCGATTCTTCTGGATTCCTCCTTCCGGAGCTTCCGCTTTTCCTTTCAGGACAGGGAATATGCCTGCGATCTGCGTGCCGTCTTTCTGCTGACCCTGCTCATCGGCCTTGCGGGCGGTATATACGGCATAGGCGGAGGGTCCATCCTCGCGCCGCTGCTGGCCGTAGGTTTTCGTCTGCCCGTCCATGTCACGGCAGGCCCGACTCTGCTGTGTACCTTTGCCACGTCCGCGGGAGGCGTGCTGATCTATCTGCTGCTCGCCCCCCTGTATCCCGGACTCACCGTGATCCCCGACTGGACGCTGGGGCTGCTCTTCGGTCTGGGCGGACTCGCGGGTATGTACGCCGGGGCACGCTGTCAGAAATACATTCCCGCCCGCCCCATCCGTCTGCTGCTTGCAATCGTCATTCTGGGCACTGCCGCAGGCTGGCTTTTTCCCCCGCGCTGATCTTTCGCGGGCATTACCGGAACAGGACACCAGATATGGAACTCCCCCTCCAGCGCGTTGCCGCCATTCATGATCTCTCCGGCTTCGGCCGTGCCTCTCTCACCGTGGCCATTCCCATACTTTCCAGCATGGGATTTCAGGTCTGCCCACTGCCCACAGCCGTACTTTCTTCCCAGACCTCCGGCGTCAGCGGCTTCACTTTTCACGATCTCACGGACGAAATGGGTCCCATTCTCGATCACTGGGAACGTATGGGACTGAAGTTTGACGCCGTGTATTCCGGTTTTCTCGGCAACCCTCGTCAACTCGAAACGGCGACCCGCTGCATCCGCGACTTTCTCAAGCCCGACGGCTTCGCTCTGGTGGATCCCGTACTCGGCGACAACGGTGCGCTGGATCCCACACAAACCCCGGAAATGGTGGAGGCCATGCGTCAGCTCGTGGGACATGCCCACGTCATCGCCCCGAATCTGACGGAGGCGGCCTTTCTGCTGGACGAACCCTTCCGCCCGGATATCCCGCAAGAGGAACTTAAACGCCAGCTCGTCCGTCTTTCCGATATGGGGCCGGAATGTGTGGTCATCACCAGCGCCCCTGCGGAAAAAAAAGACTTTTGCGCCGCCGTGGCCTACAACCGGAAACAGAACAGGTTCTGGAAGGTGGAAAGCCCCTGGATTCCCGCCTTCTATCCCGGCACGGGAGATACCTTTTCCAGCGTTCTGGTGGGGGCCTTCCTTCAGGGTGACAGTCTGCCCGTCGCCCTTGAACGCGCCGTGCGTTTCGTCACGCTGGGCATCCGCGTGACCTTCGGGTATGATACCAGACACAGCGACGGCGTTCTGCTGGAACGTACGCTTCCCGCCCTGCGGGATCGCTGCGATATCGGGGGATACACGACTTTCTGATCTTTCTCCAGCAGGAATGCTTCCGTCGTGATAAAGGATTCCGAAAAAAAAACGATAAGACAAACGACGCGGAAGTATCCCCGTCTTACAGTATTGAATACCGCGAGGTCCTTATGGATTCCGTTTTCTCTCAAATTTCCCGTCATGGCGTCCGCTTTGCCTTTCCGGCCCTCATTCTCGCCTGCCTCGGCTCCGGCGTATCCCCCGCTTTCTGCGCTGCGGAAAGCGCGGCGCGTCCTTCCGCGCAGACCTCTCCCCGGCCGGCCGTGCCGCCCGACATGCAGCGTATCTATGTGTTTGACTCCATGGATAAATCGCTGACCCCCATGCTGTGCCGTCCGGAAGATCCCTCCGTTCCCGTTTCACCGGAAGGGCGTCTGGGTATCCTCAAAAGCAGCACGGCCTCTCCCGCTGCTGCGGCTGCGTCGCAGCCTGCCGCTACTGCGGCTGTCGTCCCCGCTTCTCCGCACTCTTCGCCAGCTCCCGCACAGAGTGCAGCAAGTGCAGCACGCCCCGCTGCTGCGCCTCTCGCGTCTGCCTATCCGGCCTATTCCCCGACGCCCGCTGTGCCTGCCGGAGGCTTTGCGCCCGCCTCTCTCTCCCCGGACGCGCTGCAACAGAAAATACAAAGCATATGGAAATATTACGTCCGCAGAGATCAGGCCTATCTGCCTCAGGGTGAAGGGCCTCTGTGGGGGCCATCGCCGGATCCGGCCGCTCGTAAAAAGGTGACGGACTTCTCCAGAACCTATCTGCGCACATCCTCTTCCGTGGCCGTCAGAAGCAGCGCCTCAACATCAGCTCCGGCAGTCGTTTCTTCCGCGCCCCGGGCCGCAACATCCCCCCAGAACGCAACTCCTGCCGCACAAAACCCGACCGCAGCCGCGTCAGGCGGCGCGGGCACAGCGCAGGCCGCCGCGCAAACTCCGGCCGCCTCTGCTCAAGCGAATGCGCCGGCCGCCCAGGCTCCGACTCCGGCTGCACAGACGGGGAGCGCGCGCGTTCCTTCCTCGCTTCCCGCGCCGGTCAGTACGGCCGCTCCCGTACTGCCGCCGCCAAGCGTGCCCGCCTCGCGCAGTCTGGGCATGTAGAAGAAAGCGGCGGGACATGTTTCCGTCCTTGAAACAGCTCCTTTCGCCGAACCGTGATGCAGAGGCGAACGATCTTCAATGGATTTGCAGAAAACTGCTCCGTTCCATTGCAGGCCATCGACAGCCCTTCAGTAAATTTTATGTTCGAAATGGGCCGGAATTACAGATGCAGTCCTTCGTTTCCGTTCCCGCCTGCAGCGACGACATCAGAGGCAGGCGCGAATACATACCAGATGGCTGGCTTCCCGAAGGGCGACATGAGGAACTGAAAAGAGGACATACGCATCCATCCCATATGTTTCAGAGCATTCTCTCCCCGAAGGATCCGGCATTTCAACTTGACGGGCCTTCGGAGCGAAGCTATAACTACTGGTTCCATACTCTGAAGGAGATTATTTGTCATGAAGAGAACCTATCAGCCCAGCAAAATCAGCAAAAAGCGTACCCACGGTTTCCGTGTCCGCATGAGCACCTCCAACGGTCGCGCCCTGATCAACCGCAGACGTGCCAAGGGCCGCAAAAGCCTGTCCGCCTAGTCAGCATTCAGGCATAGCCCGGAAGGGCGCCTGACGGCAACGCAAGCAGGGCCACACGCGACCGATATTCCGTGGCCCTCTTGTTTTGTTAAGAAGCGGTCTTCATGCCTGAAATTCCGGTTCGCGCCATGTCGCTTACCTGGCCCCGTTCGCGCAGACTCACCCGCAGGTCGGAATATACGGCCTGTTATGATGGCGGCATACGCCATCATACACGTTATTTTGTGCTTTTCGTCCGCAAGGACGGGGAATCGACCATGGGGCGTATCGGCCTCGCAGTATCAAAAAAATGCGGCAACGCCGTCGAGCGCAACCGCATCAAACGTGTTCTGCGGGATTTCTTCCGGTTGAGGCAGCACGAAATTCCCCCTCTGGATATCGTGGTCACACCGAAGCGTCATCTGCGGGCGGACAGGACGGATCTTGCGCTTGTCGAGCATGATCTTGCCCCTCTGCTTCCGAAGCTCGGCCGATGCGCCAAAGATGCTTCCGCCTCCGCCTCCCATGAAGCTGCGGCCGCACACGGAGGAGCCGGCGTATGAATCTTGCGCAGCGGGCGCTGATCCTGCCCATCCGTTTTTACAAGGCCTTCATTTCGCCGCTGCTGCCTCCTTCCTGCCGTTTCTATCCTTCCTGCTCAAGCTATGCCATTGAGGCCATTACCGTTCATGGCCCCCTAAAGGGGCTGTGGCTTGCCGTCCGGCGCATTCTGCGCTGTCACCCTGGCTCGGCGGGAGGCTTTGATCCCGTGCCGCCGAAAACCGTCACCCCAGCCAAGCGCCCCATTGCGGAGCACCGGGAACATCATGGATAACAAACGTCTTTTGCTCGCCACCGCCATCTGTTTCGCCGTGCTGGTCGGCTGGCAGTATCTTGCCGAATACATGGGCTGGCTCCCCAAGCCCGAACCTGCCCCCCAGCCGGCAGTGGAAATGTCCGTCAACGAACAGCCCGCCTCTCCCGCAGTTGCGGATACTCCCCTGCCCGCATTTGCTCCTGCCGAGGGACGCGAAGTTACGGTGGAAACCCCCCTGTACCGTGCGACCTTCCACAGCGGCGGCGGCATACTGAAATCCTTTGTGCTGAAAAAGTACCGCAGCTCCATGGATCCGGATTCTCCAGATTTTGAAATGATCAATGCTGCTGCGGCCGCTACGTCTCCCATGGGTCTTCTGATCAACGGCCAGCCTTCCTGGAGTACGGGACAGTGGTCCTTTACGGGCGATAATCTCGTTCTTGAGGAAGGCAAAAGCGGAACGCTGGTTTTTGAAGGGCTGCTCGACGGTATCCGCATCCGGCGTGAAATCGTCTTCAATGCCGACACCTACCTGATGGATGAAAAGCTCTCCCTCAGTGCGGACAACAGTTCCGCCCGCGTGAGCTGGACGCTGGCGACCGGCAACCTCAGCGGCGGCAACAACTACGATCTCATGGCCATGGCCTGGGATCTGGACGGCTCCTTCTCCCGTGAAACGGATGTCGAAGATCTGGAAAACGAAGGCATCATGAAGAGCGGCGATATCTTCTGGGCCGGAGCCATGAGCAATTACTTCCTGGCCGCTGTTGCGCCTGAAAAGAGCAGCGACACCCTTTTCAAGGGACGTATCATGTCCGGCGGCGTCTGGCGTACCGCGGTGGAGATGCCTCCGCTGACGCTGACGGGCGGCCAGCCTCAGAGCATGAACGCGGACTGGTGGCTGGGTCCCAAGGATCGCGACCTGCTCAAGGACGCTCCCAACGAAATGTCCAAATCCATCGATATGGGGATCTTCACCATCATCGCCGTGCCTCTGCTCAAACTGCTCACCTGGCTGCACGGGCTGGTCGGAAACTGGGGCATAGCCATTATTCTGCTGACGGTCATCATCAAGATCGTGTTCTGGCCGCTGACCCGCAAGAGCTACACTTCCATGGAAAAGATGAAGAAAATCCAGCCCATGATGAAGCAGCTCCAGGAAAAGCACGGCAAGGACAAGGAAGCCCTGAGCCGCGAAATGATGCAGTTGTATAAAACCTACGGCGTCAATCCCATGGGCGGCTGCCTGCCCATTCTGATTCAGCTGCCGGTTTTCGTCGCGCTGTATCAGGCGCTGCTCAACTCCATAGCTCTGCGTCACGCATCCTTCATTACCTACCTGCCCGGCACGGATCTGCTCTGGCTGGCAGACCTGTCCGCAAAAGATCCCTATTACATCACGCCGATCGTCATGGGTGCCACCATGCTGCTCCAGCAGTGGCTTTCTCCCGCCATGGGAGACCCGACCCAGCGCAAGATGATGATGCTCATGCCGGTCATCTTCACGGTCATGTTCCTCAACTTCCCCGCCGGGCTCGTGATTTACTGGCTCAGCAACAATATTCTGTCCATTGCTCAGCAATGGTGGACACTGCGCAAGGCGTAATCCACAGCGCTGACATACAAAGAGGAAAGCTCCATGAGCGATTTCAAGGAGTTTCTGGGAAAAACACTGGATGCGGCCATAGCCGAGGCATGTTCCTACTATGACGCACCACGCGAAAAACTGGAAATAGAGATCATTGAGGACGCCAAAAGCGGCATTTTCGGCATAGTCGGCGCGCGTAAGGCCAGGATTCAGGCACGCCGAGCCCAGCTCCCGGATCTGGGGCGCAGCACGAGAGAACGCAGGGAAAAGATTCCTTCCGGAGAATCTGCCCGACCTGCTCCCTCCGTGAAGGAAGAAAGTGCAGTCGAAGAGCAGAACGAACAGCAGGAATCCGCCCCTGTTCAACAGGAAGAGGGCAGAAAGAAACGCAGCCGTAAAGGAAACAGCAAGTCCCCCAGAACGGAGGAAGACAGCGCGTCCGGCTCTGTCGATCTGGCTCCCGTTTCGCCCTCCCCATCCGGCGAGGACGTTGCTGGCGACTTCACTTCCTGCGATGATACCCAGGAACAGGAAACTTCCCGCTCCAGACGAAGCCGCAAAGGGCGTATCGATCAGGAAAAGCCCCTGCCCGATGCCGACGCCGGGACGGAACAGGACGGAGCCGATCTCCCGCCGCGCGTGGCCCTGAGCGAACTGGATCAGGAAAAGCTTGTCCGCGTCTCCACAGATATTGTCCGCGCACTGGTGGAATCCATAGCCGACAACCCCACCATAGACGTGAGTATCGGTCAGGATCGCCTTCAGATCAGAGTGGACAGTGCGGATACCGGCCTGCTTATCGGACGGGACGGACAGAACCTTGCCGCCGTGCAGTATCTTGCCACCCGCATGATCGCCCGGGCCATGGACGCGCAGATCCGTCTCCAGCTTGACGCCGGAGACTACCATTCCCGTCAGGATTCACGCCTCCAGGAACTGGCCCTTTCCCTCGCGGAAAAGGTCAAGCTCACGGGCAGATCGCAGTCCACCCGCCCCCTCAGCGCCTACCAGCGACGTCTGATCCATCTCTGCCTTCAGGACGATCCGGACGTACAGACCCGCAGCTCCGGCGAAGGAGCCATGAAACGGGTGGTCATTCTCCGCCGCAAAGACAAAGACTTACCGGAAGAATAACGTCAATTCCGATCATTAAAGCCGGAACATCCGTCATTGCGCGGCTGTTCCGGCTTTTTGCATTTCCGCTCTCAGACCCTTTTGCTCTTGAACCTGTCTGCAATCCGGAACGCTATATTCCTGCGCCGGGTTCACGCCTCCGCCGGAGTTTGTTCTGCCGCTCATGCCCGTATGTCCTGCGGCTACAGCCCCGCGTACCGTCTCCCGGATGGCTGTTTCTCAAGTAATCGCGACTGCTCCGGCGTTACGGGGCAATCTCGCTTCGCATAACTCCAGAAGCAGGTACAAAACAACTTTCCCGGGAAAATGCGTGGTCATTCCCTCATCTTTCCCGGTGCCTCCCGGCTCTCTCCGCAAAAGGCTTACGCCGCATTACGCCATACGATTCTATTCCTTTCCATTCCGCACAGGAATGCTCCTCCACGTTCACGAAAACGTGCCCCCCATGGGGGCGGGATGAGCGACAGCCTGGAAGAAAAGAGGCGGCTGGGCAGACTATGAAGACTCCGGCCGCGTGTACCCTGTACAAGAAAACGCTTCCTGCCTTTCGGCACGCTGCCCGTCAGATACTCCGACACCAGACAACGGCGTTTCAGGAGTACCAGTCCCCGAAGCAGCAGGTTCGGCGTTCGAGCCGCGCACGAAATCAGCTCGCAAAAGGAAAGGACTCCTCTCTTCACGACATCCCCGCACTGTGTTAGCGTCAGTGCATGAAAATCCCCACATCTGCCCACCTGCCCCCGCCTTCCCGGAAGGCATTGCCCCTGGAACGCTGTCTGGCAAAAACCTGGAAGCGTTCCGCCGCATGTGCCCCCGGCCGCAGCGTTGAAGAACATTGCCGTATTGCGGGAGCCGTTGCAGCCGAACTTGCATCCCGTCTTGAAGACATTCTGCCGGGACTGCTGCCCGAGGGAGCAGATGTTCCCGCGCTGCTCCATGATATCGGAAAAGTCACGCCGCCCTTTCAGGCTCGCATCTATGAAGCGGCCTTCTCCCGCGAAACTGCGGCGCACATGCAGGAACTGCATGGAGCAGATTTCGAGCTGGAGCAGAATGCGGGCGGCCACGCCGCCGTCGGTCGCGCAACCCTTAGCGGCATGGGTGCCCCGCTCTCTCTGGCGCGCATCGTCGGAGCGCACCACGGCAGGCCCGTGAGGGAGATTGCGGACGATGCCGTCTTTGCCGGAGGGAAAAGCTGGCGTCAACTGCGGCAGGAACTGTGCCTGCGGCTGCTTGGAGAGCGGCCGCAGTGGCCGGACTTCGACAACATTGCGGAACGCATTGCCTGCGGTCTTACGGTCACGGCCGACTGGATCGCTTCCGGCCCGCTTTTTGATAATCCGGCTGAAGACTGGCGGCCCCTGATAGGGCAGGCTCTTGATGAGGCGGGTTTTCTGTGGCCCGGCATCCGCCCCGGCCTGAGTTTTGAAGATATTTTCTCCTTTGCGCCCCGTCCGGCACAAAAGGCATTTTATGAAGCCGCGAACGGCCCCGGCGTGTTCGTGCTGGAAGCTCCCATGGGCCTTGGAAAGACGGAAGCCGCGCTCTACGCAGCCTATCGCATGCTGGAGCAGAAAAAAAGCAGCGGCATCTATTTTGCTTTGCCCACACAGCTGACGTCCAACCGCATTCACGGACGTGTCAACGCCTTTCTCGATCGTATTCTGGAAGCCGGAGGCTCCGCGCTGCTGCTGCACGGCATGGCCTGGCTGGAACGCTTCCGGCAGCAGCGCATGGGAGGAGAGGCTGAACCGAATCAGGCATGGTTTTCAGCCGGAAGACGGGGCATACTGGCGCCCTTCGGCGTGGGAACCGTCGATCAGGCTCTGCTTTCCGTCCTGCGCGTGCGACACAGTTCTCTGCGCAGTTTCGGACTGGCAGGAAAAACCGTCATCCTGGACGAAGTACACAGTTACGACATGTACACAGGGAGCCTGCTGGACGCACTTGTCCGGCAACTGCGCGACATGGGATGCACGGTCATCATCCTGAGCGCAACGCTGACCACCTCGCGCCGCATCGCACTGCTGGACGACGCAGGAGCAGATTCCTCCGAGTACCCGCTGATATATGCCGCCCCCGCAGGTGCCGAACCCGTAAGCCTCTCCTGCCCCGGCGGAACGCACGTCGAGGTCAGGCTGCTTCACAGCCCGGAAGAAGAGGCCGTAGAAGAGGCTCTGCGCCGGGCGGAAAACGGTGAACGCATACTCTGGATAGAAAACACCGTGGCCGGAGCGCAGGACAGCTTCCGTCTGCTGAGCGCACGCGCTGCAGCCATACCCGGCCTTTCTGCAGGCCTGCTGCATTCCCGCTTCACCGCTGCGGACAGGGAGCGCAACGAAGAACGCTGGACGGCCTTTCTGCATCCCGAAGCCCCCGGACGCGGCAGGAAGGGCGGCATTGTGGTGGGGACGCAGGTTGTGGAACAGTCCCTTGATCTGGACGCGGATTTTCTGGTCAGCCGCTTCTGTCCTGCGGACATGCTTCTGCAACGCCTGGGGAGGCTCTGGCGGCACGGAGAGCGTACCCCGCGCCCTGCAGGCTGTGAACGCCTGGCCTGTCTCCTGCATCCCTCTCTGGAAGAAGCCGCAGCCTCACCGAAAAAAGCCTTTGGTCCCTCCGCCTTTGTCTATGCTCCCTATGTGCTGTTCCGCAGTCTTGAACTGTGGCACGCCAGAACCTCCATACGCCTGCCGGAAGATATCCGCCCCATGCTGGAAGCCTGCTATGCGGAACGACAGGAAAGCATTCCCGCACTTGCCGCAGCATTAAAGGAGCTTCAGAAAACCCGGGAACAGCTGCGACGGCAGGCCCTGCTCAACCAGTCGGAAACAAGCGGGGAAGGTGACGACGATAATCCCCCCACCCGCTGGCAGGAACGGGAAGACGTATCCCTTCTTCTTTTCCGCACATGGGATTCCTCCGGCAAACTCCTCACGCTGGCCGACGGTACGAAAGCAGAGCTGAACCTGCCGGAACAGGCGGAAACACGGCAGGAGCGTCTTGCACGCTGGCAGAAACGGCAGGAAGTCGCCGCGCTGCTGGCACGCAACACGGTACGGGTTCCTCTGTCTCTGGCACCGGAAAACTCCCTCCCCGCGTGGCTTGCCCCCTTCCTGCCTGCAACTATGCGCGTTGCACGACTGCTGGAAGACGGTCGGCTCCTGCAAGAGAACGGATCAGCCCTGCCCCGTCCCCTCCGTTATGACGCCCTGCTGGGCTGTACGGATCATTAACAGCGCAAAGCCCGACCATCCTTTCCGAATGGAGATCAGCCCTTGACAGATTCCTCTGCCAATATTTATAAATATGTCATGTTGATTAAAATTTAGTCTCAGCCGAAAGAAAGGCCGCAGCGCCCCATGTCGCAAGGCAGGGAAGCAGCCCGCACAGAGCGTCGTCGTTTCAGACATGAGCGCATTTTCGTTTTGAAAATGCTCCCGGAGTCAAGCGGCGCGAGACTCTGACGCGACACCGGATCAGCCGTAATATACCTGCCGAGTCGGCAAAGACATGGAAGCTGCGGACGGGACACAGAGTCCTGTCCGTCAGATTAAGAGCAAAACGCTCCAGTTGACGCTGCAGTCTGCACAACAGAAAAACCGCGGAGGTGTCATGACGCAGGAAAACAGATTCAATTTGATTGACGAACCGTGGATACCCGTAACAGGGAAAGGAAACGTGAGTCTGAGGGAGGTCTTCTCCCGTCCGGATCTGTCCAATCCGGGCGGGTCACCTCTGGAAAAGATCGCCCTGTTCAAGCTGCTTCAGGCCATAGCACAGGCGGCGATAACCCCGGCCGACGAACAGGACTGGCGGCATCTCGGGGTCTCGGGCATGGCCGAGGCCTGCCTCAACTATCTGACGGCATGGCACGATGCCTTCTGGCTGTATGGCCCACGCCCCTTCCTGCAGTTTCCTGCCGTACAAAAGGCGAAAAAAATTCCCTACGGCGGCCTGATGCCGGACATTGCCAGCGGCAATACCTCCGTGCTGTTTCAGTCTCAGGTGGAGCAGAGCCTTGACGACGCGCAGAAGGCCCTGCTCCTGCTGACCGGCATGTCCTGCTGTTTCGGCGGGAAAAAGGTGGACAAGAGCGTCGTGCTTTCCCCGGGAGTAATCAAGAGCGCGAGCGCAAAGGCAGGCCCCGCGCTCTGTTCTCAGGGACTGCTGCACACCTTTCTGCTGGGTTCCTCCCTGCGGGAAAGCGTCTGGCTCAATCTGCTGACTCAGGAAAATCTTGCAGAGGAACGACTGTACGAAAAAGGCGTCGGCACGCCTCCATGGGAACGTATGCCCGCAGGCGAAGATGACGAGGTGGCCCGGAATCTCAAGCGCAGCCTCATGGGAAGACTTGTCCCCATGGCCCGCTTCTATCTGCTGGAAGAAGACGGCGTGCATAGTGTGGAAGGCATTCAGCATCCCGATTATCTCCAGGGCGGCATGGTCGATCCTTCCGTAACGGGCGATCGATCCGCAAAAAAGCCCCGCATGATCTGGGCCGATCCGCAGAAACGCCCCTGGCGCATGCTGACCGCGCTGCTGAGTTTTCTGAAGCGGGATCAGAAATCCCCCATGCGCTGCCTCCAGCTTTACTGGTGCGTTCCGCGCATACAGCGCAGCGGTCAGAAAACACTGCGGCTCTGGTCCGGCGGGATTCGTCTGCGCAGCAATGCCGGAGAACAGTACCTGAGCGGTTCGGACGACGTGGTGGAATCGGAATTGAGTCTGCCCGTATTCAGCCCCGACAGTGAAAGCGGAGACAGGGACTGGTTCTCGGCCTTTCAGCTCGCCATGGAGCGGCTGGAAGTGATGGGAAAGGCCGTCTACATGTCCGTTTACGAATATTACAGGGATGAGAAGACGGACAACGCCTCTTCCCTTGCCGCACGGGCCTCGCTGGAATTCTGGCAGATGGCGGAACGCCATTTCTCCGCGCTTTCCGAATCGTGCAGTCCGCAGAACGGGCCGGAAGAGCGGGAAAAGGTTCTGCGAAGCCTGTACGGCTGTGTGCAGGAGTGCTACGCCCGCGCCTGCCCCTGTGAAAATTCCCGGCAGATGGAATTGTGGGCAAGAAACCGTCCCTTCTCCCGCAAGAAAAAAGAAGGATAACAGCCTATGGATACAAAGGAAGAAACAAGGTCACAACGCTTTGTGGCCGCAGTTCTGGATCGCTGCGCACAGGACAGGGGCTTTGCCGCCTGTCTGCGCCGGGCGGATAATCCGGATACCGAACATTATGCCTACGGTATTCTGAGCCGCTTCGGCATTGATCTGGAAAACGACGGAGAACGCCGTCCCTTCGCCCTGATCGGCGCGGCTCTGAGCCGCCGGGATGCCGCTCGGGACGGTACGCTTGGCCTGGGTGCGGCTCTGCGCTGCTGTGTGGAAAGTGAAGATCAGGGCGAGGCGCGTCTGCGGCGTATTCTTGTCTGCCGCCGTCAGGACGAACTCTGCCGCGTACTGCGCCCGCTCCTGTCGCTGATAGCCTCAAGGGAAGCCCCGCTCTGCCATGAGCGACTGCTGGACGATCTTCTGAAATTCCGCTTCGAACATGCACGGCAGCGCATCTGCCTGCGCTGGGCGCGAGAGTTTTACGGCACGATATCCGCAGACGACGAATCAGCAGCGGCCGAAGCCGCATCGGAGGCAGGCTCATGCGCAGACTGATCCGTTATCTCCTTTCCCCCTCGGACAGACGCGCCCTGCGCTGGACAGACAGCTACTCCCTGCACCGCATCGTTTATGATCTCTTTGAAAACGTGCGCGGGAACGACAAACAGTCCGGCAGCGGCATTCTTTTTGTCGACAAGGGCGTGAAACAGGGCATGAGCCGCGTTCTCATTCTTTCGGATCGCGATCCCCGCACTCCGCGTCGCGGCACGCTGGAAACGCTTCTGCTCCCGGAAAGCTATCTGTCGGCTCCGGCCTACAGCTTCGAGGTCGTCGTCAATCCGACGCGACGCGACAACCGCAGCGGCAGGATCATCCCCGTATGCGGGCCGGAAGCCATAAAGGACTGGTTCTGCGCTCATGGGCCTGCCTGGGGCTTCTCCGTCCGGCGAGACATGCTTCAGGTAGCGGAAACGCATGTGGATCGCTTCGACAAAAAAGGGATGACGGCAACCATAGCCCGGGCCAGACTCACGGGAAGGCTCGAGGTCACGGATCACGGAGCCTTCGTCAAATCCGTCTGTCAGGGCATAGGCCGTGCCCGCGCCTTCGGCTGCGGTCTGCTTCAGGTCGTCCCTGCTCTCTGAATCCCCCTGTTCATTCTCCAAAATTCATAAGGAAATAATCATATGAAAAACAATCCGCTGAAAGGTCTGGGCATTGAATTCCACATTCTTCAGTCCTTCCCCGTCACCTGCCTGAACCGCGACGACGTGGGTGCGCCCAAAAGCGCGCTTGTAGGCGGCGTGCCGCGAGCGCGCGTCAGCTCGCAGTGCTGGAAAAGACAGATCCGTCTTGCCCTGCACGATCTCGGCCTCAGCACGGGCATACGGACAAAACATCTGGCCGAAATGATCAGCGCGGCCTGCCGGGATCTGGGCGCGCCCGCCGAAAAGGCCGACATCTGCGGTTCCGGCATTGCGGCCGCGCTGTCGGACGACACGCTGTTCTTCATTTCTCCGGAAGAAGTAAAACGTCTGGCGCAGTATGCGGCGGAAACGGATTTCGTCCTGCCCGGCGAAAAAAAAGCCGGAAAAAAGAAAAAGAGCGCGGAAGCCGCGGAAGAAGTCCTTGTTCTGGACAAAAGCGAAAAGGCGAAGATCAGAAAATGCCTGAGCTTTGCCAAGAGCGCGGCGGACGGTCTGGACATCGCACTGTTCGGTCGCATGGTCGCACAGGACGCCTCGCTGAACGTACAGGCGGCCTCATCCTTTGCACACGCACTGTCCACCCACAGAGTTGCCAACGAGGTGGAATTCTTCACAGCTCTGGACGATTATTCACGCCTTGTGCAGGAAAGCGGGGAACACACGCCCGGCTCCGGCCACATGGGAACTCTGGAATACAATTCGGCAACATATTACCGTTATATATCGCTGGATCTGGGCCAGCTCTGGGAAAATCTGGGCGGAAATGACATTGCCTCCGCCGTGGACGCCTTTGTCCGGGCTTTGTATGTGGCCGTTCCGTCCGCGCGTCAGAGTACGCAGTCCGGAGCCTGCCCCTGGGATTACGCGCGCATTCTGGTGCGACGCGGTCAGCGCATGCAGCTGTCCTTTGAAAAACCCGTACAGCATGCCGCGGGCGGCGGCTGGCTGGACAACAGCATCAAGGCTCTGAACGAAGGCCTTGCCCTTCAGGAAAAACTGGCCGGCTCCCTTTACGGTAAAATTGCCGAAGCCACCTACGGCCTTCCTGAAGGCGGGGGCATAGACGCTGTTCGCACGCTTCTGACGCGCACGGTGGAACAGCTCGCGGAGTCTGCGTCATGAACGCACTGCTCCTGTGGCTGGAAGGTCCCCTGCAATCCTGGGGATCGGATTCGCGTTACGGCAACCGGACAAGCCTTCCCTTCCCCACCCGTTCCGGCGTGCTGGGGCTGCTCTGCTGTGCCGCAGGACGTGGAGGAGAACAAAGGGAATGGCTGGCCCGCATGGCGGAGCATACGCAGACCGTGCGCGCCTATGCCCGCCGGCTGGATGAAAAGCCCTATCTGCCGCCCCTGCTGACGGATTTTCATATGGTAGGCAGTTCATACGACGAAAAAGACCCATGGCAGACCCTGATGGTGCCCAAGACATCCGAAGGAAAGCCTCCTGTCGGCTCCGGAGCCAAGATGACCTTTCGGCACTATTTGCAGGATATGGCCTTTGCCTGCGTGCTGACTCTGCCCGGGGAAGAAGCCCGGAGTCTGGCAGACGCGCTGACGCATCCGGTCTGGGAACTGTCCCTCGGCCGACGCAACTGCCCGCCTTCGGAAAGAATCGGTCGCGGCGTCTTTGCCTCGGAAGAAGAAGCTCTTTGTGCTGCGGACGCTCTGGCCGCCGCCAAAAACCGGATTCCGACCCTGACCGTGCGCGACGGCGCCCATGAAGACGGCGATGAAGTCTGGACGCTGCGGGATGTTCCGCTCTGCTTCGGAACGGCCAAACGCTACCGCGAACGTCATGTGACCTTGTACCGTTAATCTGAATACCATCTGCGACAAGGGGCCGGGGGTTCTCCCGGCCCCGCCGCTCCGGGCCGGAATATCCCGGAAAAGGAGCATTATGGATTCCGAAAAAGACATGAGACCGGAAGAATCTGCGGAGAAAAAAGAGGTAAATCGTCTTTTTGTGCGCGTCACAAGAGACACTCTGCCCCGAGTCGTCGACAAGTATCCCTTTCTGTATCTGGAACACGGTCGTCTTGAGATTGACGACAGCAGCATACGCTGGATAGACGCGCAGGGAGGCTGTGTCCGTCTGCCCGTTGCAACGATATCCTGTCTGCTGCTCGGGCCGGGAACCTCCGTCACGCATGAAGCAGTCAAGACAGCGACTGCCGCCAATTGCAGCCTGTGCTGGGTGGGCGAAGATTCCCTGCTCTTCTACGCGGCAGGGACAAGCCCCGTATCGCATACGCGCAACATGCTGCGTCAGGCCCGCCTTTGCTCCGATCCGGAGTCTTGCCTCGCCGTGGCCCGGGCCATGTTTTCCCGCCGCTTTCCCGATGCGGACATACGCAATAAAAGCCTTCAGGAACTGATGGGCATGGAAGGTCAGCGCGTCCGGGATCTGTATCTTGCAACAGCGCAGAAATACGGCGTCGGCTGGAAGGGACGCAGCTTTGTTCCCGGCAAATTCGAATTGAGCGATACGGTCAATAAAATCCTGACGGCCTGCAACGCTGCGCTCTACGGCATCATCTGCTCTGTCGTTCACAGTCTGGGATATTCCCCCCATCTCGGCTTCGTTCATTCCGGGAGTCCTCTGCCCTTCGTGTACGATATGGCCGACCTGTACAAAGGAGAATTCTGCATCGAGCCTGCCTTTTCCCTGTGCAGGGAACTTGCGGGCCGATACGATAAACATGTTGTCGCATCCGCCTTTCGGGACAAGGTGATCAAAAACGATCTCCTCGCCTGCATCGTCAAGGATATGGATTCCCTGATAGGAGAAAAGAATGGTCGTCGTTATGGCAAATAATCTTCCCCCCGCAATCCGGGGCAGACTGAAACTGTGGTTTGTGGAACCGCGCGCCAATGTCTTTGTTTCCGGCATCAGAGACAACGTGGCGCAAAAGGTGATCGATTACCTGCACAGCCATTGCCCGCCTGAAAGCGGCCTGCTGATTTTTCAAAAAATCCCGGAGGCTCCCGGATATCGCATCTACGGACGAGGTGATCATAAACGGGAAATAGTCCTGCTCTCCGGTCTGCAACTTGTCCGCGACAAAGACAATCCCGCTTGATTCTTCCCCAAAAGTTCAATAAAATCCCACTGTCTTCCCCACGCCCGTGGGGGTGTTTCTTCGTAGAGTTCGGTCTGTTTTCGCTAAGCGTAGTCTTCCCCACGCCCGTGGGGGTGTTTCTTATTATGACTCGCACCCGCACCCGCATCTCCCGTCTTCCCC
>DWXS01000045.1 GCA_019119045.1 Candidatus Mailhella merdavium | reverse complement strand
AGCGGACCACATCGTAGTGCTGGAAAACGGCCGCGTGGCCCAGCAGGGTACGCCGGAAGAACTGATGGAACAGGGCGGTCTCTACCGGCGTATGGTGGAGCTGCAAAGAGAAACGGCGCGGTGGAAGCTGGGCGTATCATAACGGATCCTGACAATGGAGAAATATACTGCTTGACAGGGGAAGAAAGAAGCATTATACTAAAGTTAGTTAGCTTAAACTAACAAAAAACAGAATAATCCTATTTTGCCGGAACGGAGGGAAAGAGCAGTGTGGAGATACACAGTCGAAGTCAGTGGAATGATGTGCGGGATGTGCGAGGCGCATATTAATGATGCAGTGCGTAATGTCTTCCCGGTCAAAAAGGTAACATCTTCCCGAAGCAAAAAGCAGACAGTGATCCTTTCGGAGACAGAACTTGACACAGAGTCGATTGCGGATACGATCCGCCATACAGGATATGAGGTTGGCGAGATCCGAAAGGAGCCGTATAAAAAGAAAGGATTATTTTTTTAATCGCAAGTTAGAAATTACTAACCGATGTGAATCAACTTTTGGATTTGGGGATTTATGAAAGGAAGGTGACCATGTCCGAGGATTTAGTGATTCGTCATTGCGCGCCGACTCTTGCGGGGATCAAGACAGGTAATCTGTTTTCCTGCTCCTGCCCGGACAGAAAGGAGCTGACGAAAGCCCTGTCTCGCTTAAACAGGAAACTGGTTCCCAGAGGCATTCGTATTGTACCGCTCAGGGTCCGTAAAGGGCATGCCCTGATCTATGCCTACCGGCCTCATGCGCTGGAAAGTGATCTGGCGGATGATCACGCAAGGGAGCTTTTGACGCAATACGGCTACCTGCCGGGAAATCTTAACGCCTGTGTGATGCATCTGATGCGCCGACTTCAGTCGGCCGGAGAATTTCCCCCATGAGATCGGCCTCTTTTTAAGTTATCCTCCGGAGGACGTCCGGGGATTCATCCACAACAAAGCCTGCAATTTCAAATGTTCCGGCTGCTGGAAGGTCTATGGAGACGAACAGGCGGCGAAGAGTATTTTTGAAAAATATAATGTATGCAGCAAAATATATTTTCAGCAGTGGCAACAGGGAAAATCTATCGAGCAGCTTACGGTAGCTGTCTGATGTTTTCAAAATAGAAACCTGTAGAAAGGAAGGTTGTTTTTTATGAGTAAAATTGCAGTTGTTTACTGGAGCGGCACCGGAAATACGGAGGCCATGGCTATGGCGGTTGCACAGGGCGCCAGGGACAAAGGAGCGGAAGTGTCCGTACTTACCCCTTCCGAGTTCTCTTCAGACCAGGTCGGCAATTATGACGCCATCGCTTTTGGCTGCCCTTCTATGGGAGATGAACAGCTGGAAGAAAGTGAATTCGAGCCAATGTTTACCGATTGCAAGAGCGGTTTAAAGGGAAAGAACATTGCGCTGTTTGGTTCCTATGGCTGGGGCGACGGAGAATGGATGCGCAGCTGGGAGGAACTCTGCGCCAATGATGGAATGAAGCTTGTATGCGACAGTGTGATCTGCAACGAGACTCCCGATGAGGAAGCGCTGGCGGCCTGCCGCAGCCTGGGTGCGGCACTGGTTTAAAAGGAGGAAGAATTGTTATGAAGAATTATATGAAACTGGCTCTTTTTGCGGGAGGCACATTATTCGGGTCTTTCGGTATAAAACTGCTGTCCAGTAAGGACGCGAAAAAAGCCTATGTCCATGCGACGGCTGCCGGCCTGCGCATGAAAGATTCCGTTATGCAGTCTGTGACGACCGTACAGGAAAATGCTTCGGACATTCTGGCTTCCGCTAAGGAGCTGAACGAGGAACTTGCGGCAAAAGATGCCGAAGAAGCTGCCGCCGCCAATCTGGAAAATGAAGAGGAATGATTGATACCGGGGAGCCGCACAGGCGGCTCCCTCTTTTCGTGAAGGAGGAATTTATGAACGCGACCATATTGCATGAAAGCCGGGGACGTATCCGCCTGAAGCTGAAGCAGGAGCGGATGACGATTCCACAGGCCGACCTTTTGGAGACGTGGCTGCAGGAAAAGCCATGGGTCCGGCGCGCCATTGTCCATGAACGTACCTGCTGTGTCATCCTGTATTATGAAGGAGACCGTCAGGCCATGCTGGATGAACTCCGGCATTTTTCATGGAAGGAAGCAAAAGAGACTACGGCATTGCCGGCCCACAGCAGCAGGGCTTTAAACCGTGAATTTGAGGAGAAGCTGGCAGGGAAGATTCTATACAAAGCCGCCAGTACACTGTTTCTTCCGTCTCCTCTGCGGATTGCCCGTATTCTGTGGCATATGATCCCGTTTGTGAAGCGGGGACTTGGCTGCCTGCGCCACAGGCATATGAAAGTAGAACTGCTGGACGCCCTGTCTGTTTCCATTTCTGTCTGCCGAAAGGACTTTGGGACTGCAGGTATGGTGATGTTTTTGCTGGAAGTAGGTGAACTGCTGGAGGAATGGACACGGAAAAAATCCGTGGCAGACCTTGCCCGCTGTATGTCGCTTAACGTAGACCGTGTATGGGTGCGTACCGGACAGGGAGAGGTTCTGGTACCAGTCTCACAGATCCGGCCCGGGGACGCGGTAGTGGTGCGGGCCGGCGGGGTCATTCCCATGGACGGCCTGGTATTGGAAGGGGAAATTACCGTCAATCAGGCTTCTCTCACAGGGGAATCCATTCCGGTACCCAAACATCCCGGCGGGGCAGTTTATGCCGGAACCGTTGTGGAAGAAGGAGAATGTGTTTTTGAAGTAAAGCAGGTTTCCGGTCAAAGCCGTTACGACCAGATCATCCACATGATCGAGCAGTCGGAACAGATGAAGTCGGATGCCGAAAGCAAAGCGGCCAGCCTTGCCGACAGGCTGGTTCCCTACACCTTTGCGGGAAGTATCCTGAGCCTTGCCCTCACCCGGAATGTGTCCAGGGCGCTGTCTGTGTTGATGGTGGATTTTTCGTGCGCGCTGAAACTGGCCATGCCGCTGGCGGTCCTTTCTGCGATGCGGGAGGCCGGAAGAGCCAATATTACTGTCAAAGGGGGTAAATTTCTGGAGGCGGTCGCCGCCGCGGATACGATTGTCTTTGACAAAACCGGCACGCTGACTTACGCCTGCCCGCGGGTGGCGCAGGTGGTTCCTTTCGGCGGCAAAGATGAACAGGAAATGCTGCGGTTGGCCGCCTGCCTGGAGGAACATTTTCCTCATTCTATGGCAAACGCCGTTGTAGCGGAAGCGAGGCGCCGCGGCCTGAGACATGAAGAGTATCATTCCAAAGTGGAATATCTGGTGGCACATGGGATCGCCAGTACCGTCAACGGAGAAAAGGTCCTGATCGGCAGCGCCCATTTTGTGTTTGAGGACGAACAGTGCCGGATCCCGGAAGGGGAGCAGGAGCGCTTTGATGCTCTGCCGTCGGAGTATTCCCATCTGTATCTGGCCGCCGGCGGGAAACTGGCCGCTGTGATCTGCATTGCCGATCCTCTCCGGGAGGAAACCAGGGAGGTGTTGAACGAACTGCGTATCATGGGGATTCAGCGTGCAGTCATGCTCACCGGAGACAGCAGGCGAACTGCCGCAGCCATTGCAACGCAGGCAGGGGTAGATGACTTCTGCGCGGAAGTACTTCCGGCGGATAAGGCGGCTTACGTGGCGAAACTTCGGCGGGAAGGCCATACTGTCCTGATGGTGGGAGATGGGATCAACGATTCTCCGGCGCTGTCCGAGGCGGACGCGGGAATTGCGATCAGCGACGGCGCCGCTATTGCGCGGGAGATTGCAGATATTACCATTGCCGCCGACAATCTGTGGGAGCTGGCGGAACTGCGCCGGATCGCCATGGCGCTTATGAAACGCATTCATTCAAACTATTGCTTCGTTATCGGGTTCAACGGGGCGCTGATCGCCTCTGGCGTTCTGGGGGTTCTGCCGCCTGCCGCATCCGCTATGCTCCATAATCTCTCCACCCTGGGGGTCAGCCTGCGCAGCATGAGCAGCCTGAACTCCCGGCTGCCGTCTGTATATCAGAAAAATAAAGAAAGGATAATATGACATATCAGGAAAGAATATAAAGGTTGAAAAAATAATCAGTCTGACATATAATATACTTAACAAGGGAGCCGGAAGGTGAGCGCTATTCACCCGACCCGGCGCAATTTAACAAGCAACTATAAGAGATAGCCGTTCCTGAATTTTTGTCGAGAGCAGGACGGCTATTTCTTATTTTTCATATTCAGAATGGCAACGATCAGTAGTGCAATGCTTATGATCAAACTTAATTCTTCATATGTACTCATAATAATCACCCCTTTCCGTAAGGTTTCGGATTGGGTGAGAGCACGTCCCCCGGTT
>DWXS01000044.1 GCA_019119045.1 Candidatus Mailhella merdavium | reverse complement strand
TTATTGTGTGAGACACTTCATATCGAAATTCCAAATGAGTATAGATAACTGCAAATAACAGTTTGTAGGGGAGTTCTGATACTCCCCTATAAAAATGGCTATTTATCAACTGTTTGTTGTGACATAGCCTTCCAAATATATGATCCGCCGCATTTGCCGGGAGAAAATCCGAACTAAAATCTACCATTATGTAGAAAAATATATTTGCTGTGCCGATTTTCTACACATATGTAGAAAATCGGAAGAACGTATGTTTTCGCCGCTTCGCAGGCAGGCCCAGCTTTCCGCTACGTCTAAAATCTACCAGAATGTAGATTTTTCTTTCCCCTCATTTTTAAAATTTTTCTTGGAGTACCCTGGCTATTATATTGAAAATTCAGATCTTTTTTAAAATTTTTTAACATTTTTCATTGTTGGCATTCTTATTGCTTAAGGAGGCATGTCATGTCCGCCGCAAGGCGGGCAAAGTCAGCATCTGAGGAGAAAGCCATATGAGTTCACCGCGTCAGGAAGCTATTCGCGAGATTTTTTCCACCAGCGCCCCCGAGGAGTCATCCGGCCCGGCTCCGCTGCAGCCCGTTGTGGACATGCAGCGACTGTTCGGACGCGATGTATTCGGCCTGCATGCCATGCGCGAGCGTCTGCCGCGTGATGTCTATAAAAAGATGGAACAAACCATCCTGCGGCGCGCTCCCCTGCCCGCCGATATTGCCGACGTGGTGGCCAGCGCAATCAGAGACTGGGCTCTTGAACGCGGCGCAACGCACTACACTCACTGGTTCCAGCCGATGACGGGCGTCACTGCGGAAAAACACGACGCCTTCCTCACTCCCACGGGAGACGGACACGCCATTCAGGAATTTTCCGGCAAAATGCTGGTTTGCGGCGAACCGGACGCATCGTCCTTCCCGTCCGGCGGCATACGCTCCACCTTTGAAGCGCGCGGCTACACCGCCTGGGATCCCACGGTTCCGGTATTCATCCTGCCCGGCAAGGGGGGCAATACCCTGCACATTCCGACCATTTTCTATTCCTGGTCCGGAGAATCGCTGGATCGCAAGACACCTCTTCTGCGTTCCATTGAAGCCGTTTCCCGTCAGGCATTGCGCATACTGCGCATCTTCGGGGACACCACCGCCACGCATGTCAGCCCCATGGTGGGAGCGGAGCAGGAATATTTTCTGGTCGATCGTCGTCTTGCGGCCCTGCGTCCCGATCTGATCATGACCGGAAGAACTCTAAGCGGTCTGCATTCTCCCAAGGGGCAGGAACTGGAAGATCATTACTTCGGTGCTGTTCCCAGCCGCGTTATGGCCTTCATGCAGGATGTGGAAAGCCGTCTTATCGCTCTGGGCATTCCCGTGCGCACCCGTCACAACGAAGTGGCTCCCGGTCAGTTTGAAATGGCCCCTCTGTATGAGGAAGTAAATATCGCCACAGACCACAACATGCTCATGATGAACATGCTGCGCCATGTGGCCCCCGAACATGGTTTCGTCTGCCTGCTGCACGAAAAGCCCTTCGACGGAGTAAACGGCAGCGGCAAGCATAACAACTGGTCTCTGTGTACCTCCTACGGCCGCAATCTGCTCGATCCCGGCGACACGCCCAGCACCAACGCTCAGTTCCTGGTCTTCCTCGCTGCGGTTCTGCGCGCAGTTCACAAGCATTCCATGGCTCTGCGCCTCGGCACCATCGGAGCGGGCAACGATCATCGCCTCGGCGCCAACGAAGCTCCGCCGGCGATCATCTCCGTCTACCTTGGCGATCTGCTGCAGGATACCCTGCTGGGAATCATCGGCGAACAGCCCGCACACGCCAGAAACACCACCATGGAAATCGGCGTGACCACCCTGCCGCCTCTGCCGCGGGACTACTCCGACCGCAACAGAACCAGCCCCTTTGCCTTTACCGGCAACAAGTTTGAATTCCGCGCCGTGGGTTCCTCGCAATCCATTGCTCCGGCCAACATTGCTTTGAACAGCGCCGTTGCCTGCGCCCTGGACGACATTGCCACGGAACTCGAAAAAGCCCTGAAGGACGGCAAGGAACTCAACGACGCATTGAAAGAACTGCTGCCCCGCCTCTTCCGCGAACATATGCCCGTGGTGTTCAACGGCAACGGCTATTCCGCCGAATGGCCGGAAGAAGCTGCCCGTCGCGGTCTGCCCAACCTCAAGGATACCGTAGCCGCGCTGGAACATTATGATGATCCCGAAGTCATGGAAGTGTTTCTGCGCAACAAGGTTCTGTCCGAAGCGGAAATTCTCGCCCGTCAGGAAATCCTCCAGGAAAACTATGCCCTGAGCGTCGGCCTCGAAGCTTCCGTACTGGAACGCATGCTGCGCGAAAGCATATTGCCCGTCACCCTGCGCGCTCAAAGTGAAGCCGCGGGTCTCGTGGCCGCAATACGCGCCGTGGAAGGCGCCTCTACCAGCAGCCCGGAAGAACGTCGTTATACAGCCTTCCGTACGCACAACACCGAACTGATGGCCGCTCTGGATGAACTGGCGGCTGCCCGTGAGGAAATGGCGAAGAAGGAAGACGCCCCTGCCCGCGCCCGTGCCGCACGCGACACGCTGCTGCCGATTATGGCACGCTGCCGCGAACACTGTGACGCGCTGGAAGCCATGACGGACGACGCTCTCTGGCCCCTGCCCAAATACGCGGAGATGCTCTGGACCCACTAGTCCAGCGGCCGCTTGATACACAGGCAGCCGTAAAGGCTGTTCCATCCGGTGCGGACGAACTCTTCCCGGTTCGCCGCTCCGGATGGAACTTTGAAACTATCCCGGCGGGGCGCGGGGCCGCGCCTCACTCTGCTCCAGCTATTTTTCCGGGAGATCCCCCAAAACACACGCGCCACCTTCATGGTCCGCAAACATGATCGGTGCTTTCATGATGACACGACAGCATATCAGCCTTGACCATCCCGGCCGCGAACATGACGCCTGCGGCGTCGGTTTCGTAGCCCGCCTTGACGGACGCCCCGCCCACAGAGTTATTGAAGACGCGCTTTCCGCCATGACCAGCCTCGCCCACCGCGGCGGACTTGCCTCCGGTCGCGGCGAAGGCGACGGAGCAGGGCTTCTCCTTCCTCTGCCTCTCGATTTTCTCAGCCGCTTCTGGACACTGCCCTCTGTTTTCGGATTCGGACAGCTTTTTCTGCCGCGCGATGCCGTGGCGGAAAAGAAAGCCATGGCTATCGTGCGGGAGGCTCTTGCCGCCCACGATCTTGAGCTGAAGGACGGACGTGACGTGCCGGTTCGCCCCGAAGCCCTCGGCCCGCAGGCGCGCGCACAAATGCCGCATATCATACAGATTCTTGTTCTGCCGCGCGCGAACACGGCCTCTGTTTCCGGCACGGCCTCCAGCCATCTTCCCGCCGTCGTCTCTCCTCTGCTTGAGCCGGGTGAAGAACTGGAACGCCGCCTGTATCTGGCGCGCAAGCATATGGAACGCGCCGCAATCGGCGTTCCCGGCCTGGAAGATTTCTATGTTGCCAGCCTTTCTTCCCGCAGCATCGTCTATAAGGCCATGCTCACCGGCGGCAGACTGGCGGAATTCTATCCCGATCTTGCCGACTCCCATTTTTCCGCGCCCTTTGCCGTCTTTCATGAACGCTTCAGCACCAACACCATGCCGCGCTGGCGTCTGGCACAGCCCTTCCGTATGCTGGCCCACAACGGCGAAATCAACACGCTGCAAAGCAACCTCACGCACATGAAGATCCGGGAAGCGGCTCTTTCCTCTCCCCTGTTTCCTTCGCCGGATGCCCTCAAACCCGTCATAGAGGAAGACGGCAGCGACTCTTCCGCACTGGACAACGTGCTTGAACTGCTCACCCGGGGCGGCAGAGCTTTGCCTCACTCCCTGATGATGCTGCTTCCGGAGCCCTTCGGCAGAGCCTTTGTCATGGGTGATAACAAGCGTGCCTTTTATGACTGGCACGCGGCCATGATGGAAGCCTGGGACGGCCCCTCCGCCCTGGTATTCACCGACGGTTTCCGCCGCGTGGGAGCCATGCTCGACCGCAATGCGCTGCGCCCCGGACGTTACAGCCTCAGCCGTGAGGGTCTGCTGGTCTTTGCTTCTGAAAGCGGAGTAAGCCTTGCCCGGGGAAATGCGGCTCAGCCCGGAACACAGCGTCGTCAACTTGGCTCTCGGCGCATGTTCATGGTCGATCTGATCCAGCATCGACTGATCAGCGATGCCGAACTCAAGGGACAGGTAGTACGCGAACATCCCTATCGCCGCTGGCAGATGCAGTGCAGTCTGGGTACGGCCGATCTCTTCCCTTCAGGAAACAGGGAAGAAAGCATATCGGAAACGAAAGCATGCACCAGGGTTCGTTCCCGCAGAGATCGGGATGCCTTGCGGCACATGGCACTCAAGGGTCAGGAACCCGTACTGTCCACAGGAGACGACGAACCTCTGGCCGCGCTCGACGATGCGCCGCGCCCCTTCTTCGATTATTTCCGCCAGCGTTTCGCGCAGGTGACGAATCCGCCCATCGATCCGCTGCGCGAAGAGCTTTCCATGTCGCTCATGAGCTATGTCGGCCCGGAAGGTAATCTTCTGGCGCAGGAACCCGAAAAACTGTTCCGCCTGCGTCTGCCCCATCCCTTCCTTCAGCGGGAAGACATGCACCGCCTGCGCATCGCAAGGCATGACAAGCTGCGCCCCGCACAGCTTGATGCCGTCTGGTCTCTTCCTTCACAGCAGAAAGAGGCGGGCGAGGCCCTGCGCACCGGTCTGGAACAGCTTTTCAAATCGGCAGATGATGCACTGGAACACGGAGCGACACTGCTCATTCTCGACGACGCCCGCGGCAGGAAAACGGGCTACGTCCCTCTGCCTTCTCTGCTTGCAGCCTCGGCGCTGCATAATCATCTCATCCGCGCGGGCAAACGTCATCTGTGCGGCATCATTTCCGAAAACGATGACGCGTGGGAACCCATGCACATGGCCCAGCTCATTGCCTGCGGAGCGGACGCCATCTGTCCCCGCGGCGCACTGGATGATGCCGGAGAACTCGGAGCGGATTCGGGAGTCAGCCCGGAAGAAGCTCGGGCCTCCTATATCACGGCTCTGCGCAAGGGCCTGCTCAAGGCCATGGCCAGACTGGGTATCTCCACGCTGCGCAGCTTCCGGGGCGGGCACTTCTTTGAATGTATCGGCATGAACGAGGCCTTTGCCGAAAAATATCTCACCGGCACACCGGTTCGTCTCGGCTCCTCCAGTCCTGACGGCGGCCTCGGTCTGGACGAGTTCGCAGCGGAATTCATCGCAGCTCAACGACTCGAAAAGGAAGGGAAAATTCCTGCAGAACCGCGTTTCTGGAATAGGGAAAGCGTGCGTCTGCTGCAACGCGCCACGGGATTTTCCAATAACGACGCAAGCGACGCCGAAGCCTTTGCAGCCTTTGCCGCGCTGGCCGACGCGCCAGAACCGGCCTTCACGCTCCGTTCCTGCCTGGAGCTGACAGGCGGCTCCCAGCCCTTGCCGCTGGATCGTGTGGAACAGGCTGAACAGATCATGACCCGCTTTGTGGGCGCGGCCATGTCTCTGGGGGCAATCAGTTCCGAGGCACACATCTGCGTGGCCCGCGCCTGTAACGCCGCAGGAGCAAGATCCAACAGCGGGGAAGGCGGAGAAGATACCGCCCGCGGCCGCAACGAAGCAGAAGGCGACAGCCGCTCGCGCATCCGGCAGGTAGCGTCGGGACGCTTTGGCGTCACCCTTGAATACCTTGTTGATGCGGATGAAATTCAGATCAAGATTGCGCAGGGCGCAAAGCCCGGTGAAGGCGGACAGCTGCCCGCAGCCAAAGTTACGGAAGAAGTAGCCAGACTGCGCCGCACCATGCCCGGGGTGACGCTTGTTTCTCCTCCGCCGCACCATGACATTTATTCCATTGAAGATCTGGCGCAGCTTATTTACGACCTGCGCCGGGTCAATCCCTCTGCCCGCATTTCGGTCAAGCTCGCTGCGGAAAGCGGTGTCGGAACCGTTGCCGTCGGTGTGGCCAAGGCAGGCGCAGACGGTATTCTGATTTCCGGCCACGACGGCGGCACAGGCGCCGCTCCGCTTTCTGCCGTTCGTCACTGCGGTTCCCCCTGGGAACTGGGTCTGGCGGAAGCTCATCGTGCGCTTCTTGCCAGCGGACTGCGCGACAGAATACGTCTTCAGACGGACGGCGGCCTGCACAGCGGACGGGATATCGTCATCGCGGCGATACTCGGTGCGGATGAATTCGGCTTCGGAACCGCGTTACTGGTGAGCAGCGGCTGCATCATGTGCCGCAAATGCCATGAAGGACGCTGTCCGGCGGGTATTGCCACACAGGACAGAGAGCTGCGCCGCCGCTTTGCCGGAAAGCCTGCGCATGTGTTGAACTACCTGCGATTTGTTGCGGAAGACGTTCGTCGTCATCTGGCGGCTCTCGGTTTGCCCGATCTGGCCTCGGCTCGCGATCGTATCGATCTGCTGACGCCCAGATCCGCCACAGGCAAACGCGCACTGCCGGACTGGACGGAACTGCTCGGCCTCCCCCTGCCTTCCCGGCCCGAACAGTGCGGCGCAAACGGAACAAGCACTCCTTCCGCTCTGGATCAGGATATGCTCGACGCCTGTTTTGAAATCATGGAAAAGGGAGCCGCGCCCCGCGTTTTCTCCGCTGCGATTCGCAATGCGGATCGCGCTGTGGGTGCGCTGCTGTCCGGCGCACTGGTACGCCGTTACGGCATGAATTATCTGGAGAGCAAAGCCGCAAACGGCACCTTCTTCCGCGCTCTGCTGCGCGGGTCGGCCGGACAGAGTCTGGGGGCCTTCCTTGCCCCCGGCGTGGAAATCACTGTGGAGGGAGACGCCAACGACTATGCAGGAAAGGGGCTGTGCGGCGGCCGGCTGATTGTACGCCCCGCCGATGCGGAAGGCAGCGGCATGGAACCCGGGCAATCCATTACGGGCAACGTCGCACTGTACGGAGCGACGGGCGGCGAAGCCTATTTCCGTGGCCGTGCTGGGGAACGCCTTGCCGTGCGTAACAGCGGCGCACTGTGCGTTGCCGAAGGCGCGGGAGATCACGCCTGCGAATACATGACCGGCGGCGTGGTGGTCGTGCTGGGAAGCTGCGGCTACAACTTCGCGGCCGGTATGAGCGGCGGCGTAGCTTTTGTCTATGACAGGGACGAACGCTTCCAGAATCGCTGCAATACCGACAGCGTGGATCTGGAATCCGTCTGGACGGAAGAAGACAAGGCTCTGCTGCGCGATATGCTGGAACGGCATGTCCGTCATACGGGCAGTCCCCGGGCGGAAGCCCTCCTTGCCAACTGGGAAGCGGAATTGCCCCTTTTTGTGAAAGTCATGCCTCTGGAAGCACGTGCGGCTCTGGCGCGACAGCACACCAGTCAGCGCCATGCCGGCGACGTGACTCCGGCCACCGAGGACGTGTTGTAATCCTCTCCCCATCACTCAACGGAACACTGTCATGATGCACTTTGTCAAAATGCACGGCCTCGGCAACGACTATGTCTATATGGACGGCTTTACCACAGCCCTGCCCGCGGATGATGAGGAACTTAAAAAGCTGGCCGTTGCAGTCAGCGATCGTCATCGCGGCATAGGATCGGACGGACTTATCCTCATTCTGCCCTCTTCTGTTGCAGACATCAGAATGCGCATGTTCAACAGCGACGGCAGCGAATCGGAAATGTGCGGCAACGGCATACGCTGCGTCGGACGCTATGCTCTGACGCGCGGCCTGATATCCCGCCATGATCCGACGGTGGAAACCGGAGCAGGTCTGCGTCATCTTGAAATCTCCAAGGATGCCGGCATGGTTACGGTAGACATGGGAGAACCGGAATGGGTTCCGGCCCGTATTCCACTGAACACCAGACTGGCCGAAGGGGAGGATTTCATCCGTCGTCCCCTGCGTGTGGACGGCAGAAACTGGGAAGTCACCTGCCTTTCCGTGGGCAACCCCCACGCCGTTCTTTTCCTGCCCGATATAGCCTCTCTGGATCTCGAACATCTCGGCCCGCTCTTTGAACATCACCCCATGTTCCCGCGTCGCATCAATACCGAATTCATTCATGTACGTTCAGCTCACGATCTGGACATGCGCGTCTGGGAACGCGGTGCGGGGGAAACCCGAGCCTGCGGTACAGGAGCCTGTGCGGCCGCCGTCGCCGCCATGCGCTGCAATCTTGTCTCCCGCAAGGTGCGCGTTCACCTGCCCGGCGGACCGCTGGATATAGAATGGCGCGACAACAATCATATCTTCATGACCGGCGAAGCCGTTACCGTCTTTGAAGGAGACTGGCCCGACCAGAACTCCGGAGCGGCCTGACGATAACTCGACGGACAGATTACCGTCCCTTCCATTCTGATAAAAAGGATATTGTATGCTGCGCATCAATCCCCATTATGCCCGCATGGGCAAATCCTATCTGTTTGCAGAAATTGCCCACCGCGTGGCGAAGTTCCGTGCTGATCATCCCGATACCAATGTCATCAGCATGGGCATAGGCGATGTGACCCAGCCTCTTGTTCCCTGCGTCATTAATGCGCTCCATGCCGCGGTAGACGACATGGGCAGTTCGGAAACTTTTCACGGCTACGGCCCGGAACAGGGGTACCCCTTCCTGCGTGAAGCTCTGGCCCTGGAGTATGCCGCGCGCGGCGTGAGCATATCTCCCGACGACATTTTCATCAGCGACGGCGCAAAATGCGATCTCGGCAATTTTCAGGAACTGTTTGCCCCAGAAACAACTGTGGCCGTCACGGATCCCGTATATCCCGTCTATGTGGATTCCAACTGCATGGCCGGACGGGGCGGAACATGGACGGAACAGGGTTGGAGCGGTATTCGCTATCTGCCCTGCACGGCGGAAAACAATTTCATCCCCCCCTTCCCCGAAATAGCGCCGGACGTACTTTACCTCTGCTCTCCGAACAATCCCACGGGCACAGCGTTGAACCGCAGCACGCTCGAAGCATGGGTACATTATGCTCAGCGCAACGGCATGCTGATCATGTTTGACGCGGCCTATGAATGTTTTATCGACGACTCTCAGGACGATATTCCACACAGTATTTATGAAATCCCCGGTGCGGAAGAAGTTGCCGTAGAATTTCGCAGTTTCTCCAAGAGTGCGGGATTCACGGGCCTGCGCTGCGCCTTTGCCGTCGTGCCCTCTCGCCTGAACGTGGGAGGAAACGGACAGCTCCACGATATGTGGGCGCGCCGTCAGACCACCAAGTATAACGGCTGCCCCTACATCGTACAGAAAGCCGCGCAGGCGGCCTGTTCCCCTGAAGGACGCAAACAGACGCAGGATGTGATCCGTATCTACCGGAGCAATGCGACCCTGATGCGCGAAACGATGAAAAATCTCGGTCTTAGCGTGTACGGCGGCGTTCATGCTCCCTATCTGTGGGTGCGTACACCGCAGCACATGAATTCATGGGAATTTTTCCAGTTCCTGCTGGATCGCGCCGCTGTGGTATGCACGCCGGGATCGGGCTTCGGCCCCTCCGGTGAGGGCTATGCACGCTTTACAGCCTTTTCCTCTCCTGAAAGCACTCTTGAAGCCATGAGCCGACTCAGCAGCGCGCTGAAAACGGCCTGAACTCTTTGCCGCTCCCGGGCGCGGAAGATAATTGCGGAGTCTTCCTGGCGCAGGGTAACGGCGGCGCCGCAGCATGGCCCCTCTCAGCTGCGGCGCCCCCCATTTTCACCTTTTCCAAGACAACAAATATTGCCGTGGGCAAGGCGGACAGCCCCTGAAAAGGCGGCGGCTTTTAAGACAGGAAAAAGCCGACCGCCTTTTTAAATCGTTAAAAAAACCTGAATAAACAGCTCCAGCCTGGCCTGGACATTCTGCCACGCTGACTCCACGTCTGTTTCCCTTCCCTCTTCATCTCTATATCGGAAAACAAGAAATTTTTCACAAACTTTTTTCCTATTTTAATAAATATTATCAAATAATTAGCTGATACCAACAAAAAAATCCTGTTTTTCATCAAAAAAAAAATGCTTGCTATTCCTGTTTAAAGAAAATAGAAAGCCAACAAATTTTTAGTGGAGGGATTATGAAAAAGATTACCGCTTTCATTCTTGCTGTGTTACTGGCTGTACCGGCGCTTGCCCATGCTGCGAACTACGGAATTTACGTCACCCCTAAAATAGGAGGGGCGCTTCAGAGCCTTGACGCGAATCTTTCCGGTCTACCCGGAATAAGTCTGGACAACAATGAAGGCAGCTTCGGCGGCGGTCTGGCTGTCGGATACGATTTCAACACCAACTACGCTCTTCCGCTCAGAGCTGAACTCGAATACATGGCCTAGACCAGCGTTGCTCATACGAAGCACTTCTCAAACGGCTTCTCCAACAAGGCGGAAGTCGATATTCAGAGCCTGTTCGCCAACATCTACCTTGACTGGCACAACAGCACGAACTTCACTCCCTATGTCGGAGCAGGTCTGGGTATGGGGTTTGTCGATACAAAGGGCAAGGTATTCACAACCCTTGGAGATTCCGCCAAATTCGGCTCCAACATGGACACCAATTTTGCCTGGAACGTAGGCCTGGGCTGCTCCTATGCCTTCACCGACAGCATTTCTGCTGATCTAAGCTATCGCTATGCCTCTTTCGGCGATGGAAAGAGCAGCAATCTTGCAGGATTCCACATCAACAGCAACGACAACGACATGCACCAGTTCCTGCTCGGAATCCGCTTCACATTCTAATCTGATTTTCCAGTACATCCGGGGCCGGGGCTCTGTTCCCCGGCCTCGCCAATATATACGGTCCACATCCTTTCAAAATACATTTTATAGTTGCTCCAGGCTCAAAAATAACCCTCTATTCGACAAGACATCGTCCGAATATTTTATACTGCTTTCCAATTTTTCACCATATGATGAACCTGAACACCGTTCTCCCTATATGCCCATACTCTGGAACAACCTGCGGCAGAGCATGAAAATACATATTCTCCTGCACCAATATAAATAACACGAAACAATTCTCTTCAGCAGCAGCTATTTCCCCCACTTCCACGACATCCTTTTCATATTACAAGCGGCCCGTCTGTGAACGACAAGCCCGCTGCCTGCCCGTTAGTGCCTGACCTCCTTTCGGGAGAGGGTTCCCCCGACTCCACCTTTTTGCACCGCAATGTTTCTGAATCCAAGGAGTAGCTCCTGCCGTGCCATGCAGCACTGCGACGCTCCCGGACAGTTATGTTTTCTGTCCATTATCAAAACTACCCTCAGGTAAGGCTCCTGTTCCGCCTCTGCTTCAGACATATTCATGCTTAAAAACTATAGTAAATCATTCAATATAAGTATTTGCTATTATAGATTTGTCCTCCTATGTTTGCTGAAACAACAGGTCAAAACCCCAGCGTGTCTCATTCGGCACAAATAGCAAGGAGGCCCCGCATGAATATGTCCGGCAGAAGCCGCGCGCTGATACTCGGCATTATGTTAGGTATTCCTCTCATCTTTTCCGGATCGGCCCTTGCAGCCGACAACAATTCCGGCACAAACAACACCGGGGATAGCAGTATGACTCTCGAACAGAAATGGGACAAAACATTCCCGCAGAGCGACAAGGTCAATCACCAGAAAGTCACCTTTCAGAATCGCTATGGCATCACACTGGCGGCAGATCTCTATATTCCCAAACAGAACAGCGGCAAAATGGCGGCCATAGCCGTCAGCGGGCCTTTCGGCGCCGTCAAGGAACAGGCTTCCGGCCTCTATGCCCAGACCATGGCCGAACGCGGCTTTCTGACACTGGCCTTCGATCCCTCCTTCACCGGAGAAAGCGGCGGTTTCCCGCGCAATGTGGCCTCTCCAGACATCAATACGGAAGATTTCTGCGCCGCCGTGGACTATCTGACCACGCGGGACGATGTGGATACAAACCGCATCGGGATCATCGGCATTTGCGGCTTCGGCGGCATGGGACTCAACGCCGCCTCCATGGATACACGCATCAAGGCAACGGTGGCTTCCACCATGTATGATATGAGCCGCGTCACCGCCAACGGCTATTTTGACGCCATGGATGCAAATGCCCGCTATGAACTGCGTACAAAACTGAACGAACAGCGCACAAAAGACGCGCAGTCCGGTACCATTGCGTCAGCCGGAGGCCTGCCGGACAAACTCAACGGAGACGAACCACAGTTCGTCAAAGATTACTACGACTATTATAAAACAAAGCGGGGTTATCATCCCCGTTCGCTCAACGGCGGCTCAGGCTGGAACACCACCTCGGCCTTATCCTTCATGACCATGCCGCTCCTGCAATATTCGGGAGAAATCCGCAATGCGGTACTTCTTATCCATGGAGAAAAAGCCCATTCCCGCTATTTCAGCGAAGATGCCTTCAAAAAACTCTCGGGAGACAATAAGGAACTGATGATTATTCCCAACGCCAGCCATGTGGATTTGTACGACAGGATGGATATCATCCCCTGGGACAAGATGGTAACGTTCTTCAACACCTATCTGAAGTAAGACGTTACCGATACTTTCTGTCTGTACAAAAAATACCATCGCCGTAAATACATTTTCCGACGTAATTCTTGCCAAGGTAATTAAGCTAAAACAATATCTGCCCGACAGCCTATTAGGACTGTCGGGCCGATATTCTGTCTCTCCCTTTCTGATTAGAGATACAGCCCATGGATATAACCGTGCTTCCCTTATCTTTAATAAAGGCAGAAGTGTAGAATCGAAAATGTATTCTTATAAAATATTTACTCAATATTCTCATAAAACAATACGAATCACCATGGAACAAAATCAACATAT